>NZ_AJLS01000115.1 GCF_000307875.1 Neobacillus bataviensis LMG 21833
AAACAAACGATTAATTGAAACTCCCCTCACCACAGGTAAATAAAGAGTTTCTATTATAATATGCGTCGAAATATGTCACCCCTAAACATGATGACATTCCTTCTAACTCACAAACCTAAGTTGATGAAGCATGAGAACCGTCCGTTCCCTTCTTAACTGTTTCATAAAAAAGAGAGCTGTCTCTTTAAAAGGCAGCTCCCTTATCCTTCGTGCAACAATCCGGTAAAGTACCCATTTTTTCAATTAACTAGATATTTCACCGTGTAAAACTTTATCATCCTGCTGTTTTTGTCTTTTCTCTTTTTCTTTTAAAATATGTCCCATGAAGTTTAACATTGTCATAGCTGCCACTCGTGTTGTAGCTCCGGTTGGGTCATATTGTGGAGCAACTTCTACCAAGTCAAAGCAGATAATATCCCCTTTTTTAGCCATTCCCTCAAGGATTGAATTTAAGAAATCATAGGAGAAACCACCAGGTGACGGAGAGCCCGTTCCTGTGGCAAGTGAAATATCAAAGCAGTCAATATCAATAGTTACATAATATTTATCTGCCTTTGGAATCTTTGCCAAAATTCCTTCTACACCAAGTGCTTCCGATTCCTTAGCTGAAATTAAGGTACTGTTATAAGCCTTTGCAGCTTCAAAATCCTCTTTTCTACTACTGCCTAATCCACGTAAACCAATTTGAACCATATCTTTAATATGATCCATTTCGGACATACGGCGCATCGGGCTTCCATTTCCCCAACTTTGTCCACCTGGAGAATCTGACCAGTCAAGATGAGCGTCTAACTGGACAACCGTTACGGAACCTTCTGGCTCAAGACCGCGGGCAATTGGAATAGAGATGGAGTGATCACCGCCCATAATAGCTGGGATTGCTCCTTTTTCACGGATCTTTCGTACAGCCCATTCTATGGCGTTGAACGAGCCTTGAATATCACCGTGAACAACATCTGCATCTCCACAATCTACAATTACATTCGGTGCTGCAAGAAATACTTCATCACGCTCTGGATCATAGAACCCAGCATCACCACGACTATAATGTGTCGATACTTCCCGAATTCGTCGAGGACCAAAACGGCAGCCTGATAAAAATCCTACACCTGTGTCATATGGTACACCTAGAACAGCTATGTCGGCCTTTAGTTTTTCTAAATCATCACAAATTGGATATTTTGCAAATGAGGCAATTCCTGTTATTGGCATATTTACTTTTTTCATGATAGTTCCCTCCGATATTTTTATTTATAAAAAAGGTGAAAATCAACAAATGTACTAGGAAAATATGATTATACTTTTAATTGTTTTTCTAAATTTCTTGACCACAAGGAAAGTGGATAGCAAATTAGGAAATATCCAATTAAGACCACTGCATATAAAATAAACACAACTGAACTTTGGCCCGACATTTCAATTCGTTCTATCTGAATTTGGGCAGATTTTAAAAACTCTACATTACCAATAAGAACAGTTAAAGCAGTTGATTGAATGACATTAGTTAAAATTCCAATAATGGAAGGAAGGACTCTTTTTGTTGCCTGTGGAAGGATTACATACCTCATCGTTAGCGGGTAATTCAGTCCAAGCGCATAACTCGCTTCCGTTTGCCCTTTATGGATCGATTGAATGGATCCCCGAACAGCTTCCGCAACATTCGCACTTCCCCAAAGACTTAATCCGATTACTGCGGATAAAAAACTAGAAATATGAATTCCTAAAGTAGGTAATAAGAAAAAGACTAAAAACAAAACAACTAATGACGGAATGCCCCGAAATATCGTAATAAATATTTTTGTTATGATACTGGTTATTCGGTTTTCAATCGTCCGTATGATTCCTATTAGGACCCCAAAAATAATGGATGCGAGTACACAACAAATACTTAACCAAATTGTATTTAAAAGCCCCTTCATTAAAAATGGAAAGCTTTCAATAATTGCACTCATATTCCCCCTCCTCGTATCTCTACTTGTTTACCTTTACCATACTTGTTTCTAGTCGTTCAGATTTACTCTTAAGAGTCTTTTTAGCAGGTCGTCGTGTTACATCTAATTTTTTTTCAATTAAACTAAAGACAAAGGAGAGAAACCAGACTAACAATAGATAGATGGCACCAATTGATAGAAACATTTCTAATGTTTTAAACGTAACTGCTACGGTATCAAGAGCGGCGAAAGTTAGTTCGACTACCCCGATACCCGCTAGATAGCTAGAGTTCTTGGCGACAGACAAGGCTGTATTGCTAAAGGAAGGAAAACTCACCCGAAATCCAATTGGAATAATGATATACCGATAAACATGAAAGGTATTCATACCAAGTGAGTACCCAGCCTCTTCTAATTGTTTCGAAACGGAACTAAATCCGCCGCGGAAGTTTTCAATTGCATATGCTCCTCCCCATAAACTAAGGGCAATAATTCCCGTTAAAGGTCCCGAAATGGTAACACCAATTGAAGGAAGACCAAAATATATAAAGAAAATTTGAACAAGTAATGGTGTGTTTCGAATAAATTCCACATACCCTGTTACAAGCGGAGAAATAATAGGAACCTTCATATTTCGAATGAGTGCCCCGATAATGCCAATTAATAAGGATAAGACTAAGCTAATACCACTTATTAATAACGTCATCTTTAATCCTATCATTAGGTATGGCAAGGTATTCATTAAAAAGGTGACATCAAATCCCAAGGTATATTCCCCCTTCCTTTACTACATCGTTACAATACCTTTTGAAGAAATCTTTTCGTTCGATCTACCTTACAATGGTCAAAAATCTCTTCAGGCGTTCCCTCTTCCACAACGACGCCTCCATCCATAAAGATAATTTTATCTCCTACTTCCTTTGCAAAACCCATTTCATGTGTTACGACCACCATGGTCATACCACTCTTAGCTAAATCCTTCATTGTATCAAGTACATCTTTTACCCTTTCAGGATCCAATGCCGAGGTTACTTCGTCAAACAAGATGACATCTGGATTCATCATTAATGCCCTTGCAATGGCTACCCTTTGCTGTTGCCCTCCTGATAGTTGATGTGGATAGTTATCTGCCTTATCATTCATGCCAACTTTCGTAAGGAGTGAATGGGCTAGATCGATTAGTTCATCTTTTTTTCTCGTTTTTTGAACTTTCAGTGGTGTTAGCAACAAATTTTCCATGACGGTAAGATGAGGGAAGAGATTAAAGCTTTGAAACACCATGCCTACCTTTTGCCTTAAATGTTGCAAAGAAATTTCTGAATGGGATTGATCGTTCAAAAAAATGTCCCCATCATTGATTGATTCCAACCTATTAAGGCACCGTAGCAATGTGCTCTTACCTGATCCGCTGGGACCAATAATCACTGTGACCTCCTTTTCACATATAGAGGTCGTAACGCCACGCAATATTGATAACTCGCCAAAGCTTTTGTGAACATTCTCTATCCTAATTTTTGGCTTAGCCATTTATGCACCCTCCTTATTCACATTTACTCCATTCATCTACTTTGCTCTTGGCAATAGTTCTGGTGTACTTTTGTATTCAGGGAACCAAGTTTTAAACCAATCGTAGAATTGATCGTCATTTGCTGTCTTTTTAATAGCTGCGTTCAACCAATTCAACCATTCGTCTTCTCCTTTTCGAACAGCCGCTGCCATTGGAAGTGCTTCGAATGGGTCACCAGTCAGTTTTAGTGAAGGGTCCTTTGCTACAACTTCATACAACACCGTTTCATCATTTACCATCGCAACAGCTCGACCATCTTTTAATGCTTTGATCGCTTCAGAATTTGCTTCCAATTTTAACTGTTTTGCTGATGGCACTAATTTTTCAAGCGCAATACTTCCTGTTGTACCTTTCAGTGTTACAACATTTTTATCTTTTAAATCTTCTAAACTATCAATCTTGCTCGCTTTATCAACCATGATCATGTGCGATGTACTAAAATAAGGCTCGGTATAATCAATGACTTGTTTTCTTTCTTCCGTAACTCCTAAAGAAGCAATCAATAAATCTACCTTTTTTGAATTTAATAATGGGATTCGGTTTGCACTTGTCACAGCAACTAATTCCACTGCATTTTCATCACCAAAAGCGTATTCAGCTAACTTTTTTGCAAAATCAATATCATAGCCGACATTTTTTCCACTTGCATCCATTGATCCAAATGGAGGGAAGTCCGTTTTTACTCCAATGACTAATTTTCCTTTTTCCTTTATGAAGTCCGGTAACTTAGGAAGATCACTAGCAGCATTGCTAACATCTGAACCTTTATCGGAAGATGCTTTTTCTGCCTTCTTTGGCTCTGAACTACAGGCTGTAACAAACATAAAGACAACTAGGCTAAGAAATAAAAGTAAAGAATATTTTTTCATATAAATAACCCCCTCATATATTATTATTTAACCATTTGAAATACTCTGATTTCTGTGGAGATAGTTAGATAAAAGGCTGCTGCTCTTGTTATGATCAGTCAATAACTTGGGATCTAAAAATTGGTTTGCATCAGATTCCTGCATTAGTTTATTTTTTATTACAACTTCACGAATGGTGACATTTTCCTGAAAGGCTTGCTCGGCAATTTGAGTTGCTCTTTTATACCCAGATAAAGCAGCAACAATTGTAGCATTTGACAATGAGGATTCAGCATATTCTATGGCGTTTTCCCGAATTAATTTGACCCCTTCGAGACATTTTTCGGAAAAAATAGGGATGGCATTGGTAAGTAATTGAAAGGAACCAAAAAGATTTTTCATTATGATGGGTGTCCAAACATTGATGTCCAATTCCCCATTATCAACCGCCATCGTTACAGTTTGATCATTCCCATACACTTGGTAACAAACTTGAATCATCATTTCTGGTATGACAGGATTAATCTTTCCGGGCATGATGGATGAACCAGCTTGAACTGCAGGTAATTCTATTTCGCGAAATCCTGCTCGTGGTCCAGATGATAAAAGGCGAAAATCCTTTGCCATTTTTGACAGCCCCGTTGCAAGCCCTTTCAAAGTAGAGGATATCTTCAGATACCCATCTGCATTTTGTAATCCATCAAAGAAATTATCCTTTTTTTCTACTGGAATACCTGATACAGTGGGGAGGAATTGATAAATGGCTTCAATATATCCAGGATAGGTTCCTAAACTTGTTCCAACTGCAGTTGCTCCCAATGGAATCGAGAGGCAAACGGATTTTAACTTCTCAAATTCACCAATCTGTCGTTCGATAAATGAAAGATACCCACTAAATTGCTGTCCTCTTGTAATAGGGATTGCATCTTGTAAACATGTTCTAGCAAGAGCAATATCCTCTGAAAACTCTTGTACCTTTTTTTCTACTGATTTTTTTATGATTAATAGGTTTTTAAGTAGTAATTGAATATATAGGAAACATGTCATATTAACTGCACTTGGGATTACATCATTAGTAGATTGCCCCATATTGACATCGGTATTTGGATGAACAAGCTCATCCCCGATGCTTCCACCTAGAAATTCATTGGCTCGATTAGCAATCACTTCATTAAGATTCATATTTATGGACGTTCCTCCACCACCCTGATAGGGATCTAAAGGGAAATGCCCACTCATTTTTCCAGCCATCACCTCGTCTGCTGATTTGACAATGGCATCGGCAATATCGGGAGCAAGAACTCCGATATGTTGATTACTCAAAGCAGCTGACTTTTTTATTGCGGCAATACACCAAATAAGCTCTGGATACTGTTCAATCGTTTCTCCTGATATTCGAAAGTTTTGGCGTGCACGTTCCGTTTGAATGCCGTAATAGACATTCATTGGTAGATAAAGTTCTCCAATTGAATCCTTTTCACAACGCAAATTGAGCACCCCCTCGTAGAAGAAATTGAGATTTCCATCTTGTCATACTCCCGATTTCCACCTCTCTCATATTATTTAAAGAATAATAAAATAAGACTAGTGTTTTACGCACCCAACTACCCGTTCTGTAATTTGGTTTGGATATTCGACGTAATATAAAACCAAAAAACATATACACAATATAACGAGAATAAAAATGCATGTCAAACAATTCCGAATTGTCATAGAATGAAAAATTATGAATCTTAGACCTATAAAGGCAGGTTAATACTTTACTGAAATATCTTTTGTGTATATTTCAGCTTGGCAGGTTTGAAGAAGGAGATCATGAGAATGAGTTAATCAGATAATCCACTGTCGGATCCATCTATCGTCTACTTAATTAAGGTAACCTTTTGTTAACTAAAATGTGAAACAAAATAATTCCAAAGTGCTAGGGGCACCTAATCAAGTTTGTTACCAGCCTACCTAAACATTCAGAATTATTAGTTTAATGATAACATAAGATTTAAGATAAAAATCATCACAGTTTTTTATCGATTAATAAAGAATTTTTATTAAACAAACCATTAACACTCATTGACTTTACTTTAATCCAAAATAATCCTAATCAAGGAGAAATATAGAAACCTTTCTTTCATTAAGAAAGCCGTTGATTGGTCTACTAAATAGGACCATTTCAACGGCTTCATAAATATAAACTAAACAGGTTAGATTTAAGATAATGTAAAATATCATTGGGCTTGGCACGATCTAAATAAATATGGATTGGATGAAGTTAACAATTGGGGATGGTTCTTTTTCTATTAAATGAATAAGCGTAATTCTTGTACTTACTTCAGCAAACATCTTTAAAGGAACTTGAGCTAATGTACCGTTAGCCAACTCTTCTTGAACTGCATGCTCGGGTAAGAAACAAATGCCTAAATTTTTCTTTACAAGCCTTTTAGCTGCTTCCATATTATCAGTGAATACAATCATTTTTTGATGAAAATTAATAGGTTCAAGCAATCTGCTTATTAAGAGCCAGTCTGGAGAATTATGGTCATAAAAAATAATTTTATGGTTGGCTAATTCCTCGATTGAAACAGGATTATTCCCATTAAAAATGGTATGATCCGGGCTAGCATAAAGACCAACATGACTATCTAAAATCGTAATAGAATTTATTTTTGGATGTATGATCTCTCTAATGATCCCAAAATCAACTTCGTTATTAAGCACCTTTGGAATAACCTCTTCTGAATGAGAAGAGGTTATTTTCACATTTAAGTAAGGAAATCTCTCCAGTAATTGAGGTAATATTTCAGGTATTATATAACTAGAAACCGAATTTGCACAGGCAATTCTAATTTGATCCGGTATATAAATCTGCTGATTTATTTTATATAACGCTTCTTGGTATTGATTTAATATTTTTTCTGCATGGGGGAGAAAGTTTTTCCCTGCATCTGTTAAAAAGGATTTTCGTCCTTCCCTATTTAATAGAACCGTATTTAATTCATTTTCTAACGAGCGAATACGGGCTGAAATGGATGGTTGTGAAAGAAATAATGCTTCGGCTGCCTTATTAAAACTCCCAAACTGAACAACATATACGAAGGCCTCTAAATTTTGAATGTTCATTCCGCTTCCACTCCATTAATATCTATTAAGATTATTATACACGAATAATAGTATTTATTTCAGCGTCTGATTACAGTAAAATTAAAATATTTCAACAAATAAAGAGATAATAGGGAATGAAACTAAATAGGTTTTCTTGAGACGTGATAAAAACCCTGTAAACGCTAAATCAGCCTCCTTCGATATCATTATTATTGAGAAAGAAAACTGTAAACAGAGATACTCGTTCTATTCACTGCTTATTAACTGTTTTATGATTATTATACAAATGGAGACCGACACAATAAGTAGGACAGATAATGATGGTTGTCTTCATCTCCTGTTCTTCGCCCGGAAGTCTACCCGGTCCATCAATAAGAGGCGAAACCAATCCACTTTTTACTCGTTATTCCCAAACCGCTCCTCGACAAACTTCGCACCACAAAAATCACGTAACCTCTTCTATCACAACAAAAACAGCAAAACCAATCAATCATTTGATTAACAAGAAATTTACCAATTAATCGTTTGATTAAATATGACCCAAACCCTCATGTTAAGTGAACTTAAGCCAGTTAGTCAGTAAAATATCTGTCGATGATAGGTCTCAATCTTCGCTAACAATCTTCATTAGGAACCTATAAAAAACATTAACCTACAAAAACTGGCACGTTTTGATCTTAAACAAACGATTAATTGAAAATAGCCCCAACACCGATAAATAGAGAGTTTCTATTATAATTTGCGTCGAAATATGTCCCCCCAATACACGATGACATTTCTTCTGACCCATCAATCTAAGTTCAATGAAACATGAGAACCGTCCCCTGCTTCACCAACCATCCTTACACTTCCCCCATGCAGCCAATCCCACTCAAAAGTTTCACCATCGATATGATAATGAATCGGTTCATCCTCAATGAGACCTTCTTCGCGCATTTCCTCTAACTGCTCATCGTAATACTTATAAAACTTCTGTTTTAGGATTCCATAATAGTAGGCAATCGGCTTCCGGACAACCTTTGTAAATTTTAATTTTCTAATCAGTTGTCTAAAGGAATCAATGGCGATTCTCACAATGACATCCGTTTCTTCAAGCATTCTATAGTCAAAAGCTAGGATATGAACCATATGCCAATAGTCTTCGATTAACTTGGCATCATCGAAGAAACATTTAACAAATTGAACAAATTCCTGGGGCACACGGTTGCTCACGAAGGTGTGATTTAATTCAGACGGTTCTTCTTTACGTTTTTTTATCTTTTGATCTTTTTCAGTTTTAAAAAGATTAATAGTTTCTTTTAGGGGGTTCATTGTTTCCTGTTTGGGTGGTTCATTTACAGCAAAACGATTAAATACATAAAGATTACTCGATTGCGAACCGTTTTTACGTTCTGTTTCATAAACAGTGAAAATGCCTAACTTCACTGCTTTGCTGATCATCCGCTTAAACGTAGAACGGGAAATCCCGTTATCGTGGTATTCATTATGAATCGCTTTTAACACAGTGCCGATCTTAGCATTGCACACACCAGGAATCTTCGCAGCAAAACGAACTAGCCGCTTTAAACCGACTAGCTCCGCTTTTGAAAAATCAGTCTTGTGCCCTACTAACCACATTTCCATATGATGGTTAAACTCTATCAAACTTTCAAATTGCGAAAATTGCTCAAATCCCTCAATGCTGCCTGATTTTAAATTCATCATTTTGCGCCACCCTTTCACCGCTAGTTTCCGTTTCCGGCACCTCTACGATATCGGGTTTTGCTGAGATAATCGAACGGCTAAAATTCCATTTTGACGTGACTTTTTATACGAAAACCCTCATTTTTGCGTTCAAATTTGATTTTTGGAGCCAATTTTTGCAAATTCGGATTGATTTGCTATCAATTTTGATTTTTAGGAGGTTTTATTAATAAAAATTTCCATTCCCTGAAAACCTTCACCAAAAGAATCTGCCCCCATGGTATGTAGCCTTCACTTTTAAAACTGAATACTTCCGAAGGAAGTATTAGATTGAGGCAATGTGTGTATTTCTACCAAAAGACCTTTCAATTGAAAAGGAAAGCGAAGCAAGAGAACCGTCCCCTGCTTCACGGAAAGTGGCACCCGGTTTCGTCCCTCTGAATTGTCATGTATTTGTCACGAATTAGCTCGAGTTATGGGGATTCTCACGTACTTTAGTTCGTGGTAATAAAGTCCTGATTATTATTTAATTAACAGGGGAGGTAATCATTAACATTTTCCCTATATAATTTCCGCTAAGGAAAGGGGCGGATGTTCACACGAAATAGAAAAACGCAATCCTATTGTTCATCAGAGAGTTCTTATCAGAAATAGTAACAGGCAAACTTTTTTTCAAATCAATTGATTTAAAGGAGAGGAAGACTATTATTATTCTAAAAAATTATTTTATCGAAAAGAAAATGATTTTAATGATGGGAGAATATGACCAATTCGGGAAGCTGTGTGCACGGGTCATGGCAGGAAAGTCGTCTTTTCTGGTGGACAGAACCCCCTTACATCTATTAAATGATACATTAACCTACATAGGCTTTGATTTAAGAGGGGCAATGACGGGGGCAAAATCGATCCTCGGCAAGAAAATAAAGTGTCCGATCATCGTGAATCCCTATCTGGGAATTTGCCTTTTTCCGAACAAATCACCCCAAAAGGCAGATTGTATCTGGTTTAACCCCGAACATATTATAACAACGACAGCAATGGGCAATGAGACGAAAGTAGAATTAAGTAATGGTTATTCTATTAGGGTCGATTCAAAATTATCTGCCTTTAATGAAAAAATCCAGACAGCCAATCAGTTAATACGGTTATCAATGGATCGAGGCAATCATCCTGGTCCAGTTACCTGCTATCTCGAGCCTAAAAAAGGACACCAACTGTCCAAGGAGAAAACAGGCAAGTACAATTTTTCTTCCTTAGAAGATGAGCAAAAATAAAAGCTTCAAGCTGTGTGATAACAGTTGTTCAAAAGGAGAATGTCATTGACCCCTTGGCTTCCCCAAAATGTGTAAGATTGAGCTTAATCTAAAAAAAACTTCATGAAAAGGACATTTTACGCACTGCAGTGCGTGGAGTGATATTGCTTGGCATTATGTAATGGTCTTAAAAAGGAGAATTCCTTTGAAAAAGACCAAAGAAGAAATGTATATAGGAATTGGGTTAGGAAGATTGAGAAATGAGAAAAAATGGACACAAGAGAAACTTGCTGAAGAGAGTAAACTAAATACTCGCTACATTCAAGACCTTGAGTATAATGAAAAATCACCGTCTGGAACAACTCTTGGCTTGCTGGCAAATGCTTTTGAGATGAAGCTTTCGGAGTTTCTTAAACAGATTGAGGATGAGATTATTTACAAATATCCTGAAAAAAGGCTACCATAAAAACGGGATCATAAATACAAGCAAATGGAGGTTAAATCTGATAATTTAAAATCAGTTTTTGTTAGGGAGATCCATCCTTAAGATTTCCCAAATCTTTCAAAAGGGACTTTGAGATAATTAATGAAAACAAGAGCAACAGTATATCGGATTTCCAAAATGATGATTTAACATTCTAATATGAGAGCCCTTTCGACTTATTTCTAAATAGTTCATACTATTCAAACGTTTGGTTAAATTGGCTGTAAGTACTAATCTATAGGGGATTTCCCTGCAAATCAGGAAAAAGATAATCGGGGCGTGACAGGCACCAAGATCGAAATTTGTCGAAACTACAGTGGCTTTTTACTAACTTTATGTACGTATATAATATATAATATTTATTTAAGGGCAAACTCACTGAAAGGTGACGACGCAAAGCTATAGGGGCTTCTGTCATAAGACCTGCCAGCCAGCTACCATCAAATGAAAAAGGGGAATTTTTTGATGTCAAAAAGTATTTGGACCACACCCGAAGAGGTAATGAGAAAGAAGAAAATGAAGAAGAACCCACTTTATATTTCAATAATGATAGGCACAGTCATACTTAGTGTAGCAGTGACGGTACTCGTCAACTCAATATAGAATAATCTATTCTTATATGAATCGTTCCGTTTTCCTATTCTTTTAAAGACTAAACTACAAAAAAACTAGCAGGACACAATTATTAATAATATTTTTGAATCGGCATTCAGCTGATTCTTTTTGTTCATACAGCAGGTACAAGGTGATTACGGCCACGGGAATTACCAAGCTTCGACAACTTTTTACCAATAAAAAGCTCCTCTTATTACAAAGCGTATCTAGTTAAAAACCAATATTTACGCTTTAGCTTTAGTTATCCCCTAGTCTTTTAAGAATTGCTCATAACGACGAATAGAAAATGAGTTAGAAAGGCGAAAATATAATATGATGCTTGTATGGATGTTCACATAAAATCCACTTTCTTAACTAAACCAAACTCCTACCAAATAGATTAAATGTTCCGATGCTACAAATATCGACATATCTCGAGCGGTGACAAGCACCAGAATTTACCTCCATTTTCCCAAATCAATTAATAACAAATTATTACAAATTCAAGGCCAAAAAAACAGAGAGGCACCCTCTCCGTTTAACCATCGTGCTTCACCGCATTAAACTTTAACTGAGTGGGGATCCAACCTCCTAAATGCGCAATTACAACAGATTAAGCAACAGCTTCTTTTTTATTATTTTTACCCTTGGATTTCCTTTCTAAAATTAGGCCTTTTATAAATTTAATTAGTGGCATTTCAATAACATAATGTAGAATACAACCAGCAATTAAAGTAATAATTACACATAAAGTGATACTGATAAAGTAACCAAAGATGTCATATAAGTTTAAATAGTTAAAAATTTTATTTAGAAAAGAAACAGAAATGTAATTAATTAAATATATTGAGTAAGAAGCATTTCCTAATATGAACAAAATATTTATATGTCGCAATTTTCCCTTAGATTCTAATGATACTAAACCAAAAATGATGAAAAATGCAGGAATCCCCCAAGCGATGATTCTGTGTACTTCAATTATTTTAGAAAATTGGTTATACCAAGAAAAAGCAAACCAAATTAAACCGAAAAATAAAGATAGTTTACCAAAGTTCTTGAGTTTATTTTCTTTAGATACAAATAAATGCGCTGCTAAACTACCTAAGGCAAAGTCTATATTATACGGGTTAAAAAGAAATTTAATCCAAATATTTTGTCCTTCCCAAATATCCCTAGGCATAAAAATGAATAATAAACAAGTAGTAGTAAGCCATAAAGCTATAACAGAATACGAAACTTTCCTGTTCTTATTAAAAATTAAAATTAAGCCAAAAATAATGTAAAACAAAACCTCATGCCTCAATGACCAAGCAACATTTAATATTGGAAAATGAATATCGGGTATAAGAAGCCAGGACTTAATTATAAACATAGGATTTGTTTCAAAGCCTTCACCAAAAGATGGAATTAAAAAGTATAAAGGCGTTACTACTAGAAGTACTACCCAATATACTGGATAAACCCTAATAAATCTCTTTAGTAAAAAAGGTTTAAGTTTCTCTTTGTTACCAATATCAGGCCGATGAACAAAATAAATAATAAACCCACTTAATACAAAAAATATATCTACACCCATATATCCGGCTCTAAAAAAATTATTTAAATAGCTATAATGGTGGTAGACTTTAAAAAGACTAGTTGCATGTAAAAGAAGAACAAATGTTGCAGCTATCCCTCTAATATATTGCAATGAGTAAAGTGTAGATTTCATATTAATCTCCTTCAAATGTATTTAATTCTTAGAGAAGAAGGCACGGAGATGTTCCTTTCACTAATGTTAATAGGTACCATTTCTAGTTCAAAAGGGAAAAGTGTTATTTGTAAGTGTAGCTAATTTTTTTGGTGTAATTATTGAATGCGAAATTGATTTAGTAGTACAAAGTCTATCAAAAAGTGATAAATATTATAATATAATGGAGCCAATTAATTAGATGGCGTACCTTTTGCATGACCCAAATTACTGTAACCATTTAATGATTGTTTTAAGCAACCGGTTGGAATTTAGATACTTTGCAGTTGAATTTCACTGTATTCGATAATCGTTGGATTAGAGATTTGACTAATGACTTGAACAAAAAACCCCTTATCCATATTTTTGATAAGGGATTTTTACAAAAGTCTGAACTAATCCCTACTGAACAAATCTCGGGTATAAACCTTATCCTCAACCTCACGTAGGTCATCAGACAATCGATTCGCCACAATCACATCAGATACCCTCTTAAATTCCTCTAAGTCATTAATTACTCTAGAATTAAAGAATTTTTCCTCATCGAGAGCCGGTTCGTATACAACCACTTCAATACCTTTAGCTTTAATACGCTTCATTACACCTTGAATGGCGGATTGTCTAAAGTTATCTGAATCCATTTTCATAGTGAGTCTATAGATACCCACTATCTTAGGTTTCCTTTTTATAATCATTTCCGCAACGTGATCTTTTCTAGTCCTATTTGCATCAACGATTGCTGTCATTATATTATTAGGAACATTCGAATAATTGGCTAATAGCTGCTTTGTATCTTTTGGCAGGCAGTATCCACCATAACCAAAGGAAGGATTATTATAATGATTCCCTATTCGTGGATCAAGCCCAACTCCATCAATGATTTGTTTAGTATCTAATCCTCTTACTTCAGCGTATGAATCTAGTTCATTGAAAAAAGCGACTCTCATCGCTAAGTAGGTATTTGCAAATAGTTTAATGGCCTCCGCTTCAGTGGAATTCGTAAACAAAATATCGATATTTTCTTTTAAGGCACCTTCAACTAGTAAATCAGCGAAAACTTTAGCTCTTTCTGATTGTTCTCCCACCACAATTCTTGAAGGGCATAAGTTATCCAAAAGTGCTTTTCCTTCTCTTAAGAACTCCGGTGAGAAAATAATATTATCAGTTTCAAACTTCTCCCTTACTTTCTCTGTATAGCCTACTGGAACTGTAGACTTGATTACCATTATAGCATCCGGGTTAATAGATAATACATTGGCAATAACAGCTTCAACAGTTCTTGTGTTAAAATAGTTCTTTTCCGGATCATAGTTTGTTGGTGTTGAAATAATGACATACTCTGCATCTATGAATGCTTTATAATTATCCGTTGTTGCAATTAAATTAAGTTCTTTTGTTGCTAAATATTCTTCAATCTCATTATCTATAATAGGAGATCTTCTATTATTAATCATATCAACTTTTTCTTGAATAATATCAAGAGCTATTACCTCATTATGTTGAGCTAAAAGAATCGCATTCGATAATCCTACATAGCCTGTTCCTGCTATTGTAATTTTCACGTTCACTACATCTCCACTGTTCTGTAATTTTTACGATGATTTAGATTGAAAATAATTATCGTAAAGTTTTCTAAATTAGGCAAAAATTAGGTGACGACATGCACCATGAATAATCAAAAAAGGTAAATACCAGTTCTTACAGATTTACAAAAAGGTTTATTCAATTAAAAAGAAAAAATAGAACCAAGTTCTTTTGGTGGTTGATTTTTTTGGGATAATTCGGTCTATCAAATGGGGAGCTATCGATGTAAACAGCTTCTCCTTAATTTAAAACGGCCATAAAAGTGTAATCTCCTAATCTATAAGCCAAAACATATATCTAAACTAAAAAAAGCTAGCGAGACACTTGCGTTTAAATCAATTCATATTCAATTGATAACACAGTTCCTCTACTTCATTCCAATCCTTTATAACACGGACAATATCTTCTTCAATTAATTCCTGACCACTTTGTACTTCAATAAGTTCTAATTCAGTTATGGCCTTTAAAGCATGATGATCACCTGAATTTATTTGAAGAACATCTCCTGGACGAACAACTCGCAATTTTCCATTTAATGCAACAAGCCCTTCCCCTTTTATAAAAGTCCATGTTTCACTTCGTTTATTATGAAATTGATAGCTTAAATTTTTCCCCGCATTAATGCAAATTCTTTTAGTTAAAACTTCGTTCCCTTGCTCAAATTTAGATTGGTCAAGTATCCGATACCACCCCCATCTGCGCTCCTCATACATCGGCCTGTTGTCAAATTCCCCCACTAACTCTTTAATACGTGGACTTGCCTCTTTATCAGCTACTAAAATACCATCCGGACTTGCAGCTACGATTACATTGGACATGCCTAAAACAGTAACTGGAATATCCAATTCATTAATTAAATGGGTATTGGTTGAATCCGCACTGATTACACCTTTACCAATCTGGTTAATGCCCATCTCGTCTGTAAGTGTATTCCAAGTACCCAAGTCCTTCCAGTAACCATTATAAGGAATGACCACTATATTTTTTGTTTTTTCTACTACTTCATAATCAAAACTTATTTTGGGAAGTTTATCATACTGTTTTAGCAATTCTTCATAATAAATAGGTAATCCCTTTGCTTCTAAAATATTTATTAAATAGTCTAATTTGAAAGCAAATACTCCACAATTCCATAAGGATCCTTGAGAAATTAACTCCTTTGCCTTCTCCACTCCTGGCTTTTCAATAAACAACTTAACTTTACTATAATCGGAGCTTTTTACTTTTTCTTCTTCGGGAACAATGTAACCATACTTTGAAGATGGGTAAGTTGGATTTACTCCAATTAATGCAAGGTCAGCTCCACTTTGTTGGATAACACATTCTAAATCTTGTACTCGTTTAAAAAATTTATCTTCCACGTATGGATCAACAGGCAATACAGCAATTGTTTCCTCTAAACTTACAGACTTTACACTGTACAAATAACTTGCAGCTAAAGCAATTGCAGGAAAAGTATCTCGCCGACTTGGCTCAACAATTAAGCCAGCTTCACCATTTAGCTGGCTTAGAATCATATCTACTTGTGATTTACTTGTTGATACAACAGAGGAATTTTCTAATCCCGTTTTAACCAGCTGCCCCCAAACACGTTGAACCATTGATTCAAGATTGGCATTTTCATTTTCTAGGACCTTCAAAAACTGCTTTGAGCGTGAATCGTTAGATAAAGGCCAAAGACGCTTTCCTGATCCACCGGATAGTAATACTAACTTCATTTAAAGTCCTCCCCCAAAAATAGCATCAAATTAAACCTTTATTCTTTTCATTCCTACATATATTATTAATTCAATATTTCTAGTAGGCTATCTTCGGACAGTAATTCTTCAAATTGGCTTCTTCAAATCATTTTTTACTATAAGCCCGCCTATTAATTAACTAACCATTAATTTACTTTTATTGTAGGAAATAAAAAAGCGCTATTTTTTCGATTCAATTGCGCTTTTCCATACCCTTATTAAGTTATCAGTATTTTTGCTCCATGAATAGTTAGTAAAAACAAAATGCTGTCCCTTTTTAGATAATGAGGTCCTCAAATTATCATCACAAATTAAACTATCTAATCCCGAAAAAAGTTCCTCATCTGTCATTTTCTGAACTACCTCATTTTCACTAACACCTTCAACACCTTGCAACGCCAATGGGGTTGCAACGATTGGTAAACCGCAAGCTAGTGCTTCAAGAATCTTATTTTGCATTCCGGTTCCCGAATACATCGGGTAAACCCCAATCTTTGCTTTACATAAATACTGGCAAATATCCTCAACAAAACCTGTCACTACAATATTATTAGATCCATCTAAATTTTGAATTTTTGGTGAAGGGTCTTTGCCAACAATATATAATTTATAGTTCGGATATTTCAAATGAATTTTTGGCCAAATATTTTTTGTGAAGTTCATAGTAGCTTCAATATTTGGAAAGTAATTCATGTTACCGTGAAAAACGATAGTATTTTCCCTATCAAATTCCTTGTAATTCTGTAAATAAGTTTTTGTTATAAATGTGCCATTAGGATTTATAACAATATTTTCATATCCCATATGATTTTTATCATTTTCAGAAACAAGCATACACTTTTGATAAGACTCCAAAACCTTCTTTTCGTATTTTTGTAACAATTTGCTTTCAATTTGAAGTATTTTTTTTAATAATGGAGTTTCCTTATTTGCCCTTCTAGCCATATTTAGAGATAAGGCGTCAATCATATCTAAAACCTTTGGCTTATTTGAATCTATAAAATATTCTCCTAATCTAACTGTTTGAACATGTATAATATCGGGATTAATTTCTTTTGAAATTTCTTTTACCTTTTTTAATAGAGAATTATTAGTATAAAGGTTTACCTGTAATGGTCTAAAATTAATTGCTGTTTTCAATAAATTTTTAGCCATCGTTATTTTTTTCATCTTTAAAAAGTAAATTTTCTCACAATATTGACCCAACACATTGTTTACTTCATCACTTTCCCTATCACTATTAACAAAACTGATTAAATATACCTTTACATTATTATCTTTTAACTGTTTAATTTGCTCATAAGCGATAAGTTGATCCCCTTTGTGAGGCGGATATGGAGGCCTTGTAGTAAAATAAATAGCTTTCATTTTAAACTCCTATATAAACAGTAGATGTCTCCATTACTGTCATTTTTTATGGAAAAGTAATTCTTGCATTAATAATTCAATATTTTTATTTAATGTAAAATTCTCCTGTATTTTAATTACGTTGTTTCTGCTAATCTTTTGAAGTAAACTAGTTTTCTCAAATAAATTTTTAATTAAAGTAACATTTTCAGGAATATTATTTCTATCCAAAAAAAATCCATTTTCATTATTTTTGACAACCTCTTTAATTCCCCCAACATTAGTCGTAAAAATTGGAAGACCTGAAGCCATTGCTTCTAATATTGTTAATGGTAACCCTTCATTTTTCGACAGGAACAATAACGCATCTGATATTCCATAATAATCAATTACATTTGAAGTTTTTCCAGTAAAAGTGACCTTTTCAAGTAGCTGCTTTTCTTGTACATATGCTTTAGCCATTTCTAAATCTGGCCCATCGCCTACTAAAATTAATAGAAAATCATCACTTAGATTTTCAATTATTTTTAGCGCTTCTAGCTGACCTTTATTATCCGTAAATACCCCTACCATAACTAATATTTTTTTATCTTTTTCAAATCTTAATCTACTCCGTAATTTCATCTTATCTACTTCATTAATTGGATAAAATTTAGCTGTGTCAATACCATTATGAATCACCGACACCTTAGACTTACTAGCTATTGGGCTTATTGTATTGTAAGAGACTCCGATAAGACGTACATAATTATTGAGCAAAACTTTATAAAGGCTTTTTCTAAAGATCTTTTTTATAACTCCATCTTGCTGGTCAATAATTGAAGAGTGTTGGATAGCAATCTTTTTATAAGACATGGGAAATAAAGCCCCTAAATAAATAGCTCTATTTCCGTTAAATATAAAGACATCATCTTTTAATGTTCTATTTAATATTTCATTTTTAATTTTTTTAAATTCCCTGTAATCTATACTAGAAACATAAACAATCTCTATCTTTTCCAAAGAATTTATTTGTTCTTCGCTAAAAATAGAATTTTTAATAAAGAGACGAATATCATATATTGATTGTAATTTCAGAACAATATTATATAAATATAATTCCTGCCCTCCTAAAACATTACTGAGGTTCACGAAATTTATTTTCACTATTTAAACTCCTTGTAATAAAGTAAATTAAAGGAATGACTATTATTAATCTCCCAAAGAAAAAGCTAAAATCCATCCTAAAAAGTAAAAATAATTTAGCAACATAAAGGATATATATTCCATATAAAAATATGGACTGAGTCTTAAGAGCATTATTTCTTAAAAGCCTCAGAAATACCCCAGCCGAAAGAAAAAATATAATTATCCCAATATAGCCTAAGTTCCAATATGCGTCTGCGACACCAGTTATTCCAACACCAAAGGGGTAAATTTCCACTTCTCTTTGAGAAAAATGGAGTATATCCAACATGAATTGTCCATTAGCAGTATAAAATGTTGGTTTAATTCCGAATGGATCTGGTATCATAAAAAATCCAAAGCTATAAATAATAAGAAATGGCTTAAATGATGTAATATTATTTTTTAAACCTTCTAAGACTTGAGTTGCATTACTAAATATTAATAGATCACCTTTATTTAAAAAAGGGAATGTTGTGATTAGTATTAATAATACAGCAATAAAAGTTATTGACAAAAAGGCTTTCTCTTTAACTTTCTCGTAAAAATAAATTAATAACAAGAGAAAGGGTAGTATTAAAACATATCTACTGTATTCTTCTCCTTGAAATAGATTTATAAAATTCTCGAGATAAAAAATTATCACTAAAAAGATTATATTTATGACCTTTAGTAAAAAGCTTCTTTTACTAGCAATTAAAACCCAAAGATAACCGAAGAAGAAAATCGTAGCAATATCATCGAAAATGAATATTAATGCCTTTATGATGTTATTACCATTAAAATTAGATAATAAAGTACAAAGGAGTTTTAATATTATTGCTGATATTAAATATTTTTTTGTCCTTTTTAACTCCTTTTTAATATTACTATTTATTATTGTGCTTGCTTTTTTACCCTTATAAGAAAATCCTATGACGATAAATAAAAGCGCGGAGAAGAACATCCAATAAAAATTTAATAGATATTTCCATGATATATAAAGTTCTTTATACTTTAGTGTTGGTGGTAAATATAATATTAAAAAACTAATAATTATTATTAGAAATATAGGTGTTTTATAGAATTGAACTTTAATAACAACTAGAACCAACATAATGAAGACAGTAATAGCTCCTACTACACTAATTATGCCCATATTGTAACTCCTGCAAAAAGCTCCTTATTGCATGTTTATTATTCCACTTATACACTTTATCAAGAATTATTTTCTCGTTAAAAGTCCTTTTTTTCATATCAAGTATGGTTTTACTTAATACTTCTTTGTTTATATCATACAAGATTTCGCCAGTATTTTTATTTACTAAATCAGCACCAGCGCCAACATAACGAGAAAGCAGGACTGGTATCCCAAAGCACATTGCTTCGTTAACTACCATTCCCCATGGCTCACTTTCACTCACCAGTAGTAGCAAGTCAGAAACTACATATAACCTTGCTAATTCCTCACTTGGCATAAAATCTTTGATGATGAGCCCATCTAAATTGTATTTCTCTTTAAAGGAAAATATATTACTTGTTAATTCCCCCCCTCCAACCATTATGAATTTAATAGTTTTATCATGAGAGTATAACTCCTTGTATGCTTCTAGCATTAAATTAATATTTTTCCTATCGATAAATTGTCCCACATAAATTAGAACAAAATCGTCCTTTAGAATGCCCATACTGTCCTTGATTTCCTCTTTGTATGGTTGGAATTTTTGAGAAAAATTAAAATACATTTCATTATCTACCGCATCTGGAATAACAGTAATATTATTTTTCGAAACTCCATAATTTAAAATAAATTCTTTTGCTAAGGTACCAGATACAAAATGATGGTTAGCATTTTTAATTGAAAACTTCCGCAACTTATCTACTTTCCCCTTATTTATTGGAGTAAATGGCAACGTTTCATTCCACCATATATATTTAACCCCTAATATTTTACAGCAAAGTGCCGCAAAATAAGAGGTGAAGGAAGCATCTCCAATAATTAATTGGTCTGGCCTTTTAAATAATAGATAAAAAAGAATACTAAACTTTAAATAAATAAAGCGATAATCATTTAAATTATTCTTTAGCGTCACGCTAATTCCAAATAATTTTTTAACCTTAAAATTGGAGGTTCTAGGGATATCCCATGATCTATTTTTTTCATTTTTTGTACATATTAATATATCTAGTTTTACCTTTTCCCCCACTCCATTAAATAATGGAAGCCGATACGGAGGAATAATGTTGGTTAAAACCGCAATCTTTTTCAATCTTAAACCTCCCGCTTTGACCTCATTTTAAAATATTGATAAATATAATACGCTGAAATAACTGGATTTACTTTCAGTGCCGAAAGAAAATGCTTTCTAAAATACAATAAAAACCCTTGATATGCTTTTGCTGATAGTCCTATTGATCCATTATTATGTTTGTGATATAACGTTACTACACTTTTTACTACCTTACATTCGGAGTTATTTAGGATCATTCTTGTCCACATATCCCAGTCTTGGCAGCTTGGTAATCCTTCATCAAATAATCCTACTCTTTGAATATGTGTCTTTCTTACCATAACTGAAGGCGATGGTAAGAAACACCCCTTTAGAATTTCCTTTTTAGGAGTTCCTTCTATTTCAGCTCTGTATTGATGAACTATATCACCTTTTTCATCTATGGCATCCGTCCATGTATATACTATTCCTAAATTTTCATCACTGTTATTGAAAATCTCAATTTGCTTTTTTAATTTTTCAGGTAACCACTCATCATCATCATCTACCAATGCAATATACTCGTATTTAGCCTTCTTAATTCCTCGATTTCTTGAATATGGAGCACCTTTATTCGTATCGTTTCTCAAAAAAGTAAATTCTTTAAATTCCTTACTGTACTTATTAACCACTTCTTCATAATCCTCTTTATTTGGAGAATTATCATCAACTACAATAATTTCATACTCCTTGAATGTTTGCGCCTTAATTGACTTCAGCAAGCGCTCCAAATAGTCAGTCCTTTTATAGGTCGGTATTACAATACTAATCATATCATCTACACCATTTCTTTAATTATTAAAATCAAATTGAATAATACTTTCCTTTCCCATATCCTCAAAAAGTTGTAATTCCCCATCTGTTGAGTATTCAATTTTGTTCGGCACTAAAGTATTTTTAGAGGTAATCTCCACATTGTTAATAGTAAGTTTTCCTGGGAGTATTTGTTTAATTTGCTTTTTGAATAGATAAACATGGATAAATTTAAAGGGTGAGTATATTTTTGTTTTAATCACAATTGAATTTTCATTAAATATAAACATTCGCTTCATTATACCAAGTGGCGATAAAATTGTTAGAGTATCATTCTTTAAAAAACTTACCCCTCTCCATCGAATAGATTTTTTTAAAGAATGACAATAAGGTAATGGCAATCCTTTTACTGAAAAAAGGCTCTTTTGGAATTGCTCTCCACCGTAACATGGCGTAATGCTTTTCCCGTCACTTATAATATATGGAATTGGCATATCATTGGTCCAATACCCACCCGTCTTTGAAACAACGGCCTCATACTTACTCTTCTTTTCTACAATAAAATTTTTATCTGAATAACTCACTTTTTCATCGTGTGTAGATTTATCTAGGTTTAGGCTGTGAAGAACATTCGATGCCTTTAAGACAAAATACCCCATAAAAGGTAGATAATCAAAATAATTATTATAGGGATACCATCCTACGTAAGAGGGATCCTCTATATTTACCTTTTTAGGAATTGGTTGCTCTATGCCATTTAATACAAGGGGAAAGCTCCCATCCGTATGTTGATGTCTTACTAATAAATTTTTGACTTTTTTAATATCATTTAATAAACTGTTATCTTCAGTAAATTTGTATGCTAAGGTTAAAATATATATTAAAGCCCCATACCCAAAGGATTGCTTTTGCCCTCTTCCGATATAAGTTGTATCACCAGTAGATAAAATAAAATTTCTGATAAAATTAACGCCACTGATAAAACTTTTATAAAACTCTTCTCTATTTGTTAATTCATATATTTCTCCTATCATTGCTATTGAGAAGCAATGATATTGAAAGGATTCATCTTGTTTTTGATCTAAAATAAGCCCTGAGTCTAACTGGAAATTATTAACCTTACTAAGTGCCTCACTTATTGCCTTATTCTCATCTTGTTTCGCTAGTAATCGAGCATTACTTCTTAATAAGGTCCAATTTGTAACGGGCGTATGCTTAAATTTCAATGGATAAATAAAATCATAAATTTCTTTATCATTTTTCATGTTTAAATAATTCAGAAGTGCATAATTATTAAATTCCCAATGAAATTGAGAATCTTCTTTGTCTAATTTAATGTAGGAGTTAACAAGTTTCATCCTTGTTGCATCGTCCAATATTTCTAATCCTTCTAAAAGAGATAAGGAAAATGCCTCTCCATAAAAAGAGCGGCACTCAAAACCACTCTTATCACTTAACCATTTCATAATGAAATTGCCTATATTAACACTAATAAGTCTTAGATCCTTTTCTAGCCCCATTCTTTATAAACCCCTTTAACAAGTTTAAATCATCTTTAAAACGAAAGATGGATTTGAAGTTATAGTTATATCGTTTTACTTCCTTAATCATGAGGATTAACCATAAAAGAGCAACCACTAAATTCCCAATCGATATACCCATTGCTCCAAAATAACGTGAAGTAAAATAATATATTACAAGCGTAGAAAGAAAAGTCGGTACTAGAACAGTCTTAAACAACGAGATGACTGAACCTCTAATATTAATAAATGAATTTAGAGGTGATGCAATTGTTTTTACGATTACCAAGCCTAATACAATAAAGATCATATACAAATAAATAGTATTTACATCGCTTTGACCGGTTATTATTTTCAAATACAACTGTCCAAAGATAAGAAAGCCTCCTATTGTAAGTAGACCTAAATATATGGATAACCTAATAAAAGTGTTGGAGATTTTAAATGCATGTTCGTCGTCAGTTGCATGTGATAACGCTACGCTATTTTGATAGCCAAAAATCATGGGCAATATATTTGCAACATTAGCACTCATAAGGGCGACATTATAATCACCTACAATTTTGAGCGATACAAAAAAGGAAAGAAAAAACGTATCAGATTTATAAATAAAATTAGTTATAACTCCATTTAGATGTGTCCAAATAGAATAGTTAAAAAGATTAATTTTTATAAAACTTAAATCAATATTTTTTCGATTTAATAATTGTTTATAATTTAGTTTCTTACGAGAATATAGAAACCATACAATAATAAAGACAATGCCTACAATAAAATCTTTAAGAGCATTATAAGCTAATGTGGGTGAAAAAAGCAGACCAAACACAAAGATAATATTAAGAATAGATCTAATTGAAGCAATTTTAGTAACCGTTTTTTGGTTAAACTTAGATGTTGAATAAATAACTAATGGAGCAACTATGGAGTCTGCTATTAAAATAAAGGTAGCTGATAAAACTGCATAAAGAAAATTAATATCTTTAAAATGACCCACTAAATAAAATGAAAGTATTGCTGCAATAATTATAAATAATCCAGTTTTGCAGAAATTAAATAGGAAAAAATTCATAAAGTATTTTTCTGGATTATCTTCATACTTCTTATGATCCCTTAACATAACTGATTCTAAAGAAATATTCACAAAGTTAACAAATACGAAGTAACCAGAAACAACACCAATGATCCCATAATCCTCACGTTCCAACATCCTTACCAAAAAAAAGGAGAGTAAGAATTGCGTCCCTATTATTAAGAACTTTTCAATCACTGATTGAATAATATTTGAGATAATTTGTTTTTTCATTTAATCTCTACCCTTACTTTCCACATTAACTTTGTTCCTTTTTTTACTTTTACCATTGGAAAAGCGCTTGGGTTAAATAATTTCAATAAAATGTTATTATTTATAGGGGAAAATTCTCCTCTATACCAAAGAAAATTTCTTAGTCTAGAAAATTTTAATAGATTCTTTGAGATTAATTGAGGTAATGGTCTAGTTGCTGCCCATTTTGTACAAATCTTAATGACCTCTTTATCTGTTCTTAAAGGTAACATTCTTACATGTACAACCCACTCACCATTATTATCACGTACATACATTACTGGTTTCATTGCTGATGGAACTTTAGATTCTAATATATCAACGTTAACATTAAATTTGCTTCCTTTAAGGAAAACATTGTTAACCGGGTATTGATAGTAAATGTTTGAATTATTGTGTTTAATTTTTTTCTCCGCTATTATTGCATAATCAATAAATTCCTTTTTAAACCTAAATCTCATTACAAAATCCATAAAGATTGTATCTTCTAAACACTCAGCCTCGACAAATCTAACTATAGAATGATTGTCCATAATTTTATCATCTATTTTTAGTTTCCACTTGCCCTCTTTCATTTGATTCTCTATATTTGCAGCGAATTTTTTATTATCATAATTAATTTCCCTTTTTACTATGTTATATCTCCATCCAATACCCTCTTCTAATGAAAAAAAGGCCGAAGAATCAGCAGTTTCAAATCCCCATGGATTTATAATATTTTCATCGTTAATAAAAAGCTTATTAATTATATTATCTTTTATTAACCAATGCATAAACATATACCCCTCAATCAAATCATCATGCTTTATTAAGTAAGTATTTCAATTGAAAAGTGTTACTTAATATAATGACATTTAATGATTTGAATAATTTCATTTTATAATTAACTCTGCCATTTGCTTAGCTGTATTTTCCCAAGTAAAGGCTTTTACTCGTTCTTTCCCTTTTTCGACAAAATCATTGTATATTTTTTTATTAAAGTAAATATCCTCGATATCCTGTACAGTAACCTCTAAATTATCATGCGATGTTTTCACTGCAGCATTACCGGCAATTTCTGGCATAGAGGTTACGTTTGTTGTAACAACAGGAGTCCCAAATGCCATTGACTCAAGAATTGGTAATCCAAATCCTTCATAATAGGTTAAAAACAAAAATAATTTCGCATTATAATAAAGCAAATCTAGATACTCTTGAGGCAGGAAATCTAAAAATAATACTTGGTCTTCTATTTGAAGCTCTTTTACTCTATTAAAAAAAATTGATTCTTTCCAATTACTAATTCCACCTATAACTAATTGCAAATGATCTAATGAATGTTTTTTAGTGAATGTATAAAAGGCATCAATAGTATACAAAGTATTTTTTCGAGGGTCTAATGCACCTAAGCAAAAAAAGAACTCATCCGCAACCCCGCTTTTATCTTTAAATATCTTCCAATCATTCATTCGAAGATCGTTAATACTTTTATTACAACCATTATAAACAACTTGAATTTTACCAGTATCCAACTTAGGTATTTCACTAATAATATCTTCTTTTGCAGCGCCACTAATAGTAACTACTTGTTCAGATTCTCTCGCAATAATTGGGGCAATAAGTTTCCGGTAAAAGCGCCCTAATAATTGATACATACTTTTAGAATACGGGAGGATGTCCTTACTTTTCATAAACATAACATCATGTAATGTTAAAATTTTTTGCTTGCCTAAAAGGACTGTTCCAGTATTAAATGGAAACCAAACTTTTTTAATATCCTTTGGGAGTCTAAATCTCAATACTATTTGTTCCCATAAAATGTAATTTTTATTATTAATAACAAGAATTTCGTATCCTAACTTTTCTAGTTCAATCTGCAATTCATTCTCAACATCTTTATCGAAAAATAAATAAACCTTTTCTTGATAATAATTTTTAAAATGCTTTAGAGTATGGTACAAAACATTTCCCATTCCTCTTCTATTTCCATTAATTAATCTAGCATCAATTCCTAACGTCAATTTATTGTCTCCTTGGTATCAATTTAATTACTAATAGGTCTCTTAACCAAAAGCTTTATCTATCTTATCTAGCGCCGTTTCCGGTTAAACAAACTTTTATAGTCTTAAAAAGAATTTTTAAATCTAAGATCAGATTTACATTTTTTATATAATAGCGGTCTAATTCTAATTTTTCTTTAGGCGAGATATCATATCCACCATTCACCTGTGCCCAACCAGTTACTCCAGGTTTTACTTTTAAACGATCAATAAAGTTTGGTATTTCTTTATTAAACTGAGCAGTAAAAATAGGTCTTTCCGGCCGTGGTCCTATTAAAGTCATATCACCAATTAATACATTCCATAGCTGTGGGAGTTCGTCAATCCTAGTTATTCGAATAAAGGCACCTATTTTTGTCACCCGTGGATCCTGTTTTTGTGCCCATTGAGCACCGTTCTTCTCAGCATCAATACCCATTGATCTAAGTTTTATTATTTTAAAGTATTTCCCATTTAACCCAACGCGTTCTTGGAGAAAAAAGGATGATCCTGGTGATTCTAATCTTATGAAAATAGCAAAAAGGGTTATTACAGGTAATGAAACAATAAGTCCTAGAAGGGATAATATAATATCAATAAATCTCTTAAAATATAAATAATGATTGAGTTTATAGCTGTCAGATTGTCGGGAGTATGTTAAAGTCGGCGTATATTCTTGAAAAAAGTTTAAATTATGCTTTGAAGCTTTCAAAACTCTTACTCCCTTCTTTGTGACCCAACATTTGACATTGATTGTTTTACCAGTTTTTCAAGAAATGTCAACAAGTCATGTTTAATATCCTCTTGTTGTAGTGCAAATTCAATGGTTGTCTTCACAAATCCGAATTTCTCACCGACATCATATCGTTTCCCTTCAAAATCATAAGCAAATACTCGTTGAATTTGATTCAATTTCTGAATCGCATCAGTCAATTGAATTTCCCCACCGGCACCTTTTTCCTGTTCATCAAGGAACATAAAGATCTCAGGTGTTAATATATAGCGCCCCATAATTGCAAGATTGGATGGGGCCGTACCAGGCTTTGGCTTCTCCACGAAGTTTTGAACCTGATATCTTCGACCTTCTTGAACCGAAGGTTCCACAATCCCATATCGATGGGTCTCTTCGTTTGGCACTGTCTGAACACCAATGATAGATGAATAGGTTTCTTCATACTGATCAATCAATTGCCGTAGGCAAGGTGTCTCACTTTGGACAATGTCATCCCCTAAAAGCACAGCAAATGGTTCATTGCCAATAAAGTTTCGTGCACACCAAACGGCATGTCCAAGACCTTTTGGCTCCTTTTGACGAATATAATGAATGTTTGCTAGATTAGATGAATATTGGACTTTGTCTAGTACATCTAACTTTCCTTTTGATAATAAATTTTGCTCCAACTCATAAGCGTTATCAAAGTGATCTTCAATCGCTCGCTTTGTTTTACCCGTTACTATAATAATGTCTTCTATTCCGGATGCGACTGCTTCTTCCACTATGTATTGAATCGTCGGCTTATCGACAATCGGAAGCATTTCCTTTGGCATCGCTTTGGTTGCTGGTAAAAACCTTGTCCCAAGACCAGCAGCAGGGATAATCGCTTTTCTTACCCTTTTCAATTCTCGTTCCCCCTCTATCTTTTTCGTAAATCTAAGCATTCTCTGAAAAAAATAAATATCTAATGGAATTGCAAGTGCTATTACACTTATTCTTTCATTAGATATTTATTACATTTTTTAAATCGGGCATTTAACCCGCCCTCACATCATACCCCTGACGACCCGCGTCTAAGGTCCCTGTTCAAATGCGCAAGGACCCACAGCATGATCGAGTGCCCCCATGGATAACGGACAGGGAAGCCTCGCCGATTCAGGCAGCTACACCTGACAAACAATATGGTTCATTCTAGTGTTTCGATAGCCTTAGTCGGCTTTTTTATAAAAATGATTAAACGAACAGCATGAACCTGTCGATAATAAGAGTATAGGACTCTGAAACAACTTCCCTAAAAGATCCCAAAGAGCTTTTTCTTTTTCACTCGCTCCGGCACTTCTTTATAAACATGATTGCCTTGGATCACTAATGCCGCATTTTCTTGAAACATATAAATCATATCATTCCCGTACTTTTCCTGGACCTGACTATATGCTTCTCGCATTTTAAACGTCCGATTCGTCAGATTATGTGCATCAGAAGCAATAAAATGTGTCAGACTTGCTTCGATTAATTGCTGCGAAAAGGTCTTGATTTTTTTTCCAAAATCACCGCAAATGCTGGCTGCCGTGACTTGTGTTAATGCTCCCTTTTTCACAAACTGATACAGGATTTCAGGATTTTCAATGATCTCCTGATTTCGTTCGGGATGCACAATCACCGGAATAAGGCCTTTCATCTGCAGATCATAAAATAGCCTTTCCGTGTAGCGCGGTACATGACTTGAGGAAAACTCCACCAATACATATTGCGTTCCATCAATTGGTTGAATTTCCCCTGCTTCAAAGCCCTCGATCATTTCGCCATGGATTCGCACTTCCTGACCAGGAAGCACATTTAGATCAATCTTTTCTTCTAGTAAAATCTTATTTAACTCACTAACTCTATCGATAATCTCTTGCTTCGGATTTTCATATTGATTATTCAAATGATGCGGCGTGGCGACAATGGTATCAATCCCCTGCTCTACAGCCTTTCGCGCCATCATGATGCTTTCTGACATATCCTTTGCCCCATCATCAATACCAGGCAAAATGTGACAATGTAAATCGATCATAAGCAACACCTTTTTCCCGAAAATTGTTAAATTTCTATGACAATCTTAATGGTACCATCGTCGGCAGCATCAGTAAAGGGCGCCTTTTGTCAATATTTGTCGAATACTAGTTATTTGGACCCGTAATAATAGTAATAGTCCCCATTTTTAACTTCTTTATGGTTTAACACCACGCCAAGCAGCTTACTCTGAGCATTTTCGAGCAATTCCTTACTCTTCTTCGCCTGGTCGATTTCTGTCCTTTCACTATAGACAACCAAAACCGAACCATCGCATTGATTAGCCACAATCTGTGGATCCGCTACCGCTAACAATGGCGGTGTATCGAACAACACATAATCGAATTGTTCTTTTGCTTCTATAATAAATTGTTCCATCGATTTGGAGCTTAACAATTCTGCCGGATTTGGCGGAATCGGCCCACTTGTCAAAATATATAAATCCTCTTCTTCTGTTTCAAGAACAGTTTTGTCCAGCGTTCTTTGCTTTGTTAATACGGTTGTAAACCCAAATAGGTTATTCAGGCCAAACGTATGGTGAACGGTCGGCTTCCGAAGGTCAGCATCTACTAATAGAACCTTTTTACCCAGCTGCGCAAACGTCACCGCTAGATTTGCTGCTGTCGTTGATTTCCCTTCACCAGGTCCTGAAGAGCTAATCATGATGGTTCTTATTTCTTTATCTATAGAAGAATATTGGATATTCGTCCGAATCGTCCGGAATTGCTCCGAGATCGGTGACTTCGGTGCAATTGACGTGATTAACTTTCGACTTGAGTCTTTACTTATTGGTGTTTTCTTCTTCTTAAGAGCCAAGTGTCTCACCTCTTACCTTTGTATTTCGTGCAGCACGACGAGCTTTTATATCTTCTAGCTTCTGATCCTCAATCGTTGCGATGACACCTAAAATCGGCAGACCAAGAAGTTTCTCCACATCTTGTTCGTTTTTGATGGTGTTATTGAAATACTCAAGTAAAAATGCCAATCCGACACCTGCCATTAATCCAACTACAATCGCAATCGCTACGTTCAATAATGGTCTTGGCTTAATCGGGGCTGGGTTTTCTGATACATCCGCTTTTGCTAAGATACTGACATTTTCGACATTCGTATTCATAATTTTTGGTATTTCATCTTTAAAGACTTCTGCTGTCTCGTTGGCAATTTTCGCTGCCATTTTAGCGTTAGGATCCTGAACAGACAAGTTGACCACTTGGGAATCCTTCTCGCTTCCTACGGTAATCTTGCTTTTTAATTGCGCAACTGTCATGTTTATATCTGGATTTTCCGCCACGATATCTAAAATCCTCGGGCTTGTAATAATGGCATTGTAGGTACTAATCAATTGAAGGTTTGTTTGAACATCGCCTGGGCTGTACATCGATTGATCACTTTTCTTTTGGTTCACAAGAATTTGCGTTGAAGCTTGGTAAATCGGGGTTAAGAAAAAGAAACTGACGACTCCACTGACAATGGCAGCAATTAACGTTATCGACACGATTAACAGTAATCGTTTTTTCAATGTCTCAAACAACTCTTTTAAACTTATAGTCTCTTCCATTTTGTCCTCCTAAAATATTGCTAAAAAGCCAATGTTTATTATATCATATATTGTCATGTTATTAGTTATTCTGTCTAATTAATTTCTACTCCATCTATTAAACACCCTTTTTACAAAAATTTGAAGGGAAATCCGGAAATTGTCAGCATTTCCCTACTCCCATTTGTGCGACTTTTTGTAATTAATTGTAGAGATCCATCGAATATGGACAAATTTTCTAATATTGTTTGCTATAATAGAAATGCACTATGTTCATGGGGGTCATATACGCTATGCAAAAAATTCTAACGGCACTATTAGCTGTCGTATTCATTATTGTGCTCTATCTCGGTCAATCCCATTGGAATCAACAACTGGAAGCATCGGCTAAAGGGAAATCTCCTGCACATTCACCTGCCACTGCCGATGTTGAGAAAATGGACGATACAAGCGATCAGGATTTGCTTGGATTGACAAAGAATTGGCCAGAGACTGCCAGCGCTCGTTTTCAGGAAACGTTGAATGAGAAGCAGCCATTTAAGGTTCTATTTGTCGGTTCGCCGGCCATCAAGGACACCTACCCGATTATTCAGGAGAAACTAATGGGAGCTTTTGGGGAGAAGCACATTCAAGTCGACCTTAAGACCTTTACGACCACCACTACCCAACTCATCAACAGCAAGCAAGATGCAGAAATTGCCGCTGCGAAGGCGGATCTGATTGTACTGGAGCCGTTTATATTGACGAATAATGGTGTAGTCGGGATGGATAAAACCTTGAATGATATCACAAAAATCATCATCCAAAGTAAGGTTGCGAATCCGGAGACCACCTTTATTCTGCAGCCCTCCTATCCGCTTTACAAAGCAAAGACTTATCCAAAGCAAACAGACGAGCTAAAAACCTACGCTGCGAAAAGCAACATTGCCTATCTCGACCACTGGATCGCCTGGCCGGATCCCAACAGCGAGGAGATAAAAGACTACCTTGCGCCTGACAATGATGCTCCCAGCGAAAAAGGCATCAAGGTTTGGAGCGACTATGTGGTTGACTTCTTGATCAGTAAGTGAGGCAGGGGGCGGTTCTTCTGCTTCACCTGCGGCTGAGGCAGAAGAACCGCCCCCGCTTTAAACACAAAAAAGGCTGTTAGGAGCATGCCCCTAACAGCCTTTCGAATCTATATATATTTAACAGACAACCAGTTGTCTTAAGTCTGCTTTTATGTCCTCAAGCAATTTTTCCACCGTTATTTCTGTTTCATTTACGCCCTTATCATACGCCTTTTTCACAATCTCCGAAAAATCAGCGTGATTCGAGCTATTTCCTTTAGCATTGCGCTCCAAGTTCCTAAATCTCCCTCCTATGTATACTAGTTACATATTCTACTAGAAGATCCGGTGATTGTAAATACATTTCCAGTTTTTAGTTGTAGAAATTATGCGAATATTGTCAAAGCGGGTGTCAGGCACCAATTACAATAGCTTCCCCAAGATCCATAGGTCTTTCCTCTTGATCACCAAAATGATAAAGAATGGCATCGACAATTCTTCTAGACGCATGGCCGTCACCATATGGATTGGAAGACTTGGCCATTCGATCATGCGCTTCACGATCTGTTAAGAGTTCATCCGCAAGATTGAAGATCGTTTCTTCTTCTGTTCCAGCCAACTTTAGCGTACCTGCTGAAACACCCTCTGGACGCTCTGTTGTATCTCTTAATACTAATACAGGAACTCCTAGTGACGGCGCTTCTTCTTGAACACCACCTGAGTCAGTTAAGATTAAATATGCCTTTGATGCAAAATTATGAAAATCGATGACATCAAGTGGCTCAATTAAATGAATTCGGTTGTTTTCCCCAAGCACTCGATTCGCAATCTCCCGAACAACCGGGTTCATATGAACAGGGTATACGACTTGAATATCTTCATGTTTTTCCACAAGACGTCTGATGGCATTAAACATATTTTCCATTGGCTGCCCTAGATTTTCACGTCTATGAGCCGTCATTAATACTAATCTGTCATCACCTATTTTTTCTAAAACAGGGTGTGAATAATTACCTTTGACAGTGGTCTTTAAAGCATCAATGGCTGTATTTCCTGTAATAAAGATCGTTTCTTCCTTTTTATTTTCGGTTAACAAGTTATCTTTAGATTGGCTGGTTGGGGAAAAGTGAAGATCCGCTAAGATACCTGTAAGCTGTCGATTCATTTCTTCTGGATAAGGTGAGTACTTATTCCATGTACGCAACCCAGCCTCAACATGCCCAATCATAATAGAGTTATAGAAGGCTGCTAAGCCGGCAATAAACGTCGTCGTTGTATCACCATGCACCAAGACTATATCTGGCTTTACTTTCTGAAACACATCATTTAGTCCCTCTAAACCACGTGTCGTTACATCTATTAATGATTGTCTTGCTTTCATAATATTCAGGTCAAAATCAGGAACAATGTCAAAAATATGTAGTACTTGGTCAAGCATTTCACGATGCTGCGCGGTAACCGTAACAATCGATTCGATTTTATCACTATTTTTCTCTAATTCTTTTACGAGTGGAGCCATTTTGATTGCTTCTGGCCTGGTTCCAAACACGGTCATAACCTTTAGTTTTTCTTTCATTTCAGGAGCTCCTCTTCTATGTATTAATGAATCTACCAAAGTTTATAATAATGAGGATAGTATCTCAAGGGTATTACCTAATAGAAAATAGTACCTACTAAAAACGTAAAAAGACAAAGCAGATTGGCGAATGGTCCCAATCTGCAATGTCTTTTTACTATGCTTTTTTATTTAGCTGTAATTCCACATCGTATAGTATAGTTTTAAAATCTTCTCTCAGCCAAAAATACGTTTTTGTTTTTTTAAACTCGTCTATACAGCTTCTTACACTTTCTTCAAGCTCTGGCGTTAGCTCAAAGCTGCTAAGCCCGGCATCATTTGGGATTGATTGTACCCATTCCTTCAATGGAAAGTACTTACCATCCGAAGATACTTCCAAAGAAATGCACATCGCTTCTTTAAATCTCACAAAACTGCTTACATGAATCATAGATAGTATTCCCCCCTGACAATATAACTATATTATCTCATATATACAAAACAGATTGTTATATTAGTCAGGGCAAAACCTTACATTCTTACTGGCTCTGTCGTTTCTGCATTAATATTCCCTTTTTTATCCTTAACAAAAACTCTTACTTTGTACACACCTGGTTCACTAATCTTATAGTTTAAATCCACGTTCTCCTTGTAAGGGAACTTCTTAAGTAACTTGTTATCTAAATAAACATAATAGGCATATGTTAATTCCTTCCCTTCTGTAGTTGCCTTTACAGAAAAGTTCTTCGAATCCTCTTTATTAATCTCAACTTTTTCTATTTTCGGCCCCTTTCCTTTAGAGCCTTGATCTGATTCTTCTTTAGCAGCGTCCTTACCACACCCGGTGATTAACAATAACGTGACGATGAATAAGGTAAATAACTTTGTCTTCATTTTAAATTCCTCCCTCGGTGAACAAATAGTTAAACAAAATTATACACAAAGGGTAGTAAAGTTTACAGTTCCCATAAATTACATAAAAATGGTTCATTAGCATCTAGTGATGGCAGAGGGTTACTTTAAATGGGGATTAATTAGGGCTTTTATCAGTAGAATTAAAGGTTTCACTATTCTACAATAAGTAGAGTCCAATCATTTATTGGATAAAAAAGTTACCTTTTTACTACAATATTTTTCAGAGTTGTCAGGGGGAAAACCTTGAGTTTTACTAAATTTTCCAAAAGAACAAGGATCGTTATTTTCCTTATTGTGCTTATTCTTGGAGTAATGTTATTCATCACCAATTGGACCAATCATGAACCGAAAAGCGACGACGTGACAACAAGCAGCCAAAAGAAAGAACAACAGGTTGAAAAGCAGACTTATTCTTTCATAAACGTCAGTGATTTTGGCGCTCTAGGCGATGGGAGACACGATGATACAAAAGCTATTCTAAAGGCCATAGACCACGTTAAAGCTGGCGGTAATATTGTCTTCGATTCTTCTAAAACGTATCTCGTTACGGAGACCATTAAGATTACAAAGGATCTCACTATTACCACTAACGGGCAAAAGAATGCCACTATATTAATGGGAAGTAATAAAAAAAATGAGCCTGTTCTTTACTTTTCTGGTAAAGTGAAAAGTTCGGCAAGGATTGATACTGCTCTAAGGACAAGAGATAGTCAGATCAATCTTCCAAATATAAAAGATGTAGATTCAAATGACCTTTTGTTAATCGAGAGTAACACTCCTTGGTATTTCGAGCCTCGAACAGGCACAGAGAATTTGCACAAAGGCGAACTTCATAAAATGATCGGAGTTACTAAATCCGAAGCTATTCTTGCAGAAGGTATTTGGGACGCCTATGACCCACAAAAAGAGGATATTCAGGTAAAAGTAATCGATCCGATCCATATAACGATGGAGAAAATCAATATTGTCCGCAACCCTTCTAACGACCGGACAATAGGGATCAAACTAGAATATGGATCCAATAGTTCCATTAATAGAATAAACGTCGGCCATTCTACTGCTGTTGGAATCCATGTTGTGAGCAGCTATCGGACGAAAGTAGAGAATTCCGAAGTCACTGAGGCGAATGATAAGTACAGCGGGTACGGAATTCAATCATACGGCAGCTCCTATTCCACGATTCAAGATAATCGAATAACGGGTTCTAGACGAGGTATTGACGTATCTGGACAATATCCGGATTATTTCAGCACCGTGGAATTTAATACCGTCTATGGCGGCGGTAAAAATGAATTAGGGCTGCACTATTTAACAGAAGATACACAGTACGGGATTGGGACACATTCTACAGCCAACTTTACTGTATTTAGAGGAAACATATTAGCGAATCTCAATTATGGGGTCAATATACGAAGTGCCAATGTAACCATTAAACAAAATAAATTTCTAGGGTATTTTAAGGGTTCAGCCATCATTTTAGCGAACGGAAGAAATGCGTCCATTGTCGACAACGAATCAGTCAGTGGGAATAATGTCCCGCAAATCGCAACAAAAAACAATCTGCCCAAAAGTATTGAGAACTTTAATGCAAAAAACTTCCTTTCGATCAAACGGTCTTATGATTTAACCAGCAGAGTCCTGCAAATTGAACGGAATAAGGCATTAGACATTTCAGAATCATTCATTACGTTTTTGGATGTTGAAGGAACCAGGTCGAACCAGATCCAAAACCTGCAGGTCATCGATAACGATATTAAGCTTGCAAACAGGAATTCTATGGGGCAGCCGTTTTATTTTATTTTTTCCGAATTCCCTCTTAAAGCCCATTCAAGTGTATTGAATAATAATACAATGGTAGACTTTTCAATGAAACAGCAGCCTCTTGTTTCGAAGAACTTTATTGGAACTATAAACAAATAAAAAGACAGAGAGCCGAGTACATTTCTTACTCGGTTTTCTGTCTTACCATTTTTCTATTATCTTTTAAATCTATGATAGCATGCAGCTGTTGCAGAAAATCTTTATAATATTCTTCTTCAAAATGAAATGGCGATTTTCCCCAACGATGTGTTTCATCACCATAGTACTTTCCATTAAGGTCGATCACATGAATCCCGTCCATATGGTCTTCCATAAAAGAATAATAGGTATGTAATAACTCGTTATTCTCCCTAATTTCTTTCCTATTTTCAAATTCCTTCAGCTCTCCGGCAGCGGTCCTATATTTCTCCTGCCAGAACACCTTATGCAAAATGATTTGATTCCGGTCAAATTTCTTTTTCACATCATCGATAAATAAGGCCGCTTTATCAAACCACAAATGTTCTGGCAGATGAAGCCGTTTCAGAACTGCTGCTTGATCTACTTTCAGTTTTGCATTTACAAGTTCCGTAGACCTTGTAATATACGGACCTTGTTTTACTTTTATGAGATTCATTCTTTCATCTATTAAATCTATTATTAAATAATCTGAAGTTGGATTCTGTATATATCTCCTGAACATTTTCTGCAAATCATTATAGACCATTCTTTGTTGAAATTTAGATGGCAGGTGTATGTCCTCTTCCTTCATATTCAGCGCCTTAGAATACTGACTTATCATGGATGTACGGGCAAAATAGCGATTAATCGTAAAAGGGTTTTCCCATGCAAAGGCATCTCGTGTCACACAGCTTCCAAAAATATCTACTTTCACCGCCTGAAATCCTCCTTTAAACGTATAGATGTTTCATTTTTTCGATTCGCCGATATAATTAAAAATTCGCCGATAAAGTGGTGCGATTCGCCGATATAATTGAAAATCCGCCGATAAACTGAAGAAATTCGCCGATAAAACAAATGAACTCGCGAAAAAAGTAGTTATTTCGTTTCAATGGTTAACGATTCATCTGATTTATTGTAAATAATCCGATTTTTCTCCGTCACAACAAGTCCCATGTTTCCTTCTTGATCTTTCAGAATCGCATTCCCACTTAACGAATGAAATTCCGGGGAACTTGTATCTATTCCAGTTACAATAATGGCTGTAGACTCCCCGTTATGGATACGATAGAGAACGTTCCTGTCCTTATACTCAAGGAGCTTCTCATTGGGGTTTTGTCCCATTTCATTCGATAGTCCACGCAAATCATGTTTAATATTCTCTTCTTTTGCATTAATATAGGCTAAATAAAATTGATACGAATGGCTGAAAACAGTTGGGGTGATGGGTAATATCCCGCTCATTTTCACACTTTTCGTATCATCTACATGGTTAGCGAGGGTTATATTCTTTTGATCGGTATACCCGATCGTACCGTCATCTAATTGGACTTTAAAAAGTTGACCCACTTCTTCTAACACCATTACTTTTTTAGAAAAATCTAACGATAAAAGGGGATTTTTTTGTTCAACCTCTTTAAATAGCGCACTATTATTTTCGTTGATAAACCCTTCCTGATGGATAGGCCTACCTTCTTTTTGAACGGGCTGCGAGGTTTTCTTCACCTTGACCGGCTTCTCTACTTTTGCGGCGATCGTTGCAGCCGGATCTACACCATCTTGCACCATCATATAAGCACTAACCAGCAAACAGAGAAATAATACGGTTAAAATAGCATTTTTCCCCAGACCACTAGAATCCTTTTTCTTCTTTTTTTCAGACTCGCCTTGTAACTCTAATGAAGCACCTTCTATGCTGTCACTCTTATCAGAAGGAATGAATTGTTTGGCCATCATTTCTCTTTTATATTTTTTCTGTTCGTCCGCATTAAGACCTCGGTACCAGGAAATATATTCCTTATATTCCCTTATTACCTTTCCAATCCCTCCGTAACTCTGGACTTTCCCGTGATGCAGCCACATCGCTTTATCACAGAAAGACCGCACTTGTGAGATGGAATGGCTAATAAAGAAAATGGTCTTTCCCTGTTTCTTGAACTCCTCCATTTTCGTTAAACATTTTTCATAAAATGTTTCATCTCCAACGGAAAGAGCTTCGTCAATAATGAGAATATCGGGATCCGTATGAACAGATATCGCAAAACCTAATCTCGACTTCATCCCACTTGAATAGTTCTTTACCGGCTGCCTAATGAAATCGCCGATATCAGCAAATTCCATGATTTTCGGTGTGATTTCTTCAATGCTTTCTTTCGATAAACCATGCATCAGGCATTTTAATTCGATATTATCTAAACCTGTCAGGTTAATATTCAATCCCGCGGAAATGGCAATGAGCGATGTCTCACCATTAATGGTGATCTCGCCGGATGTAGCCGGCATCACCTGCGCTAATAAATTAGACAGTGTTGATTTCCCAGATCCATTTACACCGATAATTCCAATCGTCTCTCCTTCATACACTTCAAATGAGATATCGCTAAGCGCATAGAAGGTTTTATTCTTTTTCTTTTTCGATGCAACCAAATCTACTAATTTATCAAATTTACCCTCATAAAGAGTATAGGTTTTTGCTACATTTTTAAAAATAACTTTTGGCTTCATTAAATAAGCCTCCGATTAAATATAATCTACAAATTTAGTACGAAATTTAACATGCATAAAAGAACCAAGGAATAATATAAATAGCGTCATACTCCAAAAATAAGCCGTATAGGTTACGTCAGTAAAGAACCATCTGCCGCCTAAAAAGGTATCTCTAAATCCCTCAATCAAGTAAAAGATCGGATTTAACTTTAGGATATTCACATAGAAGGCTGGCAGATTATCCATTTTCCATACAATTGGCAGGAGAAAAAATACCATTCTTATACCTGATTGAAGGATGAGCTGAAAATCTCGAAAAATAATCGAGATCGTAGAAAATAATAAACTGACAGCAAATAGAAAGGCATACAAACAAAGTAAATAATACGGAAGCTGGAGCAGATAAAGCCCCGCGTTAATTTTATTCACTACCAATAAAACCACTAGGATCAACATCATCGTAAAAAAATTAAAGCTATTTGTAACCAGACTAGTTGTTGGTAAACTACTGACTGGAAATTTCATTTTTGAAACTAAATTCACTCTATTATAAATACTATTAGACCCTTGTAATATGGAAGGCGCTATAAAAAACCATGGAATTAATCCTAGTAAAAGCCAAACCAGAAAAGGAGTGTCTCCTACCGGAGATCCCTTTCTGATTCCAAAGCCAAACACAAACCAATACAACGCTATTTGAAGGGCTGGGTTTAAAAATTGCCAAAACCACCCTAAATAGTGTAATTGATATCGGCTTTTCATATCATAGATGGCCAGTCTAATGATAAGGTGAACATTTTTCACTTGTTCATTTATTATTTGTAAGACAAATTTCATACGGTGAGAGCTTCCTTCTTCGTTGCTTCATATAAATTACCGAAATTCAAGTATTCAACATCAGATGGAACCCTTTTTACGATATTTTTTGTATCAAAGATTCTTTTATTTGCCATCCCTTGAAGTTCGTATGCTTGTAATTCTCTAAATTCGTTGTGATCTGTTAAGACAACGATTAAATCAGATCCGGCTACAGCCTCGTTTATATCTTCAATAACAAAATCTTCCTTAACGTGTGGATCATGAGCACGCACGTCGTATTTTCCTTCTGTTTTTAACATATGGAAAATCTCCATTGCTGGGCTTTCACGAATATCGTCTACATTTCCTTTATAGGTTAAACCAAATACTGTAACGGTTTTCCCACTTACATTCTCCATCAATGTATGGATGTTTTCTACCACAAACTCAGGCATGGACGTATTCGTTGTTCTTGCTAGATTAATGATTTTCGCTTGTTCCGGTGCTTTCGCGACAATAAAGTATGGGTCAACTGCTAAGCAATGGCCTCCCACCCCTGGTCCCGGTGTATGAAGATTCACACGTGGATGCTTGTTCGCCATTTCAATCACATCAAGTGTGTTAATTTCTAATTCGTTACATACTTTTGTTAATTCGTTCGCTAAGGCGATGTTTACATCACGGAACGTATTTTCCATTAACTTTGACATTTCAGCTGTTCTTGCGTTTGTTTTAATAATTTCACCTTTAACGAATGTGCTGTAAACCATCGCACCCGCTTCCGTACATTCTGGGGTAACACCGCCGACAATACGGTTGTTATAAATTAATTCATGGAGAATTTGGCCTGGCAGAACCCGCTCAGGACAATGAACAAGGAAGACATCCTTCCCAATAACCAAACCTGCTTCTTCCACGAGTGGTTTTACATGATCATCCATACTTCTTGGGGCAATCGTAGATTCAACAATGATTACATTCCCCTTTTTCACATGTGGAAGAACCGATTTTACACCGCTCAATACGTAGCTAAGGTCACATGATTTATATACATCATCATGGTTCGGTGTTGGCACCGAAATAATAAATGCATCCGCTTCTTCTGCTGTTAATGATGCTCTAAATGTCCCTTTTGCTAGTACTTCTTCCAATGCTTCCTGTAACCCAGGCTCTTCAATGTGAATGTGACCGCCATTTAATGAAGCAATGACTTCCGGCTTAACATCAACACCTACTACGTCTACATTATGTTTTGCAAACATGATGGAAGTTGGAAGACCAATATATCCTAGACCAATTGTACAAAGTTTCATTCTGAACACCTTACCTTTTTTTTATTTTATGATCATTTTTGTTGTATTCTTTGCCGTCTGCCCGCCAAATTTATCTCTTACATACACTCTCACAAAATACTCACCGCTCGAATCTACCTCGTGTTCTAGCGCTGCATTTCTTGTATAGGAATATCTTTTAATGACTTCATTATCTTTATAAACATAATAGGCAAATGTAAGCCCTACACCGCTTGTGACAGATTCCACTTTAATATTTTTTCTATCTTCAGAAGATATGGAAACCTTCATGATCTTTAGCGGTGTTTCTTGCGGCAGCACATCCGTTTTCCCATCTAATGGAATGCCTAGAATTTGCTTCGCTTTGCCTAACAAATAATAAGGGAAATAGATTTTCAATTCATCATGGTTCACTCCGTCAGAAGTTTTTAAATCTACTTTATACCCTCTGTTGACCAATATAGTATGTAAAGGTAAAACATGATTCTTATAGTGGTGATCCTCTTTGCCGACAAATAGATGAATATCTGGCGAAACATCGCATGGCTGATTCAGGACATGTAACAACATTCCATCCAAGAAATACCCATCTGATTCCGCTGAGCCACCCGCAATATATTCAGCAATGTTTGGGTGATTGGCTTGCTCCAATAAGAAAGATCCCAGTTTACTTTGTGGCCCTCCCGCAATGACATGGCCAAAATAATACTTAATGCCATAATAAAGGGCTGTAAATCCACCTTTTGATGATCCAAGTGCGGTAACATTTTCAGATAAAATCTTATTCTGCCTCATGATATAGTGGATGAGAGAAATCACGGATGTCTCGATACTAAAATCTCTATTTTTCCCCAAATAATAGGAACCTTGGTCGCCAAAATCGTCGAGAATAAAGAGCTTGTTCACCGGTAAATCTTTCAATGTATTCATATAGTTATATAAATAGCTATACTTTGGTCCTAGGGCAGAGAAAATAACAAATAATTGATCTTTATGACTTTCAGATGTAGCAGATTCAAAATGGTACCGCAAGCTTCTAAACGAAGGGAATTCCTTTTCCATCGCAAACGGCGCCTGTTTTCGAACCGGTACATTGAACTCAACTAATCTAAATTCTGTCGTACATTGAATGTTGTCACCGCTTATATCTACTTCCAACGTTGTCAGCATTTCCTTTGCTTCCATTTTCGGAAACTTCCATCCTAAAATGCTTGGCTCTGTTTGTCCTTTCACAGACCGAATGCTAATCGGAGTCGAAGTGGTTATCTCTATTTCCATTACTTTTTCATCCTGGCGAAATAGCTCTACTATTCGATCTCTTAGATGAACCTTTATTTCAGGTGCTACGTGCCATAGAAGCTTGTATTCGTGTTTGTTGTCCGATGTCACGTAATCGTTCACTAGGACAGCATTACTTTGATGATTGAATTTGACATTCCGTTGATGCTCTACACCTTCAAAGCGCTTATTCACACCTGTCACTTCACTAACATCATCTGCTGTATAATAGTCTGTGAAATGAACCTTGTCGTATTGGCCATCCGTGCGCGGCAACCCTTTACCATCTACAATTAACGTATTATGAGCAAATGAAGAATAGGCGTATTTGGTAAAAGGATCCTGATAATTATATCCATTGGGTCCAGCTTCCGTTATAATTTCGCCGCCGGAAAAGATGGTCAAATTCAAGTCATCACTGTGCTTGTGATAATTGGCATGATAAGCAGCTGAAAACAATACATACGTGGCCTTGTCTTTTTTTGCCCAATCATCGCGAAAAATCGCATATCCTGCCTTTGGGAAAACCTTCACATTCTCCTTTGGCTGCCTACCTTGTTTACCTGAGGAGACGGCATATTTATAGGATTCACTATCATATAGTTTGGCGTAGCTTGAATTGCTAACAGGCATTGCCTCCGTATCACACATCGGCGGGAACGTCCCATCTGGACGAATAATATGGGTAGAATATTCCTCAGATTTGTTAAATAGTAGAAAAAATTCATGGCTGATGTCTGGATTGATTTCGTCGAGCCAGAATAGTAACTTCTTCATATTTGAGGCAACAAGCATATGATAGTTAGGCGAGTGTTCCTTATGAACTCCATCCTTTGTATACACGTCGAAGAAATAGTCCTTTAAACGGGTAACAGCCAGATCAATATACTTTTGGCAAATACGATTCTTTTTATCATTGAAGTAAATAGAAAACAGTAAAAGCGAGATATCCTGGAACATTCCATGGTTTGTATTTGTGGAATGGAAATCCTCATCAGCCAGTAATGCCGCAGTTTCCCACATTCTTGTTTCAAGTTTCTTAAGGTCTTTAACTGATATGATGTTTCTGGCAAAAATGTAAAACCTTAAGAAATACTGCAGACGAATGGCTGTGGTTTCGTCGTGATAGGCCATTGTTTCTTTATTCTTTTTATAGGAATGCTTGTCCAGCCAGTCATTGATTAATTCCATCCCTTTATCGATATACTTCGTGTCTTCCGTTGTTTGAAAAGCATCCGTAAGGCAGCCTAAAAAGGTAAAGCCATGTAAAAGTCGTTCAAAACTGCGGGAACGTTGATCATTCCAGTTCATTACTGTTGGAAATGTAACGACTCCAAACGGTGGCAGCGTATACGCGTTATTTTCCACCATGTTGTTTGCTGAAAGTAAAGAATCCTTGTTTCTGCTTTTCGGGAGAGCTTGAAGAATGGCATTCAACCTTTCGGCAGTTAAATAGGAAGGAATAAATATATTCACAACTACCCTCCTCCTTTGATCATTTTACTAGAATAATAGGATGTTACCTGCAACCCCCTTTTCCAGTTATTTGGATAATAATTCTTCGATTAAATCTACCCATTCTTTGCCGATTTTTTCGATATCGAATCGCTGATTGACAAAGCTTTTTGCTTTTTGACGGACCTCTTCCTTTTGTTTAGCACCCATTTCATTGAATTCCAGAACACGATTGACAATGGCATTCGTATTTTCGAGTAGGATCTCTTGGTTATAGATCGTGTCGCTGCCATCCCATTTTAAAATTAATGGAATCGCACCGGACGCCATCCCTTCACTTGGTGCTAAATGAAAGCTTTCAAAATCACTTGTGGAAAGAACAAAACCGATCTTTTGCAGCCACTCATCAACCTCGCCAAATCCATCAAAAGCAACAGCATTCTTCCAAGGAGCTTGTTCGATTCTGTGGAATTGCTCTTCATAATAGTCTCTTTCCTCATCTTTTTTCCAAAGCCAAGGATATTCCTGCGGCAGCTTTCCCTTCACAAACAGCTTATAACGCTTATCTTTAGCCCATAATGCTTCTAAAACATCCAAGGCCACATCTAGCCGTTTCATCTTTGGAGCGATCCCAATGATTCCCAAGTGGAAATTTGATTCTGCTGTTTTGGGCTTGTCTAACTTTTTCGCATCCAACACGTTGTAAATCATGTGTGTCTTTTCACGAGGAAGTTTAAAGACACGATAAAATTCCTCATATACATATGGAGAGATGGCAATCAAGGCATCCATATTCTCCATCGTAAATTGCTGCGGATACGCTGTATCTAATTCTTGCCTGTGCATCCGGACGATTAGTTTTTGATGCGGACGTTTGTGGGCGGAATACCAAACCGCATTCCCTAGCCCCCACTCACAAACAATGATATCTGCCCAATCGAGGTACTCTTTGCTGGACTTCTCATCATGAACATGATGACCCGCCCATTGATCCAAGCGAATGTCGAAACGATTCGTTTTCTCTAAATAGTCAATAATCAATTGCGCAAATTTTAAATCGTGTCCTGCAAAAACCATTTTCACTTTACTCATTTATATCAAGCCTCATATTTGAATTTGTTTGATCATTTCCCTATCAATTTGCTGTTTGTCGTTGTTTTTAAACGCATTGGATACATAATTGTATTTGTCATTACTAAACAGCTGCTTTCCATATTTTAAGTAGGAAGCAAAATCAGAACCGTTTTCTACTTTTTCCAGAACCGTTTCAAGGGATTCCTTCGAAAACACTTCTGTCTTCACAATGGCTGCAGCAGGTCTTAACGACGTTACAAATTCATACTCATGATGATGATTTTGTTCACGTAAAGATTGGACTTTCGCATCGTATTCGTAATAGGTACTTTTTCCGATAAAATCGCTATCTGTAAAGGTTGTTGCCAGCATCAAATCCGACAAATAATGTTCTCCGTAATAATCATGGATATCAAAATAAGTCATATACGGTGTATCAATCCATTCCAACATATTTTGATATTTATGCATGTAGCTCCTAATGAAGGTTTTAACCGATTTCGTATTATATTTACGGAATAACTCAAGGTAACCATCAAATGTATCTACTAACATATAAAGCTCTTTAGACTCATACTGTTGGCTAGTAAACTGTTCCAGCACTCTAAAGAACTCCTGTTTAGAATGAATGAGTGCAATAACCGTTACTTTTGGAAGCTGATAGGTGACAGGCAGTCCGACCATCTCACAAATAAATTTCAATCTTTCTGTATACGTGTGTTTGCTAAGTACCTCACGAATTCCCAGCATCGATTTCTGTCTGTACTCTTTTTCATCGTTCAGCAAGACACGAAAGGCCTGGTCAATTTCCTGCTCGTTTTCCGAAATATTGATCAAATCGCCAAATATCACTTCAACCCCCTTCGCATAGGTACTGATCGTCGGTGTCCCGCAAGCAAGACCCTCGAATACCCGGCGGGAGAACATCGTTGGTGAGTCCTTTACGGTGTTGACATTGATCATCACTTTATAGCCTTTATAGGCTTTATCGATTTCATAATACTTTAGACTTCCCTTGATATTTTCATTAAATCGCTCAGGGAACATATGATTTGGCATGAGGCCTTTTAAGTTTTTCTCATAATTCCGGTCATAAATATCTAAGCCATATTTCGCAGCACAATTTAACACCCGATCCATATCTCTTGCACGATCCTCATGATGACGATAATAGGATCCAGCGAAGCATGCCTTGTTTTCCCGCTCATCTACAATTTTGATGGGGTTGTGAATGGCAGGCTGCGCAGCAAAAGGTAAGGCGTAAACTTGTTCATGCCCTGCAAGTTCTTTATAGTTTGGTATCATCCTTTCATCTGTCGTAAAGATATAATCAAACTTGACGGCTGTTTTAATAAAACGATTAAAATGAACTGGGTCTTCCTTGTTCCAAAAAACAGTCGGAATATTGTTCTCATTACACCATTTGATCAAGCTAAACAATGGCTTCATATTCTCTTCGCCATAATAGCCTACAAGTTTGTTCCAGCTGCCGCCATTCCCAACCCATGCAGATTCAACCATCAGTAAATCTGGTTTATTACTCGTTAATGTTTCAAGCCAATTAGTAGGAGTAAAGGTGATTAACTCACATTCTTCTGCAAAAGAGGCAGTAGTGAACACATCAAAGATCACAGCCATCTTTAACTTTTTAAGTGGCTTTGGCTTCACCAGCTGCAATTCATACGGTTCACGATTGCTTACAAATTTCCTGCGGTCTGTGTCTGGCTGTACCATCATTTCTTTGATTGTAAACTGTTCTAATTTTATTTTGCCTGTTCCGCCAATTCTTAAGGCAAGACGGATATCCGTTGTTTCAGGATGAAATCTGAACGTATTTTCCGTGTTTAACCGGAATTGGTAGACTTCCCCCTTCAATTCACCCATATACTCCACTACCATCGGTATGAACTGTACATCTTCTGGAACCGTTGCATTTAGGACCACTTCATATACTGCGTCCTTTTTTATCGACAACAGGTGTGAAATAGGCGGGATGCTATAACTATTGTTTTTCTCCTTATAAGAAGCATAGCCTCTTTTATCGCCAGCAGTTGAATCTATCAGTAATCCGTCTTCTTGATCTTGTAGAGTGAGCAATTTGTTTGAAGGAAACCAATTTTCCTTATTCAGCTCAACCGTTACTTCATTGGTGATTTCAATCTTTTTCTCATTCAAGTGAACACTTACCTCTTGAAATAACCCCGTTCCGTTTACCCTCAAAGCGAATTTAACATCTGTCACATCTGCACTAAAGCTGATGATTGACAGCTGATGAAACGGAACTTGTTTCAGACTGATCCTTTTCCCGTTTTTATAGCAATGGATAAATAGTTCAAGGTTCACATTCCCGTAAGTTTCTGCAGTCGGATGAATTTCATAATAATGCTTTACCTTAGGCACCAATAATGTTTCATTTGGCCTTTCATTTAATTCGCTGTCATCCAAATACGATAAATAACGATATTGTTTGGCCTCAAGCTTGGATTCAAAACAATTGGCTTCACTATGTACCAAGATTTTATTATCTTGAAATAAACCATAAAGATTGGATTTATCGATGTTAAAAACATAATCAAACTTAGGAAAGCTTGAAATAGCTGCTTTCAATTTATTTGGAAGCCAGTAGCCTACTCCAGAAATGGCAACAGTGGAAAGCGTCAATGTCCCAGTTCCCTGAACTCTAATAGCTAGCCTGATATTTTTCGCTTCTTGATCAGGCATAATCAATCTTTTATGGTTCAGATCTACTTGATGTGTATCGATTTTTTCATTGTTTTCGTTATAAAAAACGACAAATAGCTTCACATCAAGCTGAGCATCTTTTTGCCCCTCAAATAGAATTCGGAATGTTCCGTCTTCTGTTATTGCAATAGGGTTTTGGGGAGTTCCGGAAAAAGCACTATTTGCTTCCTTATGTGGTAAGTAGATATGTTTGCCCTTTTCTAAATCAATATAAAAGGAAGAATTGTCGCGATTAAAAGATACATTTTTTTCAACCGGCATATACCAATTCGTATGTTCAATACGTGAAAATGAAGCCTTTTCGACAGAGTCTTGTCCCCAAACAACGATATCTCCAATTTGAATCGCATCGATTTTAAATGTCCCACTTCCTGCTATTTTCACTGCCAGGCGGACTCCGTTGATTCCATTGGGTATGGTCATTTTCATTTCCTCATTAAAAGGAATGACTTGATCCACAACTCGATTACCATTTTGAAAAAAGATCGCAAATAATGAAATCGAAACATCCTTGTCCTTTTGCCCTTTGATTGAAACACGGTAGGTTTCTCCTGTTTGTAGGTTTAAATCAGCATGTTCCGGGCTGATCGAAAACTTTGTATTCTGTTCTTTATACGATAAATAGATATGTTTGCCTTTTGGCAGTTCCGAATAAAAGGTGTTCGTTTCCTGATCGAATGTAATAGGAGCATTTGCTTGTTTATACCAGCCTGAGCTCCCAATTTCCTCCACTGTTTTTCTTTCAAATTGTGTCATCTGGGTTTGATTCAACCATGTTCTCGTTTTATTTATTTGTTCCACCTTTTTGCTAATACTACTAATCATGTATTCTTTACTCCTTTTACATTCGCTTTATTACCTATGTTCTTTCGTATTTCCCAGTATTTAACGGTCAATTTCCCCAGAACCGAATTTCTAATAGAGTTATATCGTTTTTCTAATGCCTGATATTTTCTTTGGAGTTTTTCATAATCGTGTAATTCTGCTTCACGCGTATCTAATTGTACTCGCAGCTCTTTTTTTAGCAGCTCAATCTCAGTTTGCAGCCTTTGATTTTCCTGCTCTAACATAAAGGTTTCTTGGGCTTTCCTTTTGCCATCAACCACTGTATAGTCCTCCTTTTATTCTTCCGATCATTCATGATGTATGTTCAGGTTGAAGGCCATTACTGACCTTCATTTTTATGAAGTTTGTTCATCATTGAACAAACCTTTATCAAATTTTCTCAGAGACGTCCTTAACGGAAGAACTATACAATGTTTGATGTGTATGGTGATAAACGCTTAAGAAAATATCCTTTTCATTTTCCCAATTGTATTTTTTACTTGCGTTATAGGAGTTCGCTTGCAACTCTTGATGCTTATTCTGGTTTCGTAACAGCCCATTTACTCCTTCTGCTATTGATGCTGGATCGTGAGAATCGACGCATACTCCTGTGCTGTCACCCTCTACTACTCTTTTAATTTCTGGAAAATCACAAGCCACTACCGGAACTCCAGCCATCATATATTCAAACAATTTATTTGAAGAGGCTGAGTAATGATTGAAACACACATTGTTTAATACTTGAAAACCTATATACGCATTTCTTGTATACTTTGGCAGCTCAGCAAGCGGTACTTTCGGCAGGAACTTCACTCGATCATCAAGCTTCATTTCTTTTACTGTCGCTTGCAGTTCCTTTTTTATTTTACCGTCGCCAATTAATACCAGGACTCCCTCATTAAAAAGCGGAGCAGCTTTCACTAACTTATCTAAACCGCGGCCAGTTTGAATTCCGCCTTGATACAGCAGGATTTTTTCATCTCTTGGAATGTTTAAAATTTCATGCAAATCGACTTTTTCGCCGTTATTATTGATTTGTTTGAACGGATAGTTATGAACAACACTTGGATAAAATCCGTACAATTCTTCGTTATAGGCTGCTCTCGTATGATTTTCAACCATCATATCATCAATTTTTTTAATTAAAAACCCTTCTAATTTCCCATAAGCCGAACTGTGATATCCTGTACGGCTCGTTTGTACTTCATGGGAATCATATATCAATTTTTTTCGTTTCAAGCGCCATTTGGAGGAAATATACCCCTGTGTTAGTGTATTTAGATCATTCGAATGATAGATATCATAGTCTTTTCTATAGCCCATTAGAATCATACGGAGAATCAGACTTCCTCTCACCCAGACAATGTTAAGTTTTGTTTTCAACATTATTACAGCCAATACAGTTAAAATAGAAAACAGCACCGGTACGGTATAAATCAAACATCCCCATACACATAATAAAAAGGCTCCAAACAATTTATGTTGTAAGGAGTACCTGTAACCTTTCTGGATTAATTCTAATAAAACTGGATATCTTCTAAGTCGATATACCCTAAAGTTTTCGTTTCTTTGTTCAAATCTTGGGAGTGAAGCATCCTTTGGATCATGGATACACACTAAATCGACTTCATACGCTGCTTCAGATAATGCGGTACATTCCCGCAATACCCTAGCATCGTTTGTGAAGTGATTCCATACGAACATGCACACTTTTTTCGCCATCTTCTGCATCCTTCCTTTGCTGAGGGTACTTGGTTCCACTCATGTATTCTACTAAACTAGCAATATTAATCTCCCAATTAAATTCATTAAGAATAAGTTCCTGCGCTTTTCGGGACATTTGTGTTCTTACTTGATCGTTATCTAACAGCTTGACGAGTTGCGCCACTATTTGTTGTGGGTCGCTGTTATTTATGGCTATTCCAACCCCTTCATTATTGATTAAATCTTTAGAATATCCATCCACCACCCCAAGGATTGGAACTCCGCATGTCATATAATCAATCATTTTTCCAGGCAGAACCGTTTTAAAGACTTCTTTATCTTTTAAGGTCACTAATCCTACATCATGTTCGGCAATAATGGTAAAGCATTGCTTTTTCGTCATTGGTTTAATAAATTTTACATTCTTATAACTTTTAATTGAATCTACAAGCTGTTTCCTATGTACTCCATAACCAATAATCGTTAGCTGAATGTCCCGCTCAGCTAAAAGAGGGACGAGTTGATGAATGATTTCTGTATTTTGTGCAAGCCCAAGATTACCGGCATAAATTAATTTTCTTGTCCCCTTTTTCCTTTTCATCGGAGCTAGTTCTTCTTTGACTACCCCATTAGGAATGAAGAGGAGTTTTGTGTCTTGAATTCCTGCTTTCCTTTGAATGTACTCTTTAAAACCCATACTATTGATGACGATTTTGTCGGATTTTTTATATAGAATTGTTTCTAAAGCACCAAAGAATTTCAGAATGAGGTCATGATCAAATACTCCTACCCCTTTTAACGATTCAGGCCATAAATCCCGTATATCTAAAATAAGCTTTGTTTTGTATCGATATTTAGCAAAAAGACCTACTAATCCCGTGAAAATTGGGGGTGAGGTAACAAAAACATAATCATATTTCTGTTTATCCCGAAGAATCAGCCATATAAACTTGAACGCAATTTCCAAATAATAAAATAAGCGATTCAATATCCGATTTGAATATTTTCTGCTGCTAATTTTAATTCTTTTAATGTGAGTAGGATCGTGATTCAATGACTCCTCATCCCAAAATTCTTCATTTTGATAAATCTTCTTATTTGGATATGAAGGTTCAGTAGTGAGAACCGTTACATCAAAATCATGTTTCCCTAACTGTGTATATAGGTGTTTAATGCGGTTGGCATGACTCCCTATTTCCGGGTAAAACTGCTGCGAAATAATTAATACACGTTTCACTTCCATCACCCCTTTTGGTTCCTATTGTCCCTAAAAAAAAATACCTAATGAAAATATAAGGGCTTTTACACTTATCCTTTCATTAGATATCTGAGTTACTAAAATGAGCGAGATAGGTGTTCCTGTGACATACTATTCCGGTAATAACTAAATAAAGCATGCCAGTAGGTTTTTAGAACCTGGATCATTATCTGCAATGATCACTCTAAGGTCTTTCATTTAAACCAGTTTATCCTTTTTTCAACAGAGAATAAATGCGACGAATGGCGGGTTTTACGTGTTGAACATGGTATTACTTTAATCAAAGTGGGGCTTTGAATAGACATGAAAACACTCCCTAAGCTGTTTGCTAAGGGAGTGTTTTATTGGGTTCACTCTCCAGTTTGATAGTCTACATTATCACCCAAATACACTACCATAGTACCCATCCTTTTCTACCACAGCTTAAAGCTAATTCTTTTTGGGTTTCCAACAATTCCATATTCGCTACCATCAATTTGTCCACAACAAAGATCCCCAATTGGTGAAAAATCCCCATCTGGCAACCTTAACACTACCATCCTTATTAATCAGGATTTTTTTATAAGAATTTCCCTTAAAAAAATGTCCTTCCCCTGGGGAAAGAACATTATATTTCTTTTGCAATTTCTTTTCTATTTGGAGCTAGAGGTGGTTGTTCTAACCATTTATTTTGTACCATCAAATCAAACCATTTTTTTGTAACCATAAGGTTTTTCAGAATAGTTCCTTCATAAGCGGCTACAAGGTCTGTCCGTATCGCTGAGGCTAAACCCGCCCCATGATAATTTTGTGCAGCTTGAAACAAAAATCCAATATGATAAAGCATGAGCTTATCGGAAAAAGGAGAATCCGCTGAAGTTGTTACTTCTGTTTCCCACGATTTCGGAACTGGTAAATTATCAGACTGCATTATTTTGGTAAATGATTTTATTTGTCCATCTGATGTTTTCTCAGTGTCCATTAAAAACTTTCTTACTTCTTTTGTTTGAGCGACTTGGCTGAATGCGATAGAAAGGGTTTTAGCCATAATACTCTTTTTAAGGTTCAAAGAAATACTGATGATTTCTGTTGCAGCTAAACGCCGCCCTTTTCCAAAAAAACCATCGGTAAAATCTTGACTAGATACATATTCAGGGTTATTAGCAGGATAAAACAAAGGATCTCTTTGAAAACTTCCTTTTTCAAGTAATAACTCAATGGTTTGATGATACATTTTTTTCGCATCATTATCGCATGAATCGTAAAAGTCCCTTAAGTCTTTTCTAACCGATACAGCTAATGAAGTGCTGTGTCCCAGCAAACCATGTAAGGTCATAATATGTAAATAATTCAAGCAAAATATATCTGTGAATAATCTCTGTTTCCCTTTATAGAGGTCGGATTCAGTAAATCCAATTGGAACTGGAAACCCCTCCTTCTCCATAAAAGTTACGATTTGCTGCTTTTGTTTTTCAAACATTTTAAGGGCATCCTCAAAAATGGCTTTAATTGCCTCGTCCTCAATAATAGAGACCATGTATCTATTAACCACATCTGTCATTGTACCGTTCACATACTCTCCCCATAGTGTTCCTATTTCAGAAGATGTGAGCTTTAATTTATTCTCATCCACATTTATCACCTCTTGTATATTATTTACCAATCCAACAAAAGGTATGTGTTTGTTAAAAGATGAAGCAGGGGACGGTTCTTCTTCTGCTTCATTGATGTCAGTAATTATTTGATTTCCAACTAAGCATTACATACTATTTATACATACTAAACCAGGGTGAAAGGTTCATCTAATGGAATTTATGGGTGGCAAAATGACGAGTAGAGGCCAAATTACAATTGCAAAGAATTGAGAGACAAATTAAATGTAGGAGAAGGAGGTCAGTTATAATTCTCAGATGGGATGGAATTGAGCCTGTAAAAGGAAAATTACTAGGTGAGGGTTTAGGATATAAATTATTTGTAAATATCTCCACGGGGGCCAAGATCTAATACAATAATAATTAAAGTATTATTTTGGATTCGGTACAATAAACGGAGGGATCCAATACGTATTCGAAAATCATCATGTTCAGATCCTTCTAACGGTTTTACATTTGGAATTGCATAAGGATTTTCTCGAAGTTGATTTATAACATCTTTGACTTTATTCTTTAACTTAGCTGGTAATTTCTCATAGTATTTAGCGGCTGGTTTCCTTATTTTCACTTTATATTCAGGCATGAAGATCATCCCAATCCAGCAAATCATCATTATCAATATCCACTTCCGCTTGTTTTAATATCTTTTTTTCTTTTTCAGTTAGTGGAGAATTATCAGCTTCTACAACAATCTCCTTTTCGTTGTTCTTTTCAATAACAACACGAATAAGATCATACACGAGTTTAGTATCCTTCTCACTTACAAGGTCCACTAGTAAATGAAGATCCTCTTTTCGAATACTCATATTATCACCTCTTGAATAGATTTGTTTACCATTATTATACACAATAAAGTATTCGTTGATAAGTTTGTTGAACAGGGAACACGGCGCCGCAATTTCCTACAATTTGTGATCGACATCACTTACATAATTAAAGACACTCAAATGAGTGCCTTTAGAATAATTTAACGAGAATAACTATCACAAGTATCCATATTGGTATTGATATTAAAATTCCCCACAAACATCCTTTTGGAAAAGAAAGTTTTTTCTCATTTAACATCATTCAAAGCCAATTTCCTTTGTTTTGCCTCTAACCTTTTACTTTCATACCATTCGACAATTTTTTGTTCCTTTGCCGTTAAGTATCCACATTTACTTCTAGGTGCATTTTTTCTCAAGTTTTTTCTATTCATGTTCTCCTCCAAAGGATCGTACGGAGGTCTTAGTATTCGGTAACTGGCAAGCATAGTCCATAGACCTTAGCCCCTATAGTTTTGCGTAACCATCTTTCAATGGTGCTGCCCTTTCGTACGATTGTTTTTTTCTATTTGTTTAGTATTAAAAACTTTTTACCATTTTCATAGTAAAAACCTAAAAAACGCAGCCCCTGTTCAGGGAGTAACCTGGCCAAAGCTATAAAAAAAGATGGAAAGAGTAAATGTCCCTACTCTTTCCACCTTTCGTTCACTATTAATTCTTATCTTTCCCTTTCCCTTTCCCCGCAGCTACATCAAAGCTCATTTCTGAACGAGCTTCAAAATAATTGGAGAATAACCCGTTGTTATACTGATCCTTTGCTTCCACCACAATGGTATAGGTTCCAGGATTTCTTGCCGTCCATTTCACAGTATTGCTTACCCCATAATTCTGCGAAAAGATTACATCGCCCTTTTTATCAAGAATATAGAAGCGATATTCAGGCGTTCTGCTTCCTTCTGAAGTGGCAATAAACTGGGTTTGTTCTTTAAATACCTGTGTGCCAGGCACAGCTGTTTTTACGCTTACTTTCGTCACTTTTTCGTCTTTCACTGTTACCTTAGCTGCTTGGCTAACGTTCCCTGCAGCATCAGCAGCCGTAATGACGATCGTTGAACCTGCTGTTTGCTTCGAAATTGAAATCGCATATGCACCGCTAACGGTGGCAATTGCCTTGCCAATTTCTTGGCCATTCACCTTAGCGATCACCGTTGCTCCTGCTTCCGCCGTACCAGTAATGACTAGGTCATTATCATTCACAGGGTTTACAACTGGAGCTTCCGGTGCTGTTACATCCCTTACGATTACTTCCGCTGCGTTGCTTACATTCCCAGCTTTGTCAGTTGCTGTTACGGTAATTTTAGTACCTGCTGTTTGCTTCGCAATCGCGATGGTAAATGTACCGGACTCATCTGCTGTTGCAGTCCCTAGTTCTTTGCCGGCAGCCATTGCTTTCACACTCGCATTTGCCTCCGCCGTACCAGTGATGGTTTCGTCTGCATCCGTTACACCATTTACAACCGGTGCATCTGGTGCCGTAGTATCAAATCCAATAAGTTCCCTTGTGTCTCTCACACGGATCCGCGTCCCTTGTGCAAACGCGCCAGATAGGCCAACCGCTTCTAAGGTATCGCCCGTTTTCAGAACTGGTACCGGAACATTGCTTTGGTTCACAATGTAACCGTCTGTAAACACTAATACATCTCCAGAACCGTCATTGATGACATAAGAATTTTCGTCATACTTCGAGACGACTTTTCCTTTTACTTTTACAAGTAAGCCTTGATTCGCTGCAGATGTCGCTTCGCCAGTTGGAACTGTCTTCGGCGCGAGCGGCGCACCTTTGCCGATTTTTATAACATCCTTCGCAAAATCGGTAAACTCTAGCTCAAGGTTGTTGTCAAATGTCTTAATATGACCGTACACACGAACCTTGTCTCCTGGCTTCAAGGAGCCCTCCGGAACTTCCTGGAAAGCCATGATTCCACCGGTTTCATCCTGGAGGTTGAAGGCATCGAAGAAGACGCCGGCACCGGTAGTCACTGTCCCTTCTACGACAACATCGGTCGCTTCAGCCATTTTCCGGGCATCACCAATCTTGCTGACCTTTGTTTCACGATGGGCCAGCCAGTTGACCGCATTTAGCGACATCTCGTCGTTGCCTTTCGGCTCGTAGGACTCGTCCATTTGCTTGTCGTTAAAAATATTCATGCCGGAAACAACCACACGGCCATTGTCGCCAATTTCCTCTGAAGCGATTAGCGGAATCGCTGAACCGCCCGTTTCATCGGAAACCGCGTCATATGTGTAGCCGCCTTTGATGTTTCCTTGGTAGGTCGTTTCATTTCCTTTTACTAAAATGGTTACCTTACCAGCTTGTGTTAACGGCTGATTTTCCGCGCCTGACAAGCTTGTGCCGCTGTAGTAATCGATAAACGAAACGCGGTCAGTAATATAGTTGGACACGAGTCCTGGGTGAACTCTGACTGCAAATGGGCTTACCTTCGGATCGCTCCAGAAGTTGCCGCTCTTGCTGTCATCAAAGACGCCATCGTTACCCATACGGATGGCCGAACCGATATCCGTTAATAATTGGTTATTAATTGTCGGATTCGTGCTGTTGTTGCTTTTGCCGGCCATTAATAGTGAGCCGCCATTTTTCACAAACTTTGCCACCGCTGCCCGCTCATCAGCCGATAGGGCTGTTCTTGCATGTGTTAACACGAGCACTTTTACATTGTTTAATGCTTCATCTGTAAAGGCTGCTTTATTTTCCACAACCGTGTAGCCTTCTTTTTGCAGCATTAGGGTGAAGGCTTTTAAGTTATCTTTGTAGCTGCCGCTGTCACCGCTGGTATTTTCGTTGCCATGGTAGGCATCGATGACGACTTTCACGCCTAGCGGTTCTTTAATTTTTACAGGTAATGTGAATGTCACATCCCCAAGGTCAAGTCCATCTAAGGACGTCACCACCGCAATCAGTTTATGATCGCCGTTTAATGGGCTTGCCCATTTCGCTGTCGCTGTCGCAGAGCTCTTCGTTAAAATAGAAGAAATCGTATCTGTTCCAATGAGATTCTCTTGCTTTACTTCATCATAATAGAAGTCTACTTTTACGTTTTTCACGACTTGTGTCCCATTGTTGGCTACCGTAGCTTTTAATGTTGCCGGGTTGCCGCCAATGATCACGCCGCCGTCAATATCGATGCTGTTCACTTTGACGTCAACCGCTTCTTCTTTTGACCAGATCGGTGAAGAGTAAATGCGTTCGCCGTCCATTTGCGTTACCTTGACAACAAACCATTGCTGGCCGCCTGTAACGTCGTATGATGGTGTCCATTTGAAATCTTTTTCCATTGGTGTGATTGAATCAACGACTTTGCCGCCGTTTGTGATTAATTCAACTTTTGCGACGCGGTCATCTGATTTATAGCTCTTTGGCAGGTAGCTATAGTCGCTGTCGTTATGAGCTTCAGCCACATCGTCACTGCCTTTGATGTCAAACTTCAGGCTCTTGCTGTCGACCGTTGATCCCATGTAGTATCCATTTGCCTTTACATCCAACGTGAAGTTTGGATCTTCCTCCATGTAAACACGCATATTGCGCATCGAGTGAAGCAAGGATGCCTGCGAAAGATCGTCTGCCACAATGACGGTACGCGCATTCACTTGACCCCATGTTCCTTCATGGTTATCTTCGCCATACGTTGGCGCCACATGCCAGCCTAAATCCAATGCGGAGAAAAATTTCGTTTCGGCATTGGCATAGCCATAGTGGCCGGAGCCATTTCCTACTTCTAACATTGTAAATAACTTATCTACGTCTTTGTTATAAGGTTTAAAGTTGTTAAACGCATTCGCCGACATATCCGGGTGGTTAAATTGACCGACGATATCATCGTATGTCATCACCCATGCATAGTACTGGCTTAAATCCTGGTATTGCTTGCCGTTAATGTTCCGGTCGATAAAGTTATCAGAACCGAAGATATTCGAATGTCCCCATGTCGTCGAGGTCATTTCAAATGCCGGGAACACGACATAATCATCTTTTGTATACTGAGCTGCGAGATCTTTTGTTAACTGCCATTGCGATCCGCCAGTTCTCTCCTGCATGCCGTCACGAACCACTGTGTCCGTTCCTAATTTTTCAGGATCGATATCATGGGAGTGATCGGAAAAAGCAAACCAATCATAATAATGGGCTTTCCCTGCTTTTAACGCATCCTCCGGTGTTCCCGCGCCATCATGAGAAATATTCGTGTGGTTATGGGTTGTCCCGCGGTAATGATTGCCGCCGGTAAAACGTGGAACCACCTCGAATGTCCATTCTTTTTCGGTTAGGTTGCCTTTTACGTCTTTGGCTGCGACCTTCACGGTGTGTGTGCCAAGTGCAAGGTCGGTTTTAGGTGTGTATTTTACCTGTGTTTTGCTAATGGTTGCCTCTGGCGCTGTTAGCTCCTTGCCATCGAGCCATAAGTGCACGGTGTTCTCATCCACGCCGCTTGGGTCGTTGAGTAAGGCAGAGATTTCAGGTTTTGGACTTTCAACCTTTGTCGTATTCTGCGGTGTTTCGCCGCTGATTTCCGGGCCAAAAGTGTCATCGATTAACGTGATCGCATATGGCGATTCGCTCGTTCCTGCCGATTGTGTCTGTGTTCCTGCTTTTGCTTCAATATAATAGTCGAAGCCGTTTTGCGGTACATTCGCTGCCGCTAGTTTAGCCGTGTATCGTCCATCGCCGCCGCTCCCCATTGGCAGTGCCGTATAGCCGCTAGTGTCTTTGGCACGGTAATAGAGGATGACCGATTCGGCGCCGTCTGCATTTGCTTCAAATTCCACATCTGCTCCTTTATAAACTTCTTTTAATGCTGTATGGGTGATGCCGAGAATGGAAGCGATGTCCTTCACATCACGCGGGTAAACCTGGTACCCGTTGGTTGCCGAAGCATTTGTCGTATATTGACCTAATACACCTGTCACTGTATAGCTTTTTCCAGTCACAAGATCTTTGTCAGGGTTGATGCCTGTAGCACCCATTACCCTCAGGGTCGTCGCCTTGTTGTTTTCATCCACAAAGGTAACGTTATAGTTTCCGCTGGAAGCGGACACTGCCGAAACCTTTCCTGTTACGGTTACAAGGCTTCCCTCGGCCGGTTCAGCCGTTGCATACGTGTTTAAATCAAGGATGGTCATGCTTATGGCTGCTGGAATCGGATTGCCTTCACTTATTTTTTCAATGGAGGTCGGTTCGAATTCCGTCAGGCCATTATACACTAACACTTTCCCTGTAATTCGTAATTTATCACCTTTCACAACCTTAAAGGCTGTCTCAAGTGAAGTAGCAAAAATATTAATCCCTGCTGTCTCATCTTGCAGATAGAAGTTTTGTTTTTGCGTGCCAAGAATCTGATTATCGACCGTTGCCACACCTTCAATGGTAAAAAACTTATTGAGGTTGACCGGCTGACCTTTCGCATCCGAGGCGCGTACCTCTGCAAGCTTCGAAATCGCCGTGGTATCAGCCTTTGTCACGGATACCGGGGTACTTTCCAACATCATCCCCTTGGCAGAAGTCGTAATTTGGGTGACATAGACCGTGGATGGAGGATTATTTTTAATGGTTAATGAAAAATCCCCCGTATTCCCAGCGTTGATATCTTCAGAATTTAATCTTTTTGCCTTTTCTGCTGTGTCATACACATTGACGATTGCATTTGCTACGGCCGTGCCTGCGCCGCCAATTAATGTTCCCACACCATCCGCGATCGCATAGCTTAACTTTGCCTGCGCAACAGAAGTACTCGGCTTGGCCACATTGATTTGGATGGTCGCACTTTCAGCCAGGTTCGTTTGCGTTGCCGCTACGAAAACATCAGACAGTGCTTTTTCAGAAGTGAAGCTAGCCACAAAGGAACCATCCGCTGACGCTGTTGCTATTGCCAGCGCAGTCCCCTTGGAAGCGGATTCATATATATTAATGGTTGACCCTTGTTCCGCTGCCTCTGCCGAACCTGTTACAGTTACAGAAGTGCCATTTTGGATCATTTGAATGTTCGTGCCTTTTGGCTGCAAGCTTGTCACTGGAACCATTGGGGCTTCCGATGGGCTTGCTGTGTTTCTTGGTGCTGCAACTGGCCCTGTATAGAAGTCCGCTGCGTTATCATCTGTATCCCAGGCATTGCCTTTGCCAGGCGCTGGGTCTACGTTTGCGTATGGACGGCGTTGGTTACTTGTGGTATTAGACGGAGCCTTTGTTGGCGCTGATCCCTCATAGGCGTTTGCCGTTGTTCCAATCCCCACAAAATCAATCGTATCTGCTGGTCTTGCACCTGTGGCAGCCGTCGTTTTGTCTTTAAAAAGGGCTACTTTCGCTGCTGTACCGGACATGGTTATGCCACCTGCAGCATCTGGAGTCGCAATATCCTCACCGGTTGCTCCGCCAGCTTCACCAATCAAATAGTATCCATGTGCTTTAATCGTTCCCTTTAAAGGAGTAACTTGCCAAGATGTCCCTGCCGCGGAGGCATACTGGACAGACCAGCCATCCAGAACAACATCTTGATCTGTAGGATTGTATAACTCAATAAAATCCTTATTGAAAGGAGCACCTGCATTGCCTCCCCCGCCAAAGTATTGAGAGATGACGACATGATCAGCCTGTTCCGCATGTGCTCTGCCAATGAAACTGCTTGGCAATAACGTGCTGATCAATAGGAGTGCGGTCATAAACGTGCTTGTCCAGCGCTTTAACTTCCACCTTTTCCCTTTCATTTTTCCAACCCCTTTTTTCGAAAAAATTCAATTGCTTTACTATTCTACGAAATTTCTAAAATAAAAGATATACAGTTTTAAGGGATCTTTGTAAAAATCATGTTAAGAATTTTTTCCATGTATACAAACCATTTCAGAGTATGATTATATTAATTCAAACGCTATTTTAATAGGAGGATTATCGTGATCTTGTTTTTCGATAAAATTCGAAGTTTTCGGCCATTATTCTTGGTATTTCTTGTTGCTCTTATATTCTATCCTCTACATGCTTCTGCGCATGCTTACAGTGCTAGTTATACAAACATCACAATGGATGAGAAAAAGACAGAAGTCGTCTTTACCCTTGATACGTTATCGATTTTTGAATTAATACCCAAGTTGGATGCCAACAAAAACTGGGTGCTTGAGAAATCAGAAATCAAAAAGGAGCGCCATCATTTAGAGGAATTGATCACCGAGGGTCTTACCCTTGATGTCGATAACAAAGAGCAGACCCCCACCGTTGAAAAAATGGAGCTGGTCAAAAAGCAAAATAAAGAATTCCTTTCTGTTACTATGACCTTTCCGGCCTTCGCACCTGGGGAGACCGTTGTGTTTAATGATGGTTTTTATTTCAATGACACCGCCACAAACTATGTTAACTTGATTTCTGCTTCGTATCGGGGAGAAACGAGTGAGGCTGTGCTGCAGGGGTCGGAGCGTACGTGGACGATGCTGTTAACGGAAGTGCAGCAAGAACAGCAGTCGGGCGCTGGGTCATCTGTGCAGCCTGATAAGGGCGGTGCGGGGACTGGGGCGGCGGCGAAACCTGTCGAAAAATCAGCCACTTCTTCGTGGTTTTCCTTTTTCAAGCTGGGTATGCTTCATATTCTGACCGGTTATGATCATTTGTTGTTTCTGTTTGCCCTGCTGCTACGCAAGCAAACCTTTAAACAATACGCGGCGATTGTGACTTCTTTTACGATTGCCCACAGTATCACGCTCAGCTTGGCCGTCTTGGGTGTGATCACCCTGCCGTCCCGTTTTGTCGAAGCCGTCATCGCCTTTAGTATCTGTTACGTCGCGTTGGAGAACATTTTCCGCAAGGAGATCCGCCACCGCTGGAGCATCACATTTGTATTCGGCTTAATTCACGGCCTCGGCTTTGCTTCAATTTTAAAAGAAATGGCCATTCCCAAAAGCCATCTGGCCGTCGCCTTAGTGAATTTCAACCTAGGGATCGAATTTGTTCAATTGTCCATCGTGTTGCTATTGCTACCATTGCTGGCCTATCTGTTTAAGCTGAAAAGCTCCCGAAAAATTGTTACCTATGGATCCTATGCAATAGTGGCCATGGGCGCTATTTGGCTGGTGCAGCGGGTATTCATGTGATGCAGGGGACGGTTCCCATGCTCCACCCGCGAAAAATTAATGTTAAGTATTAATGGTGTCAGTCACCAAATATGCCATTACCAATGACCGAAACTGGATATACAATAGCCCATCAGTTGAACCAGATGGGCTAAATATTATATGACAATCCTAATGTATCATCAGTGACTTTGAATATTACTGTAGCATCTCTTGAATTCCAATCATGCTTCTTTTTGATCTTCATTCACTTACGATGTATTTTCGGCTCACTTATTACATACTTTATGCCAAGTGGGACTAAGTCGTCTTCGATGACTTGATGAAGACCATTTTGCTCAGGATTTTTGGTGTTTTGTCCTTCATCGGCTTGATGAAGACCATTTTGCTGGCATTCACTAAGTGTTTTGGTCTTCATAAGCATGATGAAGACCATTATATCGGCATTCGCTGAGTGTTTTGGTCTTCATCGGTATGATTGAACGTTACTTCGCAATATCCTCCAATTACGGCTTTTACTCATACCCTTTTTTTAGGAAGCACGGGAACGAACGCCCCCCTGATTCACGTTTGTTGCGATGGTCCATCAGGCTGTGGGCGTGAAAACAAAGAAAAAGACTGCCTACTTTAGGAAGTCCTTTACTCTCTTACATGTTTAAATCGTTCGCTTTTTGAATACGGCTTGCGTTGATCATTTTAAATATATTCGTCGTAAACAGCAATGTACCAACAACTACCGCTAACGACCCAACAATCATAACTGGCAGACCCGCAGTAATACCGAATGTTTCACAGACCAATCCAATCATCATCACCGGAAGTCCAATATTATGCAGCCAAAAATGAGTTTTTGCTAGTTTTGTTTTGGCCGCAAATGGATAAACGGAGTAAATCAATCCAAATATGGCACTGGATACCCAGCCCAATAAATTCACATGGGCGTGTACAGAGGTTAATCGGAAGTCATGAATAATCCCCATGGTCATTCCCAATAGTACCCCGATTGAAAAATAAACTGCCGCGATTTTCAAAAATGTCTTTCCCATTTCTTTTCTCCTTACTATAGTCAATTTGTCCTATTCTATTATAATTTTAATTTTCAGAGTTTTAAAGGAGGAAATTGGTTTTTTTACCATTTTGATAGTAGAAACTCATATTTCTTTTATATAGGATGCGCCTCGGAGGTGGTTGATACAAGGTTTGAAGCAGTTAATCACTCCCGTTTACTATCGCATAAGCTCCACTTACTGGCGGATGACCTATATTTATTGTCGGATACGCCCTAATTACTGTCGGATAACCTTCGTTTACTGGCGAATAAAAGTTAATGTCACGTGGAACCTCTCTACGTTACCTTATCCTCGCTTTTCTAGCGGCTTCGGTCATGTAGAACCTCTCTATGTGACCTTGTCCTCGTTTTTCTACCGGCTTCGGTCATGTAGAACCTCTCTATGTGACCTTGTCCTCGTTTTTTAACCGGCTTCGGTCACGTTGAGCCTCTATACGTTACCTTGTCCTCTCTTTTCTACCGGCTTCGGTCACGTAGAACCTTTCATAGCGACCATAGACCTCCTCCTTTCCGTAGATATCCAGTCACATTCTGCCAACTTTTCAATCCATCCCCCATACATTTTGCAAATTCTTCTATTTTCACGGTAAATTCTTCGTGTTTCGCAATTTTTTCACCGAAACATTAGCAAACTATGGTAAAATTAATAAAAATATGAAAATATGAGGTGATTTTTACGAGATGAAGAAATCTATTGTTCGCACTGTATCGACAACTGCTGTTTTTTCGACGTTTTTTGCCGGGTCTGCCCTTGCCGATACGTACAAAGTACAAAAAGGTGACACCCTATCGAAAATTGCTTCCCAATATAAGACAAGTGTCAATGAGATTAAGAATCAGAACGGTTTGACGTCCGACCTAATCTACGAAAATCAATTTCTGCAAATTTCTACTGGCCCTAAGGCCACAACCGTAGAAGCGGTACAGCAAACTACCTATACAGTCGTTAGCGGCGACGCGTTGATCAAAATCGCCAACCGCTACAATGTCACGGTCGGCGAGCTCCAGCAATGGAACAATCTGACGAATACCATGATTTATGTTGGCCAACAACTGAAAGTGTCACCAGCACAGTCTATAACCGTGACGGCGCCGCAGCCTAATATACCGGCACCAACGCCAACCGCTCCCACAACACCGGCATCGACAAGCGAATATACCATCAAAAGCGGCGACACGCTGAGCAAAATTGGTGTTCAATTTGGCATGACCGTTCAGCAGCTGAAATCACTTAATAATTTATTGTCCGATTTGATTTATGCTGGGCAAACATTGAAGGTAAGCGGACAACAGCAGAACACACCAGCACCGCCGCCGCCAGCAAACGTGCCGCCTCTTTCCGAGACGAGTGAGTATATCATCAAAAGCGGTGATACCCTTGGAAAAATTGCGATGCAATACCAAACAACCGTCCAGGGCTTAAAGTCACTTAACAATCTTACTTCCGATATGATTTACGTTGGGCAAAAACTCAAGGTAACGGGACAAGCCCCAGCAGCGTCGGCACCCGAGACTCCTGTTTCAAGTAACGTGGTCACGGTGGCAAAGAGTTTAATGGGTATCCCTTACGTTTGGGGTGGCAGTTCTCTCTCCGGCTTTGATTGCAGCGGGTTCATCTATTATGTCGCGAACCAAACCGGCACGAAAATCGGGCGCTATTCTGCCGCAGGTTATTATGATCGCAGCTTTTACGTGGACAACCCTAAGCCAGGCGACCTCGTATTTTTTCAAAATACATATATTAAAGGGATTTCTCACATGGGCATCTACCTCGGCGGCGATCAATTCATCCATGCCGATGAGAAGAAAGGCATCATGATTTCCACTTTAAAAAGCACCTACTATACGGAACATTTTGCCGCATTTAAGCGGTTTTACTAGCAGTCAAAAGCCAGTCTTCTATTTTAGAAGATTGGCTTTTCTATGTTTAAAAGAATCATCCCCTGTACATACTATTTTTAAGGGGGTTATATGATGAAGGACAATAGCTTGCTATTATCGGAGTTTGCTAATGAAGATGGGTTTGAACTTAACAGGTATCTTACGCAGTTGTTCGAGTATTTTTCAACTTTATCAAAAAATGAAAATACAAATTCTGAGCCAACTCCGTAATTTTGCGCGGGTGGGCTTTTTTTGTGAAAAGACTTCCCCCTCCTCTTCTCGCGATTTTTTGGGTATAATAGGGGAATATGGATTTTTAACCAATGACTTCTTATAAAAGCTTTTTAAAAAAAAGGGGGTTGCGGCCTTGGAGGAGACTGAACTATTGCACGCCTTTTCCGAAGAGTTGCGGGAGCTGCTGAACCCGAATGCGGTGGAGGATGCGAAGCTTGTGCAAAAGGGCTTGATCCTGTACCGGCAAGGGCTGGTGCAGCAAGTTACGATCGAGGATCGGACGGTTACCGCCGTTGTGCAGGATGTGACGCCGGTGAAGGTGCTGCTCGACCTTGACTTTGCGGGGTTGAGCGAGTGTTCGTGCCCGACGGAAGGCTTGTGCCGCCACCAGCTGGCGGTGTTTTTCAGCGCTTTTTCGAAGGTGAGCAGTGTTTCGGACTGGGTTTCGGACTGGCGCGAGCCGATTCGCGAGCAGAAGTCAGCGGCTGGCTGGGGGATGCAGACAGCGAAGGATTTGATCAAGGCGAACGGTGTGCTCCAGCCGGACTATGGCCGCTGGGTGCATTCGTTTGAAGTGAGTTTTGATACGCTGCTTGCCTCGAAACAGCACACGAGCCCGTATGTGATTCCGGAGTTGTTCGGGATTTATGAGCGGCGGCTTCATGCGAGTGCTCCGGTCGAGCAGGAGTGGCGCTTGCTTTATGAATTGGTCGGAATTGTGGTGTCGTTTCGGAAGCTCGCGGCATTGTCTGAGCGGCTTGGTCATGATGAGGCCACAGTGAAGCGCGCCTATTTGCATGTGTTCCATAATTTAATGGAAGATACCGAGGAGTTGGCGGTGAAAATCGGCGTACAATCGCTGCCGTTTGCGTTTGATGAGTTTATTGAGCGCTTGAAGGATGATGCGTATGCGCTGCTGACATGTGCGAGCGGACTGGAATATGAACGGATTTATTTATACCGGCTGTTATGGGTCCATTTTTTCAAAAAAAAGCCGTGGCGTGAGGAGGAGCTGTTGAAAATTCATGCCGGGCTGAAGGGGCTGCAGGATTGGGAGAACCCGTTGCCGTTGATGGCGGCCGGGGTTCATTTGAATTTGCTGGTTGGCGACGACGAGCGGGCGTTGGAATTGGTCGGGCTGTTTAGTGCTGCGGAGATTGCGCCGTATATGGTGTATTGGATTGATTATTTGTCGGGCTTGAAGGCGTGGCGCCGCGTTGGGCCAGTGATTGAGTTGTTTTTGCAAAAAGTAAAGCCGTATTTGGAGGCGTTGGCCGGCTATCATAGCTGTGCGGCGTTTGTGCGGAATGCGTTGCGGGCGGTGGCGCCGTATTGTGCGGAGAGTGACCGGTTGGATGTGTACGAGCGGGCGTTGCTCGCGATGCTGCCGTACAGTTTTGGGGAGTATGAGTATTTGTTGTTTGAGCGCGGACAGTTTGACCGCTGGGGCGAGCTCCAGGCGTTTGTCGGTTTGGATTTTTATGAGTTGCCGAAGGAGCGTTTGAAAGCGGTGGAGAAGGAGCAGCCAGAGGTGCTGCTCGCAATGCTCCACCAGACGGCACAGCGCGAGATTGACCAGAAGAATCGTGCGAGCTACCGGATGGCGGTGCGGCACTTGAAAAAACTGCGGACATTGTATAAGAAGCTGAAACGCGTCGATGACTGGCAATACTTCTTGGATACATTGATGGAGCGAACCAAACGGCTGCGCGCCTTTCACGAAGAATGCCGGCGGAGCAAATTGATCGAAGGGTGACCGAAACGGGCAAATGGTGCCTTTTCACAAATGGTGCCTGACACCCTTCGTGTACACCATTCCGCGTCAGGCGGACAGTTTTACATCATTTTTATATCTATGGGTTGTGGCTGTTTTTAGCCCTGCCCCCGTTGAAGGAGTACGTCCGATATGCTGAAAACCAGGTTTATGAAATTGCTGACAACTAAATTAGGAGATGGCCGTTATCTGCTGACGGCCGAGGATGAGCATGGTTCCACTATGAATCCGTTCAGGTGGAAGAACCTTGTTTTTAGCAGCCATGAGGAAAGCTTCTTTGGCACGCTTCTTGATACGGAGACGGTCGACGGGGTCGAGGGTGTGATTGTGAGCGGCTGGCAGCTGGTCTCTCTTTTTGCAAAAGAGTCCTTCAACCGCTTTATTGAATGGGACTGGAATGATCAATCTGAGATTTGTCTCGCAGCCGCTTTTTCGCTTCATGAAGGTATTCTGGAAAAAGATTGGCTGCCAGACTTTTCGGTTTGGGGGCCCTCAGGCGATTTCCGTTGGAAGCTACCGGAGCGGGTAAAGGATGAATTTGACTCATCCTTTTGGGAGCAAAAAGTGGAGGATGAGTCCTCTGCTGAACACGGCGAAGCCGTTGATGCAGCCCACCGCGATTCTCCAAACGAAGGTGGCCTTGGTACGACAAAAAACTACATGTCCGATTTATTTAACAGCGCCCTTGACGGCTACTTAACGAGAAATTCTGCGATGAAAGAACTGTTCGGGCCGAAGCTCGATTTGTTGAAAAGGCAGAATATTTCAGGTGTGGAACTGGCTCGTTATTTTGATGAGGAGAGCTGGCTTGAGTGGGTTGGGATTAAAGAAAGCGATACTCCCTTTACGATTGGGCTGCGGCTGGATGAACCTATTGATGGCGAAGGCCCTTGGAGCCTGGATGTATTTTTACGAGGGAAGAAAAATGACGACCAGATTGTCGATGTTGACGGTGCTGGTGCCCGGAAGATTCCTGCGAAATGGAAGCCCTTTTTAGAAAAAGTGGATCGTGAGCGGGAACGCTGGGTGCGGTTGATTCCTTGGCTGGGTGATGAGGATGGCTTTTTCAAAACGCACCTTACCGAGGAAGAGGCGTGGATGTTTTTAACGGAGGCTAGCGAGACGCTCGTTGCCTTGGACGTTGAAATCCTTCTTCCATCTTGGTGGCAGGCGATGAAAAATGCCAATTTGAAGGTGAAGGCGTCGCTGAAGGGTGGGTCGAACCACCGCCCGTCGTTCGTTGGGCTGCAGGCGATGCTTGATTTCAACTGGCGGTTTTCGATGAACGGCGTCGATTTGTCCGAGGAGGAGTTTGGGCAGCTTGTCGAGGAAAAGCGCCGGCTTGTCTATATTCGCGGTCGCTGGGTGAAGCTTGATCCGCAGTTTATTCGACAAATTCAGGATTTGATGAAACGTGCCGAAAAGGAAGGCTTGCATGTCCGTGATTTGCTTGAGCAGGAGTTGGTCGATCATGGCGAGGCTGAGGGCGACGAGCTTGAAAATCCGAAGGCGTTTGCGAAAATTCAAATCGAATTGAACCGCCAATGGAAGCAGATGATCAAGCAACTGTCGGAGGTGCACGAAATCCCGTTAGCGGAGGTTCCTTCGGGGCTGAACGGCGAGCTTCGCCCCTACCAGCAGCTTGGCATGAGCTGGCTCTGGTTCTTACGGGAGCACGGCTTCGGCGCCTGCCTCGCCGACGACATGGGCCTCGGCAAAACCGTCCAACTCATCGCCTACCTACTGAAGGTAAAGGATTCAGTGGTGGTGCCTGACACCGTTCCTACTATTAACACGGTGGAGGGTAATGAAATGGTGCCTGACACCATTAGCACTACGCGGAAGAAGAAAACCGTTGCTGGAGATACGGCGGATGCTTCGGTTGCGGCCAAGGCGGCTAAGGAAAAGATCCCTACAAATGCGGCGCTGATTATCTGTCCGACATCTGTGCTTGGGAACTGGCAGAAAGAGCTGGAGCGTTTCGCTCCGGAGATGAATGTATATTTACATTATGGGTCGAACCGGCTAAAGGAGGAGGCTTTTTCCGAGAAGGTTCAAGCTGCTGATGTGGTATTGACTTCTTACGGAATAAGCCACTTGGACGCCGAGGAGTTCCAATCACTAATTTGGAGCTCCATCGCGATCGATGAGGCGCAAAACATCAAGAATGCGCAAACGAAGCAATCGAAGGCGGTGCGCAAGCTGCGCGGCCGCCACCATATCGCCTTAACCGGCACACCAATGGAAAATCGCCTCTCCGAACTGTGGTCTATTTTTGATTTTACCAACCATGGCTATCTTGGCAGTATGGGGCAGTTCCAGAAGAAGTTCGTCATTCCGATTGAAAAGGATGAGAAAAAGGAAAAGGTTCAGCAGCTTCAATCGTTAATTCGGCCATTTTTGCTGCGCAGGACGAAAAAGGACGAGGAAGTTGCCCTTAACCTTCCTGATAAGCTGGAGCAGAAGGAATACTGCCCACTTACGGCAGAACAAGCCTCTTTGTATGAGCAGCTGATCCATGATACGTTTGCGGAGATTGAAAAGTTGTCGGGCTTTGAGCGCAAGGGGTTAATTTTACAAATGCTTAGCCGATTGAAACAACTGTGTAACCACCCTGCGCTTTATTTAAAAGAGCGTTCGGCGGGGCGCGTGCTAGTAGACCGTTCGAATAAATTGGAGAAGCTTGTTGAGCTGGTGGATGCGGTATTGGAGCAGGGCGAAAGTTGTCTGATTTTCACGCAATATATTGAAATGGGCGAAATGATCCGCGCGTCAGTAAAGAAGAAATTTGGGGTTGAGGTGCCGTTTTTGAATGGAAGTGTGCCGAAAACGCAGCGTGATACGATGATTGAGCGATTCCAGAACGGCGAGTTCCCTGTGTTCCTCCTGTCGTTAAAGGCGGGCGGAACCGGTTTGAACTTGACGGCGGCGAATCACGTCATCCACTATGACCGTTGGTGGAATCCGGCTGTCGAGAACCAGGCAACCGACCGTGCTTACCGGATTGGTCAATCAAAGTTCGTGCATGTGCATAAGCTGATTTGCACCGGGACGCTCGAGGAGAAAATCGATGCCATGCTCGAGAAAAAGCAGTTCCTAAACGATCAAATCATCACCAGCGAAAACTGGATCACCGAGCTTTCGACGGATGAACTGAAGGACTTAGTTTATCTGGGGTGATGGCTCCACTAAAAATGAAATGGCTCAGTACTATACTGGGCCATTTCTTCCATCATTGCTTGCCTACATATTTTTCTTTAAAGATTGGACTAAGTTCACTCCACACATCAAATTTATTCCCATCTTCATCATAAAAAACAAAATTTCTCCCGGAATGTCCTCTGTTTTCAATCTCTCCCACTCTCATATCTTTTTCTTTCAGGCCTTGCGAGAACAATAATTAGACCGCCGTATTTTATTGAGATTACACAAATGTCAATAACAACTTAGTTGTATGTTTTGTTCTTCTTTATCATTTATAAATAATATCTACAGAACACCTAATCACTTATGTAAAAACTCATATTGGATTTTGCTATCTTGATCTTCTGAAACAAACAATCGCTTTGCGAATTTTGAATCTTCATAAGGATAATCCTCACGATAATGGGCCCCTCTGCTTTCTTTTCTCTCAAGCATAGCCCGCAGCAAAATTTTCGAAAGTTTAATAAAATTCCTCGCTTTTACGGCAAGTTTTCTAGTAGCCTTTTGTTCAAAGAAAAGCCGCCAATTCACCTTTGATTCCATTTTCTTTATTTCAATAAGCGCTAAGGATAGCTGCTTTTCAGATCGAACCACATTACCGTGATACCACATAATCTCTTTAATCCTGCCAATCATTTTATGCACTTGATTCACCAAATCGTTATGTTCATTCTGTGTACCAGAATTGTTAGACTCTGCATCATTCCCAAATAACTTCTTTACATGATCAATTCCCTCATGCTCATGAAAGTTATAAAATTCAACTGTCTGTACATACTTCCCGCAATCAACGGCTGCTCGCTTTCCAAACACCATGCAAGCCCCTGTCGAGTTTCCTCCAAGACGGTTGGCACCTTCAATATTGCAGGAAAGTTCTCCAATCGCATACAAACCCGCAATCCTAGTTCGGCCAAATGTATCAATAAACACGCCGCCATTGCTTGCATGGGCAAAAGGAGCAATTCGAATTTCATTCTCGATTAAATGAATGTTTTTTTCCTTTAACCAATTTAAATAAACGGTATAAAATTCTTCTTCATTCTCATAAAGCTTGGAATCATATAAAAGCTTGAAACCTTCTTCACTGTTTGAAGCAATAATTTGCTTCATCATTGCTATATCAACATACTTAGATGCAAGAGAATGAGTGAACGGGCCATGGGTGCTTCTGATTTTCAAGCACTCCTTTCTCGACACTCCCTCAGGAAGATAAGGATCAAGTAAACTTTCCCCATTCTCATCCACAATATCATGACAATACATCAATGTATGCTCTCCAAATAAAGTCTTATAGCGTGGAGTGGTGATTCCGGGAATAAATTGAATAAACTCCATATTCACCAAACTTGCTCCAGCCTCAAGAGCAAGAACATGTCCTGAACCATCAACATCATTTGGGTTCAAGTTATGCTTATAAATACTTCCAAACCCGCCTGTTGCCAAAATCACGGCTTTGCATTCAACCAGTACCAGTTCATTTTCTTCATCTAAAAGAAGTGCACCTACGATTTGCTGTTCTTTTTTTATAAGGTGAATGACGACTGTATTCTCCATAATCTTAAGATTTTCATAGAGTTCAAAAATCCCTCTGACATTTTCACGAATTTGGTCCCAATCGCTCAATAAATAAATGTCACGCGGATGCTCTGCAAAACAAGCTTTCCGCTCCCCTGCTAACTTCTTTGCATTGACCCCGATTTCGGCATATTCCTGCACTCTGTCGGGAATCTCTTTGACATAGACCTCAGCTAAATCTTGCCGATGCATGCCGCGGCTTAAATTCTCAATATCACGAAGAAATATCTCTTGATCGTCTTCATCTTTCGTTACTTGTGTTCCAAGCGAAGCCTTTAATGGATAAAAGCTTGAACCAGAGGCGATTTTCAATTTTGTAACTAAGAGTACTTGATGATGTTGATCTGCCAATTCTTTGCTAACTTTAATCCCCGATAAGCCACTTCCCGCAACTAAAACATCGATCCTAACTTTCCTGCTGATTTTTATCATATTTTCACCTGATGTATCTAATTTATTTTTAAACTTACCTATATTAAAATCAATATGCCCGCGATTTCGCCAAATTCTATTTAATATCCAATGGAACCAGAAGAACTACCGTAAACGGACGATAGTTCTTCTGGCAAAATGACTATTAATTATATTTTCTTTTTATGACATTAAGGAAACCATCCAAAGCATATAATTTTGCCTTTTCAAAAATAAACCGGAGCGAATACGTTCCATTTCCTACATCTGTAATTTCTTTTTCTTTAAACTTTATATCCTGCCAGCCTGACAAGGTGATTGGTTCACACTCATTCGCACTAAAGCCTTCTACAGCCTTTAATGTAGCGCGATTGACGATTTCGTATCGAATACAGCCACCCTCCTCCAGGTCAGCCAACAATGTAAGCTCATTGCCAAAAAAGCTAAATCCAGCCGTATAAATAATCGATTGACAATCAGGGTTTTTCTGCGAATAATAAGCAAATTTATCTTTCTCGATAAAGCCCCTTGCAAAAGAGGTTTCACGGTAATTCGTGTGCTGGCCATTTCCGCCCATATAATAGAAATAAAGTTTATCATCGATTTCAACTGGAACACTGGCAAAAATACAGCCGCAATCAAATTCACCAGTCGGGTACTTTCCTTCCCCTCTCGGGATGAAACTCTCATTCTGTGTAACATATTCCCAATGATCCATATCGACAGAGAAGTTTAACTTCACATCCACAGTGTCAAAATTTTCATCTAAGCGATCCCCTTCTTTATACATGGACGGTAATCCTAGATAAATATTTTCATAGCGGAAAATGGGCATTGAATAAATTTGAGAGTCAAATCCGTGCCCTCTTGTAATCTCCGTAGGTTCTGACCAGTGGATAAAGTCTTCACTTTCAGACTTAGCCGGAATCCGGAGCCCATTTTTCCAAATCCTTGTAATCAAAACAAATCTCTTAGTCACAGGATCTCTGAAAAAATAATTATACGTATCAGCTTGCGGATTAAATTTCGGCCATGGAATCGGATCCGTAAAGTGAACCCCATCACTCGAATAAGCAATAGCCATATAACTGTTTTCATGAGAATAATCAATTTTGGTCAAAAGCTTATATCGCTTATCCGTATCAATTTCTTCTTTATCCAAATACACACAAGAGCCGTGGGCATTCCTAAATATGATATTGTTTTCTTTGCTTCCCTTAAATTCTACTAAACCGAGAGTAGGTTTTACCCAGTTAATCCCATCCTCCGAATAAGCATAGCAGAAACCAGTTACCCTTGTTGAGCTTGGTTTATATTGTTTGCCTGGCCGCTCCTCTAACGGGGTTTGAGAAGAATCATCATCCTTAAGAAATAGAGTATAATAGCAGCGATAAATATTTTCAAAAGGATCAAAAAATACGTTTGGATAAGCATTGTCATACCTGACTTCCCATTCTTTTGGGTTGTCCGCAAAAAATCCCTCTTTAAAAAGGGGGTTATGCACTTGGTCTTTTTGAATTGCTTGAACATGAAGCTGACTATTTTCGCAATAATGACCGTTTATAATACCTGAATCCAAAAACAAATATTTTGTCGTTTTATGCATCTCATACACCCTTTTCTATTCATTATATAAATGGCATGCAACAAAATGTTGTTTATCGTTATAAGGCTGTAAGACAGGCTCCACTTGCGAACAAATGTCCATTCGCTTCGGGCACCGGTTGCTGAAAGGACAGCCCGTTGGACGATTAATGGGGCTCGGGACATCTCCCTCTAATATAATTCTTTCCTTTGGCATATCGGAAACTACCGGAACGGGAACAGCTGATAGCAGTGCTTCTGTATAAGGATGAAGCGGCTGTACATGCAAATCCTCTGCATTAGAAATTTCGACAATTTTCCCTAAATACATAACGACCACCCGGTCACTCATATACTGGACAACGCTTAAATCATGGGCAATAAAAACATACGTCAAGTTTAACTCTTGCTGGATTTCCTTCATTAGGTTTAAAACTTGAGCCTGAATCGAAACATCAAGGGCTGAAACAGGTTCATCACAGATAATAAGCTCTGGGTTGATACAAAGCGCTCGTGCAATACTGATTCTCTGCCTTTGTCCCCCTGAAAATTCATGCGGGAACCGATGCAAGTATTCTTCACTAAGATTGACCATATGGAGTGCCTTCTCAATCATTTGCTTCCTCACTGCCGGATCCTTATACCCGTGAACTCGGAGCGGCTCATCAAACGCATCAAAAATTCGCTTCGATGGATTGAAAGAAGAATAGGGATCTTGGAATATCATTTGAACACGACTTCTAAAATCAAAGATCTCTTTTGAATCTAATTTTGTAATATCTTTCTCATGACCGTCAAAGTTATAGATCATTTCTCCATCAGTCGGTTTTTCCAAGAGCATCATCGTTTTTCCCAAAGTCGATTTACCGCAGCCTGATTCCCCAACAATCCCGATAGTTTCCCCTTTTCGAACAGTGATTGAGATATCATCAACAGCCTTCACCGTGCCAATCTGCTTTCGAAAAAAGCCGCCGAGGACAGGATAATAAGTTTTTAAATGCCTAATACTGAAAAGAACTTCTTTTTCTATTTGTTTTTTCGGCACCAACTCTATCATTTCGCCATCACTTCCTCGCTATCTTCAAATAAAAGGCATCTAACGTCATGACTATCCGATAATTTGGTATTGGAAATCGTTTCTCTACGACATCTATTAGTCGCAAAATCACATCGCTCTGCAAACTCACAGCCGCCTTTATAATACTTGGGATTGGGGGTCGACCCGCGGATCGTCGCAAGCTTTTCCAATTTATTCAGTCCCATTATTGGAACAGATTTTAACAGTGATTTTGTATAAGGGTGACTTGAGTTATGTAATACATCCCGTACGGTTCCATATTCAACAATTCTACCCATATACATGACTGCAACATAATCAGCAACTTCCGCAACCAACCCCATATTATGGGTAATTAATATAATAGATTTATTATATTTTTCTTGAAGTTCTTTCATTAAATCCATAATTTGTGCTTGAATCGTTACATCAAGAGCTGTTGTTGGCTCATCCGCAATTAACAAATCGGGATTGCAGATCATCGAAATGGCAATCATCACCCTCTGTCTCATCCCGCCGCTAAACTGGTGCGGATAATCCTTTACCCTTTGTTCAGGATCAGGAATTCCTAAACGTTTAAATAATTCAATAACTTTTTCCATCGCTTCCTTTTTAGACATCGGATAATGTTCCAATAAACTTTCTGTTACCTGCTTCCCCACTTGGTGCATTGGATTCAACGAGGCCATCGGGTCTTGGAACACCATCCCGATTTTCGCACCACGAATTCCTCTCATGGCTTTACCGAATTTATCCAACGAAAATAAATCTACTTCTTTATCATCCTCGTAAAATAGCGCTTTTCCTCTTGTAATTTGGCCATTTTTCGGCAGTAATTGCATAATAGAATGGACGGTAACACTTTTCCCGCATCCAGATTCCCCTACAATCGCCAACAGTTTTCCACGAGGCACTTCGAAGGAAACATCTTTCACAATTTGAACGGATCCTTTACCATCCTTGAACGAGGTAGATAAATTTTCTACTTTTAACACTAGATCTTGTTTTTCCATTCTTCATCACCTCACTGTTTCGGATCTAAGACATCCCTCAATCCATCCCCCAAAAAGTTAATCGCTAAAACAAACAAGGAGATGGCCAATCCCGGTGCAAGCCACAACCACCAAAAATTTGTGATCACATCGATTGATTGGGCAGCATTCATGATATTTCCCCAAGTTGGAGTTGTAACAGGCACACCAAGACCTAAGAAGCTTAACCCGGCCTCAGCAAGTACATACCCCGCCACATTTACGGTAAAAGCAACAATAATTGGACTCATGGTATTTGGCAGCATATGTTTAAAAATAATAGATAAGTTTGATATTCCAAACGAACGGCAGACGCTGACATACGTTTCTTCCCTTACGGATAAAAATTCGTTCCGAACAAGACGGAAAGTCGTCATCCAGCCTGTAATCATAAACACAATAATTAAGTTACTAACTCCTTGACCCAGCATCGCGACCATTACTAAAACCAATATTAACTCCGGAAACGTCATAGCAATTTCGGACAGGCGTGTTAGCAAATTGTCTAATTTTCCTCCAAAGTATCCAGCGAGACAACCTAGGATGACACCAATGAGGGTTCCTCCCAACGAACTCATAATGCCGACATAAATGGATACCCGTGCGCCATACAGAATTTGAGCAAACACGTCTCGACCTAATTTATCTGTGCCAAAAAGGTGCTCTGCACTAGGAGGGTGTGTTATGCTCGTCAAATCCATTTGCGTTGGACTATACTTCGTAAATAATGGAGCAAAAATTGCTAATAAAATCATTACAAGACAAATTGCAAGACCCATTGCAGCAAGTTTATTAGACCACATCTTTTTAGCTCGTATCTTGAATAAGCTTGTTTTTTTCTCCTTCATTTTCATGACTGTTGTTGACATAATTGAAACACCTCCCTATTCAAGCCGAATTCTTGGATCTAATAAAGCCGAAATAATATCAACTAGGAAACTTGCAATTAAGATTGCTGAAGCAATCATCAGGGTTGTGACCATAATGACCGGATAATCACTTGACGAGACACTTGCTAGAATAGCAGATCCAATTCCCGGCCAGGCAAAGATGGTTTCAATAATGACAGCTCCTCCAACTAGCATCGGCAGCCGGAAGGCCAAAATCACAAGAATTGGTCCAAGTGCATTACGGAAGGCATGAAAGAAAAATACCTTCCATTCTGGAATCCCCTTACTTCTCGCCGTCTTCACAAACTCTTTATTTAACACATCTAACATAGAGTTCCTCGTGTATCTTAGCAAGACAGCAATCATGGCAAAAGCCAAAGCTAAAGAGGGCAGAATCAAATTGGGGAGTCGATCCCAAAACGTAACATCATTGACATCAATACGGCCGCCGATTGGGAGCCAGCCAAGTTTGATAGCAAAGATTTGAATAATGATGATCCCAAAGAAAAACTCAGGAATGGAAATACCAATAACACCAATATTCCGAGAAAAATAATCAATGACACTATTTTGTTTAATTGCCGAAAGAATGCCTAAAAATACACCGATAATGGTCGATAATAGTAAAGCCGTCACCGAAAGCTCCAAAGTAGCCGGAAGCTTATTGGCTATGATTTCTGCAATCGGTTGTCCCGTTAAAATACTATAACCAAAATCACCATGAAGAATATTCATAATCCAATGGTAATATTGAACATACAACGGGTCATTCAATCCTAGATGCTCTCTGAGAGCTTCTAAATTAGCCGTATTGTTAGAGGCATCTGGTGAGGCTAAATAATTTATTGGATCGACCGGTGAAAATTGGATGGAGAAAAAAACTATGATACTAATAATGAATAACATCGGAATTGTGACTAAGACTTTCCTAAGGATGAAATTTATCATTCAATTCACCGCCTGCAATGTAAGAACAAATCGCAAACCCCACTCATGAAGATTTGCGATTTGTTTCCATAAATTTTTTACTTAATCTCCCACTCTTCAAACTTCATATCATAGTTATACCAAGGATTACCATATATTCCAGCCGTTTTAACTTTGCTATCGTTAATATAGTAGTAGGTTTTGGTTGTATATAATGGAAGTTTATTTAGATTCTCTTCCTCAAGCTTTTGCAGTTCCTTAAGGATTTTGGCTCTTTCTTTATCATCCGAGGTTGCCTTTAATCGATTGATGGCATCATCGAAAGTACCTTTTTTACCAAAAATATTCACAAAGTTTGCGTTTGATGATTCGTACTCTCCGTACCATTCTTCATAACCAAAAGAAGACAATCCTTTAAGAGCAATATCATAATCTTTAATTTGATAAAGCTCACTTGTAGCATCACCCTGGAACTTTAACACATCGACTTTTAATCCAACGTCAGTCAAATATTGCGCAACCGCTGTCATAAAGTTAATCGATGTCTGATCACCATAGTAATAACGTAGTTTAATCTTTTCATTAAAGTCAAAATTAGCTTCCTTCAAAAGTTGTTTTGCTTTTTCAGGATTGTATTCATACTTTGGTGCATTTTTGTCGTATTCATCAAATGTGGATGGGACCCCTGTATTAAGTAATGTTGCTAACTCTGGATAAAGCTGTGCAGTTAAAGATTTACGGTCAATAGCATATAAAATCGCCTCACGAACTCGTTTATCCGCCATTTTTTCATTTACTTTTCCATCAGCATCCTGCATATTCACAATAAAGTAACGATAGAAGAGCATATCAATTGGGTTCGCTTTGAAAGAATCTACTGATTTCATGCCTTCAATAAACTCAGCAACGTTGGTATTAAAGAAATCAATTTTGCCTGCTTTTGCAGCTGAAATTGGTTCAGATACAGACGTTACCACAATCTTTTCGATTTTCGGTTTCGCTCCTTCGTAGGTATCGGCAGGAACAAATACCGCGAAGTTTCCTGGCTCCAGTTTTTCTAATTTATACATGCCGTTTCCAATTGGGTTTTTCCAGAAATTAGCGTTGTGAATTTCTAATGGATTTTCATCTTTGAGTAAATGTTTTGGATAAATGGCAAACTGCCCAAGAACAGGGATAAAGTTTCCAACTGGTCTCGTTAATTTAACAGTAATCGTATTTCCATCAGCAGTGATTCCGGACAGCGTCTCAGCCTTTCCTTCTTTCCATGCATCTGCCCCTTCAATCGCTGAGAAAGCACTAGTATAAATTGCGTTAACTTGCGCCGCCTTTAATACCGTTCCAATACTCCATACCACATCCTCAGCAGTTAAAGGCTGTCCATCATGCCACTTCACGTTTTCCTTCATGTTAAGGGTATATGTCAACTGATCATCAGAAACCTTGTAATCTTTTGCTAGATCCGGCTTTAAATTTTTCAAATCAGCATCAGGTAAAAACAAACTTCTAAACATCAATTTTTGCTCAAGCTGTCCCCTGTTCAACCATAGTGCAGTAAACTTATCTCCAAACTTTTCGCCAACATTAGCGATATTTAAGGTTCCATCGTTTTTCGTTGCAGCTGGTTTGCTGTCATCTGCTTTAGAAGCCGTACTAGATTCCTTTTTTGGTGTACAGCCGATGATGAGCATCGCACTTAAAATGGTTAGCAAAAACAATTTCATTTTTTTCATTGAATTACCCTCTCCATTTCTTTGGTATATTGGTTGATTAATTGCTTAATTTCATCATTTAAAACAGACAAGGAAGGATAATCTTGTTGGGTTACAGGTAACAAAGGAAGCCTTGGAAAACCCGTTTCAATATTTCGTAAGGATAAAATATATTTGCACGCCCCATATAGAGAAGGGTAGCTTAATAATTTCTTGATAATTCTATTAATATGAAATTGCAGTTCCTGGGCTTTTTCCAGTTGATTCGATGTGATGTATTGATCCAAAACACAGAACAGCTCAGGCATTACACCATAGGTTCCACCAATGCCCCCATCTGCTCCCATGATCCGGCCGCCCAAATATTGCTCATCTGGCCCATTGAAAACAAGGAATTCCTTTCCGGCATGAGCCTTAAACTGCTGCAAATCAAAGACACTTTCGCCAGACATCTTAATGCCAATCACTTTGTCTTGTGCAGCTACTTTTTGAAATAACGTCTGAGATAGATTAAATCCGGTTGTTTGTGGAATATTGTAAATAATGAATGGCAAGGACGAACAATCAATCATTTCTTGCCAATGTTTCTCTACAGCGTTTTCTGACAGACGATAATAAATGGATGGCACAGCTGAAATGGCATGAGCGCCGCAAGTTTCCGCATGAATGGCTAGCTCTTTACTTTCTTTTGTAGAGTTAGCAGCAACATGGACAATAATGGTTAGTTCTTGTCCCACCTCTTGCATCACTGCTTCTACTACTCTCTTTCTCTCTTCGACTGTCTGAAGAATTCCTTCCCCGGAACTTCCTCCGACATATAACCCTTTCACACCGCTATGTACGTAGAAGCGTGCCAGTTTCTTCACTCTGTCCTCGCAAACATCCCCTGCCTCATCATATGCTGAGTACATTGCTACAAAAACGCCTTTAAACTTACTCAAATCCCACTCCGTCACATCCCCATCTCCTTTATTAATATTTTCAATGATAATATGGTACTACCAGTTGAAAATAAAAATGTTAAATCATATAATGGTACTACCAATTAATTTCAAATTTAACCGCTTTCATTGCTGAAGTCAATATATTTATTGAAATATCTAAAAATTCTTACTCATCATCTAATAATCTATTTGTTTCTAACATTTTCTGTAATATATTTGTATATAGTAGAATGTCATGCTTTAGGAGAGAGACATATGATGCAGCGTAAACAAACCCTAACTGAAATTGTATTCGAACGCATCAAGACGTATATTTCAGAGAACCAATGTCAGCCAGGCGACCGTTTGCCAACAGAGAAAGAAATCGTGAATATGCTGGGTGTCAGCAGGACAATTGTCAGAGAGGCTCTAAAGTCCCTTCAATCACAAGAAATAATTGATATTAAACAAGGCTCCGGAATATTTGTAAAAGAAATCGAATTCCAAACATTATGGGGAAAGGTTTCTCCCTTTATCAAGTTCACTCCGGTGAAGTTTAAGGAATTAGTCGATACAAGAATCATCTTAGAACTAGGGGCTATTGAACTTGCCATTCAGCATTACCAATTGAATAAAATCAATCAAATGTCTTATTGGAATGATCAAATTTTTGAAAAAGCGCTAAAAGGGGAAAAATCGAAAGAGGAAGATCTACTGTTTCATAAAGCCCTATTTAACGCGACAGGCAATGATACTTATATTCAATTATCCTCCATTCTAAATGATTACTTTTCTACCCATCGCTTGGAAGATTCCGTGGGCTTTGAGGAGTTTATTCGTTCCTATAAAGAACACAAATTAGTCATCGACTCAATCATCAACAAAGATAGTGAAAAAGCCAAGGAAGCAATGAAGAATCATCTAAATCATTTGTACCTTTTACTTGAAAGTTAAAAAAATAATCCATAACTGACTTCTCAATTATGTTAAGATGTAATAAAGATTTTATGGTACTACCACTTTTCATTATTATGTTTTTTTATCTTCAAATCCATGTTAGGATCTCTACCAATACCAAGACTATTATGTTAAAGAAGCGGTGAAAAACTTTGCAGCCAATTGAAGAAAAGGAAAGGTTTACCTTAAGCAAAATTGTCAGTGATAGTTTACGTGACTATATCATTACAAACAAATTATCCACAGGAGACAAGCTTCCTTCAGAAAGAGAGCTTGCAAAAATGCTTGATGTAAGCCGTGTGATTATTAGAGAAGCCTTACACTCTTTAGAGTCAACTGGCATTCTTACCATCAAACATGGCGGTGGAGCTTACATCAATTCTGATGATTCAAGTGTTATTTTTAACAACCTGTTGTTTTTTTGGCAAATGAAAGATAAGAATAGTGATGAATTATTCGATCTTAGGCTTCTCCTCGAAAAGGAAGCTATTGCGCATATCATTTCGCAAAGCAATCAAGAAAATTTAGGTAATCTTGAAGCAAAAATTTTATTGATGAAAGACACGGACGAACCGGAGAAATTTAAGGAATACGACAGGGATTTTCACAGAGAGTTAATATCCACTACCCAGAATGAATTATTTATGCAGTTAGCGGATATTATTGTTCAATATTTTGCTAATGTATCCCCGCCAACAATCTCACAATTGGAGAAAGAGCAGACCATTCACGAACATCAATTACTTCTCCAAGCCTTAAAGGATCGGGATAAAAAAGTAGCATATGAAATTTTAGAGGGTCATTTACAACGTTCTATCATAACAAAATCAAAGTCTTAGCCTAAATTATTCCGAAGAATCCTTGATGGTGAACCGAAGGACGGCTCTCTATTTATCCAACTGGAACAACTGAGGGCCCTAAAGGAAATTAAAGAAGCTATAGGCTTTTCAGTTACAATTTTGTATCGATAACTAAAACAAGAGCAAACCCATTAAAAGGGTTGCTCTTCTTGATTAATAATCTTTTTCTCTATCATATGGATAATCTTATTGGCTTTTTCAATTATCTTTCCTATTTAGGGAGTGCATATTTTAGTTTTACTCATACTCAGTTTCAATATTGTATTTCAAACCTCTTTATAGTCCTGTTAGGAAGACGTAGAGGATGACTATGCAAAATCGTAAATGAAGAGTTCAAACTATTAGCCTTCTTCGTGAAATGTTTATTGTTTAACAAAATTTTTGCAGCGTTATGAACTAAACCCTAAAGTGGACAGTTTAAAAAAAGCCCCTTTTATGCATCTAGTAATTGACTCCGGCAATTTCAGATACCTTTTCATTCTCCAGATCAATATATAATTCTTTTACCTTCACTTGTGACGGTAGCAGCGGATGATTGCGTATGATGTTGACCGTTTTTTGTACGCCATCCGTTAAAGTTTTGCCTTCCTCTAGCCATCCACTTACCGAACCATCAGGAAATTCCGGCATGCAATTTTTAAAAAGATAATCTAATGTTTGAATCTTGTTCTGTAATTCTTTGTTTTTATCTATTTTGTTCAATATATCTCCAGTATTCTTTTGATCATCATTTGTGGAGACCACAATGATTTCCTCCACATTATCCTGATACACAGCAATAATGATGTCCCTCATTAAATCGTCGAATGGGTGTGAAACGACTGGCTGATATGTTTGTAAGATAATCGTATTTTCCAGATTGACATTGGTTTCTTCTTTAATGAATCGTTCTAATTTCTGCTCCATTCCAATCACAAATAGTACTTTCTTCTTTTCATCTCTAGACATCAAATTCACCCCATAAATGTTATAAATCTTGCTCCAAATACGTTTTCTGTTTTTTTTATATGAAAAATACACGAGTCTTGAACATATCCTTTTGTTTCTAACCTAATTTGCTTTGCAGGTCACTGGAAAGCTTAAAGACGATTACTCGTTCTCCAGTTTGTGTACTAAGATCGGTGTGAAAACTTACTACTTCTTCACCTGTTATCGTTAAGATAATTTCTTTTAAATCATCCAAACCGGATTCCACTAAACTGTTGCGATGTTCTTTTACTGATAACAACCCTTCTTTATCCTGACATACTGTATATTCAGCAGCAGTAAGTATACCGCGGAGTATGACAATCACCATATCCCGTAAGATATCCGATTTAACAGATACGGAACCTCGTCCAAGATAATTTTTCTCCCAATGTGTTAAAGCTTTGCTTATTTCAGCTTCAATTGTTCCTTTTGTTTTTTCCATACCGATTCCTTTTCCTTTTTTCAAAGTTACATTATATAAACCGGGAAAGTGGTTAAGACCAACTCTCCCAGCGTCCTTCCGGATCAATGGACGCAAGCCGAATCCACCCGTTTTTCACTTTTTGATGAAAGGCATGATCATTGTCCAGCATCCGTTTTACATAGTTCATCGGTGCTTGGATAACCACCAGCAAACGCAATGGCTCATGATATATCTCTTCATCCGATTTCATAACCGACTGCCAGGGAAGCCCGGATAATAAGTCACTGGCGTTCCCCTGCATGACTCCGAGACCGGCTGTCACAGTTTGGGTTATTTTATTCCCGCTGCCATAATAATGAGGGGCAACAGTAGATGCATAATATTGCAGGTTAATCCATTGAGCTACCGTTGCAGGCCCGGGAATAATATTGGCTAGGATCGTACCGTTTTTATCCTTCTTCCAGTTATAATTGTTGAGGAAAACTCTTCCTCCCAGATTGCAGTCTTGGGTCAGCCGGCGTTCCCCAATGATAAACGCAGCATTACGTGCCAAGCCCCATTCAGGACGGATCTCACTCCAATCTTCTGAAAGACGCTCGGCCTCAGCCTTTGGATTTTTGAGGTGAGTTCCAATATTCGGCAATTGCGGAATCCGCTCAGCATTGGCTTCCTCACTCACCTTTGGCAACGCGGCTTGGACGCGTTTAAATGCTTCCTTCGCTTCAACTGATAGTTCAGGAACATAAAGCCAACGTAATTCATCAAGTGTGGTACTATGCTCGGCGGCTGCAAAAACGGTATCTTTCGGAATGAATATTCCCTCTGTTTCAAGTCTCTCCCTTACGTTTGGAAGATTACACAAGGCAGCCAGCACCCGTGCATTAAATCCGCTTGATGCTCCTCCGCATGCACCGCAGTCGAGTGCGGAACCATATGGATTGTTCGTACTGTGACTTCCATGTCCGCATATAACCACTAGTGGTGCAAATTGACTAGTGAGTCCCATCATTTTTAGTGCCTGTTGTACGTAGTGTACTTTTTCTTTCATCGAAAAGCCAATTGGCAGATATGTTTCTGATTTTTGCGGGTAGTCAAGCGAGAGTTCCGTGGATGGTTTATGCAGCCATGTTTCACGCAATTTACTAAATGTCCGGCCTGCATTCCGAGGCACAAAGCTGCGGGCTAGCGTTTGCAGGCTTAGCCAAGGACCGCTAATTTCCGGTAACACCATGCTAGAAACCAAATTGTTTTTCATCGTTTTAAATGTAAACCTTAGTGAACTAAATGCCTGATACCGTTGTTGATAGGATTCAGCATCTGGTGAAAACTCTTTTACTTTATATTGCGGTTTAAACATGACCGGCAAAGAGTTATGCGTGTGGTTACTGCCAAGCTCGCAGGTTTCAATCGGCAACCCGAAAAAGCCTGCTGTTCCAAAGGTCTCAAAATCCCCTGCTTGTTCAAGTTTGCGGCGAAAAGGCTCTGAACGCACATCAATACAAAATACAAATTGAGCGAGTGCGGGCTTTACATTTTCTGTTGCTACAGCAGGCTGTTGGGTGTGTATAATCGTTTTCAATTGGTCTTCATATGTTTGTTCCCATGCTTCAAGCAAAAGTCGATTGCGTAGAATTTTATCAAAACGATACGCAAGGGCCAAACGTGCCTTTATTTCTGTGGAGGATAACTGGGACCAAGCATTGATTGGCAGGTTCCCCCATTCCGCCCAAGCTGCAATTAAGGGTTCTAGATTTACTTTATCATTTCTTTTTTCAGGCAAGGGAAGATAGGGTTTAATTAAAGCCCATTCCATCGAAATTCGTACAGCTAAATAGTCAAGCAGCAGTGAAGTTTCTTCGGCTGCTTGCTGTGAACGCCAAAGCATCATTCCCGCCCAGCCCGGCAAAGCAAGGAAATGTGCTTCCAAATAGTCTTGGATTTCCGAAAAAGGAATTTCCAGTAAAAGCAAAACTTCCTTTAAGGCAGCATCTGCTTCTACCGGCAACTTTCCTAGTTGTTTACGTACCTGACGGCTAAGTGCTGGATCGTGTTGGACCAGTTTCCGCCACGCTTGATAGAAACCTTCTTCCCGATTAGGCATCGACCAGACAGCCTGGGACTGATCCAAAAACAATTTACACCACTTGATCATATGGCGATTAAGCTCTTGAGCTGCATTCATCCTTCCCAGTTGTTCCAAGCGCTGACTATAGGTTTTAACTGAATGTTTTTCTGTCATTTGGGAGGTAAAACGGTTTAGCTTTTTTGCCATGCTTTTTAACTCAGATGTTTCTAAAGTACTTGAAGATGGTTGATTCTGTATAAGTGCAGCCATGCAATACCGCTCTGCGACCTCATGGGGCATTTCCAAAGACTGTGAGTTTAGCCAATGTTGAAGTCTATTATTTAAAAAATGCTGATGAATCTCTCCTCGATCCCGTGCAGACTGAAATACGGAATCATTGGGGTAGATATCTACATCACAAGTATCTTTGAGCCAGCGTGCCACTTTTTCAAACGGTTGTTCCTCTAAGCCTACCCAGGGGTTGCGTGCCGCAAATGTGTTAATAGGCCCGAGCGGTGCAATGACGCTGCTGGCCGATTTCACCAAGTCATTAAGATCAAAATCTTGGGGTTCAGGCAGCATTTCCCAATGTAATGTTCTTGCTAATGTTGTATTCATCGTAAATGACCTCCTCTAGAGAATGATTGTGTCAATTGCTTTGGATGACTTTCGACCAAATCATTTTGAGGCTCACCCAATCGTACAAGCCAAAGATAAATGACAGCATAGACAGTTGATGAACGATGACGAGACAGCCATACACCTGCAGCACTTCCGGCCAATAAGATCATCAGGAGCAAAATGGCTACCGGTTCCGGTGGTTGAACTCCTTTTGGGATTGTATCTTGTAATACACTATAAAAAGCATCATGTACCAAACTGTATACAATGGCTGCTCCTGCAAACAAAGAAAATCCTGCTATCCGCCCGATACTTCCGGATCCAAAAGCCACGAGCTGGGTCCAAGCAATTGAAACTGACCATCCTAAGGTAAGAGCGCTTATCATTTGATAACCCTCTCCAGGAGAAGATATCCAAAGACCAATTGCCACCAAGAGGCCTAAAATCACGCCAGTTATTGTCCATACTATTGATTTTGGCTGGTTTGTCCTGGAGGTTGGCACCTCGTGGTGATGAAGTGCAGAGCCAGCCTGTAAGAAAAGAGTTGATTTGAATAGACCATGTAAGACAGCGTGGATAATAGCTGCCAAATAAGCACCTAATGCACATTGGATTAACATGAATCCCATCTGTGCAATCGTAGACCCAACCAGCTGCCGTTTATAATCAACGTGGACAAGCATAATTCCAGTCCCTATTATGGCTGAAACACCGGACAATAGAATCAAAACAATTTGGGCTAGGTTTCCGCTAAAAAGAGGTGAAAATCGAGTCAAGATAATTCCGCCTGCATTCACTAATCCCGCATGCATGACCGCGGAGACAGGCGTTGGAGCCACAACTGAATCTAACAGCCAACGTTGAAAAGGCCATTGTGCTGCCGGAATCACGACAGCTAAGATTAGAAGCAGGTTAATACAAGTCTTTTCCCATGAATCAAGCTGTACAAGACTGCTTTGGGTGAGCACGAGCGACAGCTGCCAATGCCCCGTGGTTTGAGTGATCCAGATGACAGCTCCTAACAGGGTAAGCCAGCCTAGTGCAAACAGACGGCCGGATTGCGAAGCCGCGTTTCTAGCAACACTCCAGTCTTTTTTTAATCTTATAAGCAAAGTCAGTCCCAGGAGTGTAACCCCCCAGCAAACCAGCAGCAGGCGAAGGTCATTACTTAGCCAGACAGCTGAATCAGCAGTAGTAGTAATCGTCAGCAGAGCAAAATATTTTCGATAGGAACGATCACCGAGTAAGTAACGAACAGAATAGCGCTGCACGATAAAACCGATGGTAAGGACAAACAACGCCAACAACCATGATAAGGAATCAAGCCGCCAAGGGCCATAAATCATGGTCTCATTGTTCGTAACAAGGGCCAGCAGGGCAGCGATTGGGGGCAGCAATGTGATACCGACGTGAAGACGAACAAAAGATAGCGGAACCTTTGGGAATAACAGGAATAGCGCGCTAAGCACCGATATGATAAGCAATCCAAAAAATAGTTCAGGCACAGAAATGAGCATTTTACTTCCCTCTACCGATGTATGGAAGAAACCCATTCCGAAAAAATAACTTTGACCGATTTCCTTCATTTTGCTGCATCCCTTTCTGTTTTACTTTTTAAAAACAAAAAAAACCGACAATTTTATAAGCATAATGGTTAAATCCATTAAACTTTGAAAATTGTCGGTTTACTTTTAACAGGCCCAGCCGGCCTTTTAATAGTCTACCTAATTATGTAACTTTCTTTCTTCCAATAAGAACAGTTGTCCTCTTTGTTATAATTTGCTTTTTCATATAGTCAATAAAAAGTCATTAACCCTATGCTAAAGAAACCAATATTTTTAGAGAAAACAATTAATTTATGCTAGTAATGTTACTATTTATCGGACATTGTGTCAAGTTGAAATTTCTTCTAACGCTCCCCTATTGTGGTGACGAAATCAATTGAAATAAAAAATGACTACCAAACTGAATTTGGTAGTCATTTCTTACTTTTTAATGTATACAAGAGTGTCGCGAATAGATTGGCTCCGATAAATAATACGTTTCCTTGTGCGTTAAAACTCAGCTGCTGCTCTTCAAAGCTCATATTATCATACATTTCATCCTGGCTGATTCCCTGTGCCCGCCGTTTTTTATCCATCTTTTTCAATTCCTTAATATAGGAATATTGAAATGGCAATAGAATCAGCGATAACAAAATATAGCCGCCAAGAGCCCATAACGTGACCGATAAACCCATTTATTTCAACCCCTTTTTTTGAAAAAGTAATACCTACGACGCAGCGATTTCCAGAATTATTTGCCCCTCTCGCTGATTTTTTCCGAAAGTACATGGTAAAAACGTTGCGGATCATCGAGACTGAGATGTGCCTTCCTTACCTTTCTCTTCAGCCCGTACAGGAACCTTGCTTCCACCGGTTGAACAAATTCTACTTCAAAAGTAGGCTTTTCTTTCATAAAGTCGGCTACGGTGGCATCGAACACATCCCGTGATTCCTCTTTGGTTAATTTTTCAGGGCCATCATAATAGTGAATACTCTTAATTTCCTCAAGAGGAACAGCCACCCTTCTCATGATTCCAACCTGTAAATATAAATGGCGATCTGTTATGATCATCGGACAAAGGCGAATGGCCTGGATTTCTGCTATAAAAAATAATAAGGTATAACTATTTAATGCCAATGCGATGATGGCCACGGTGGGATTCCATGAATGAAGCAGAAAGTGAAATCCGACCGATTCCAAGACAAGCGCGTGGATTAGCATGATGTACAGTGCAATGGCACACGTTTTTTTATGATAGGTGAAATTTCTTTCTCCGGATAAAGGCTTTTGCCTCCAAGAAAACAAGCTGTAATAATACATCGTCATTTCGGAGAAAAAAATATCACGCATCCGCGAGGGTTTCATGTGCTGATTCCACGCTTGTTCCATTCGATGTTGAAAGGTTGGATTTTCGGCTGCGACCACGGTTGCGTTGCGGCGGTAGCTTTTGATGATCGCTGGAATTTTCGCCAGAAGCTTTAGAATCACGTAGAGTTCAAAAAGGAAAAAAGCTCCCTCTCCCGCAAATAATATATATTTTACAAAGGAATAGCCCGACAGGTAGCCTTGCGGAATAATCAGGATCGCAGCTCCATATCCCGCAATCATGACGGGAAGCACATATTTTAGGGAATAGCGTTTTCTTATGATAAAAAGGTAAACGAGAACAGGGATGGTTATCATGAAGTCAAATAAAGAGCCTAGCGCCATTCCTGATGGAAGAGGTCCTGCCCATTCTGCTTGATAAACCAGTACATTTGAACCAATCACTAACGTGAATAATAAACCAAACCACAGCCACTTTTTTTTAGGGGTAGTTAACATATCTTCCCTCCCATTGCATCAGGGATTGTGACGCACTTTATAGTTCCATTTTAACATAAATATCCAATTATGGATACAAATAAAAAATGGTGCCTGACACCAATTCTACTGTTTAGGCAGTAAAAAAAGAGACCCACCCAGGTTTGATTCCCAGGGTTAGGTCTCTTTTTACCATCCGTATGCGAAGCTAAGTTACTAGTTCAATATTACGACTTTTACCGTTTTTCTGCCCCATGAATAGGCCGCTGCCTTTGTTGGCAAAAGTATGTCAATTCTGTGACCTTTAATGGCACCGCCTGTATCACCGGCAATAGCTACACCGTAGCCTTCTACCCATACTTTGCTGCCCATTGGAATAACAGATGGATCCACTGCAATCAATTTCATATTTGGATTGGCGGCAATATTGTAGCCAGCCGATGTAATGGTTCCGCCATCAAACGGAGTATATGCTGTTGCCGTAACATACATCTCTTTTCCATTTGTCGCAGCTCCGCTATTTTCTTGTGGAGGGGTTGATGAAACGGATACAGCGGCCACCCGCGCACTTGCAGCTTCTTGCTCTGCGCTAATACTCGCCTGTATATTTCTCATCTGGTTTTCAAGTCCGGACTTTTCCTTCTCGGCAAGCGCTACTTGCTGTGCAATTTGATTAAATTTTTCCTGCATTACAGTCAGGGATTGTTGACGTTTTTGCATATTTTGATCTAATGCTGCCTGCTGTGCAGCCAGCGCCTTCTGACCTTCTTCTAAAACTTTTTCTTGGCGGTCAATTTCTTCTTTATCTTTTTCAATCTGTTTAAGGTCTGCTTTTTGCGCTGTCAAAATATCTTTATCCGCATCCATAAGCGTTGAAGCTGCGCTCGCACGCTGGATGAAATCTGAAATACTGTCAGATTCAAAGAATAGGTTCACGATCAGATTGACGTTGCTATTTTGCTGCATGGCTACTGCCCGTTTTTTCATAATATCTTGGCGGGCGAGCATTTTGTCCTCAAGCACAACAATTTCTTCTTTTTTGGCTTCAATAAGTTTGTTCGTTTCATCGATTTTCGCTTGAGACTTGGCCATTTCTTCTTTGTTCTTTGTAATCTCATTTAAAACAGATTCTAACTCTTGTTTAATATTTTGTATTTCTTTATTAACCGATTGCTGTTCTTGTACCTTTTGCTCTACTAATCTATCTTTTTCTTGCAGCTGCTGCTGTGCATTATGTAGGGCATCGCTGTTGGATTGTGCATATGTAACCATTGAACCTGATACACATAACATCATGGTAAGTAACACGAGAATGATACGCTTTCTTGTCGTTTGCATACACTTTCTCCTTTCCTTAGTACCCTATTTATATCAAAACAATGTACCAGTTATGTTACAAAAATATTAAATGTGTATCACATTTTGTCTTAATTGACGGAAAAGTGTCTATTCTGTGGCATAACACAAAGGGTGTCAGGCACCATCCGTGGACAGTAATCCTTCCACGGTGGACATTTCAGTTCGGGTTCCAGGGCATGCAAAAAGGCCCCGGTTGAATGGATCTTCCGGAGCCTTTTCTTTGAAATAGAGTTTGGTAATTTTTTGTAAAGTTTGTGGAGTGTCGCGTTAAGCACCTTCCATTAGATATCTCCTTCTAGCATTTTCTTCAGTTCCTCCGCCGAATAAGGAGTATATTTCGCCGCCTCATGTAGAGGTATTCCATTGGCTATTAGGCTTTTTACTACCTCTAAGATTCCAGTCTCCTTACCTCTTTCCATACCTTCTTTTATACCTTCCTTTATCCCACTTTCCCGCGCGTCCTCCATCCTGCTCCGTTCATCCGACAGAGCCTTCTCACGCAGTTCGTATTCTCTCCTTGTTTCAGAATCTGCACTTAATCTAAGGAGCTTCTGTTCTGCCTTATTCACAATCACATCCATCCCCAAAACCTCCTTCAAAAAAACATTGGAATATCATCTGTTAAAAATAATAGCCAGCGATGCAATGGATTATTCAAATCGTACGGAACTCTTCGAGAAATTCCGCAAACCTAAATCCAAAAATATCATTCCTCCCCCAGTTTCTTCTCTTCTGCCACGATCTGCACTTTTTGCCGCTTGCCTGTCCTTGTTTTACGTAAAGGGGGAATCCTCAGTAAGGAAATCCTATTCCCTTCTTTAATAGCAAAATCAGCTAACACATCGAAAGCATCATCTTCCGTTAGCTCTCGATCCACTTCAACAACCGAAAGGGATCGTTCTTCAAGATTAAACCGCACACTGCAACCACGAAAATAAAAGGAAATATTTGTGTCATCTTCTAGAGGGATGGATCGGTAGGGAGAGTTCTCAGTTGGTTTGGGTATTAGTTGGCCTTCTTCAAAAGAGTTGGTTTTGCATGTGATTTGTAATTCTTGGTTGTCGACCTTTTCTCCAATCAAAATGATGGAATTTGTATTGTTCAAATAAAAAACCTCCATTAAATTACAAGTATCGACCATTATTATTCGACAATAATTTTCATTTTTCCTGCACACCCCACTTCCGTTATGGTTCCTTTTACCTAATGTGCATGATTTTCACAACCACAAATGTGCACAACCGTCACATTTGGTCTTTGCATACTTTCAAACCGTTAAGTTAGAAACATCAATGTTATAACGGCGGTGAAAAGGATGTCTTTATCGAAAAAATTAAAGGAACTGCGCGACAAGCAAAACTGGTCGCAGGAAACACTGGCTACCATGATGAACATGCACCGCTCAACAGTTAGCCGGTATGAAACGGGAAAAGCGATACCAAATTATCAAACAGTGATTCGTTTTGCGGAAGTTTATCATGTAGAGAAGGAATACCTGGTGGAAGAGCTCGATCAGTTGCTGCCAAACGTAGAGGCACCCGGATTTGTGCTGAAGGAAAACCCGGAGGATCCGGATATTGGACTGATTATGAAGCTCATGGAACAGGAACCTGAATTAAAAAGAGCTCTTGTTGACCTCTCCCTTATCGGCCCGAGACGCAGGAGTTTTTACGCAGACGGTATTGTAAACTTTATTAAGTTAGATAAACGGCATAAAGACAAAATGTAACATCGAAGAAGCCGCTGACACTTTGTTCAGCGGCTTCCTTTTAAAAAAACAGGGGGGTTTTTTACAAGTTTCTCCTGCTCGCTGATTTTTATACATAGAATGTATAAAAAAAATCCGGCAAGCGCTGCCGGAATGGAAAAATGGAGATGATGACGGAGGGATGCTTGATTTTCTCTAACAGCCGGATCCGGTTGCGAGGAAAGTTTTTCAAAAAAATAACTCTTGAAGCAGATCTGAGGCGTATTTTGTCAAAGGTGTATGGGAAATTTGTCTGCAGATTCGTGTGGGTATCTGGAGTAGATATGAATGGGGCCTCTTTGCTTGTTCTCTAGTTGCCGCTCCCTTATGAGCCATTCCAATTGGCTGACGCGTTTCTGCAGGCTGTCGACATTTTTATTGGCCTTGCCCACCATTTTAATTAAGCTTTCCAGCAGCTGCTCTAGGTTATTGGCAGCGTCATCATTGATTTCCAATTGGTACTTCCTCCTTTTTTTGCTCGGGCATAGCATCCTGCGGCTTCGAGCCCAGGAAGCGAACCGTTTCAGCGACCACCTCTGTGACATACACCCTTTTGCCCTCTTTGTTATCGTAATGGCGGGTTTGTAGTCTACCGGTAATCCCGATCACCGACCCTTTTCGACAATAGGTGCACGTATTTTCTGCGGCTTTTCGCCAAAGTGTGCACGGAACGAAATCGGTCTCAATCTCACCATTATGGTTGCGAAAGTGGCGATTGACTGCCAGCATTATCTGTGACACGGCCGTTCCATCCGGCGTCTTTTTTAATTCAGGATCCCGCGTCAGCCGACCAACGAGTGTAACCTGGTTAATCATTTTTTCAACTCCTTTTTCTTTGATGGTTCTATCATAGCTCCCGGGTTCGATCGTTGTAAAATGGCGATAATGCGTTTATCAGGGTGGTTTTTGTCAAATAATGCGGGTTATCACCCCCATTTTTGTCAAAAGAAAGGCTCCTTTTTCAAATTAGGCAGTTTCTGCAATTATTTTTCGACATTTGCTTTTCTTCCGCATATGTTATAATTTAGGAAAAATGAACAGGAGGCTGCTATGAAATCATTTAAGTTGTACTCATTGGATGTCGTGGGCGATGATTCTTCTGTCGAGGTGCCATTGGTGGATGGCTTGATTTTGAATAAGGAAGACGACCGCTCCACCTGGCTGCTTGAGGCGTATACAAACTTATCCCTCTATGATTATTTTAAAAAAATATCCGAGCAGAATCAGGATATTATTGTGGAAGCGGTGATTACGAAGAAGGAGAATGCCCCTGCCTATTTTCAAACGAAGATTTGTTCGCTGCTTAAATTTGAAAACTATATTAGCGTTTTGTTTGAAGGCCATTTGCGCCGCAATAAAAGTGATTATTCCGAGCTCCTGCTCGACAGCTTAATGCAAAAAGGGCTTGAAGGCGAAGCACTCCTGAAGGAATTCAAGGAAAAGATGAAGAGTAAGCCAAAAATTAAAGTGAAAAATCCGTAAACGGGTTTGCTTGCACTTTCGACAAGGGTCATCGCCAGTCTTCGGGCTGGTTTTTTATTTTGGATGAAATTGGGGGAATACTAACATTTTTGTTGATTTTCTGTCAACTCTTTGTGATATTAAGAGTATTGGTCAAATTTTCTTAAAGGGGGAAACGTGATGAAAGGATCGTTTGGACTTATAGTCGGTATTATTATTGCTATATTTTTATACCTAGATGCACCAAAGCACAATAAAAGTCGCTGGCTTTGGGCAATTTTAGGGTTTTTCTTTGGCCCGATTGCATTGGGAATTTACTTCATTCGAACAGGACGCAAAGTTCTGGGCTGGATTATCACCATCGTGGCCATATTGCTTTACATCATAATCATCGTCTCAATTATTATATTAGTTGTGGCTCTAGTAGCAACCGGCGGCGAGTTCTAAACACCATGTACGTGGTGGAAAGGGTGTCAGGCACCATTAGAGCACTAGCCACAGTCTATATGATAGAAAGGGTGTCAGGCACCGCATTAGCCTGACACCCTTTCTTTTTATTCGTCTTTTTTGTTTGCGTCATTCCGGTCGATGTCATCCTCGATGATGTCTTCACGTGGTGTATTGTTGTCTTTTCCAGGGTCTTTGTCTGTGTTCGTGTTTTTGTCTTCGGATTCTGGGTAGTGCCCATTGTTGTTTAAATTATTGTTCGGAACCATGTTATCATTCAGGTTGTTGTTCCGATCGAGGTTGCCGTTTAAATCATTATCACCCGGTGTATTCATATTATTATTTGTTGGCGGCGGCGGATTTTGATCCTTATTATTGTTACAGCCAACGAGCAACACCGCAGATAGAACGGAACCCGCGAGTAATAAAAATAACTTTCTCTTCAAGCGAAAAGCCCCTTTCACCAATTAATTGACCAATGGTCTTTTTTTAGCTTCCCCAGTATAAACAAATTGTTGACAGGGACATTTTTCCACAAAAAAAACGACCAAGATCGGGATCCCAGTCGTTTTTTCCAAACAAATTATTCCTTTTTATCCCCTAACGCAAAAGTGATGTCTGCTTCGCACGCAACCTCGCCATCAACGGTCGCAACGGCTTTGCCTTTGCCAATTGGCCCGCGCACCCGCACCATTTCCACCTCAAGGCGAAGCTGGTCGCCCGGCTTCACTTGTCTTTTAAAGCGGCAATTGTCGATTCCTGCAAAAAAGGCTAAACGGCCGCGGTTTTCTTCTTTTTTCAAAACAGCGACTGCCCCAACCTGCGCAAGTGCCTCCACGATTAACACACCCGGCATCACAGGGTAATCCGGGAAGTGCCCATTGAAAAATTCCTCGTTGGCGGACACATTTTTAATTCCGACAGCTCGTTTTCCTTCTTCAACCTCCAAGATGCGGTCTACCAATAAAAACGGATAACGGTGGGGAATAATTTCTTTAATTTGATCGATATCAAGCATATAATTAGTACCTCCTACTAGGAACAAGTATTTATTCCTTATTCTACTATTAATGTTACACAAAAGGGAAGTGCAATCACGCCACTTCCCCATTTTTTCACTTTATCGCTATTTCTTATCCACCAGATCAAGCACATGCGTCCATGTTGACTCTTTAAAAACATCTGCTATTTTCCCGCCGCCAAGCATGCCGTACCCCACAGCTGCTCCGGCCACCACACTGACAAAGATGAAAACAACCAAAAGCAGCAGACGAAGCCAAATGGGAATCAAGCGAATTCGAATGCGCTTATTTGGATTTGGCGCAGCATCGGCCTTTTCCACCTTAACCTGTTTATTTTGGTCAGCATCATGCTTATCTTTTTTATATTCCTCTCTCGTCCTTGCTTGCGTATTATCTACAGACATTCTTTATTCCCCTTTAACCGAATTCCCTTCGGATCACAAGTTTACTTCATATTATATCCTATTTATTTTATAAAAATTTCTTTGCAATAAGTCCATTTTCTCTATTATAAAAAATTATTCATTCTTATACATTATTATTTTACAGAAAAAAGTCAATTCTTGCAAAAAAAGCGGGAATATTGACGAACTGAGGCAATTTCGGCCTAAAAAAAAGCCCAATGAACGAGGCGTGTTCTGCCTGCTTCATTAGACTTTCTGTGTGGTAAGATGTCCTACGACCCAAATCAAGGAGCCAGAATAATTACCCTAGCTTCCGATTCGGAATGCGGTCGATGTTATCCAGCATGATTCCGGTGCCGATAGCCACGCAGTCCATTGGGTTTTCCGCAACCAAAACTGGTACCTTCAGCTCTTCCGCAAGCAGCATGTCAATTCCGTGCAGCAATGCTCCGCCGCCGGTTAAAATCACGCCGCGGTCAATGATGTCGGCTGAAAGCTCTGGTGGTGTGCGCTCAAGAACACTTTTTGCAGCCTGAACGATCACTGCAACCGATTCTCTTAATGCGCCTTCGATTTCTTCGGATCGAACCGTAATCGTGCGCGGCAGACCGCTCACCATGTCACGGCCGCGGATTTCCATTTCCTCCGAACGGGAACCTGGGAATACGGTGCCGATGTTGATTTTAATATTTTCGGACGTGCGCTCACCGATCAACAGCTTGTACTCGCGCTTGATGTAGTTGAGGATTTCCATGTCGAACTTGTCGCCAGCCATTTTGATAGAGGAAGAAGTCACGATATCGCCCATTGAAAGCACGGCAACGTCTGTCGTTCCTCCCCCGATGTCGACAACCATGTTTCCGCTCGGCTGGAAAATCTCCATCCCAGCACCGATTGCTGCCACTTTTGGTTCTTCTTCGAGGTAAATCTTTTTGCCGCCGCTTTTTTCAGCAGCTTCCTTGATTGCCTTTTGCTCAACACTTGTGATGTTCGTTGGGCAGCAGATCAAGATACGCGGCTTCGATAAAAAGCCTTTTACGTTTAGTTTATTAATAAAATGCTTTAACATTGCTTCTGTTACGTCAAAGTCTGCGATGACGCCATCTTTAAGCGGACGGATCGCAACAATGTTCCCAGGTGTACGGCCGACCATGCGGCGGGCTTCCTCACCTACTGCTAAAACACGGTTTGTATTTTTATCAATCGCCACGACGGAAGGTTCATTCAACACAATTCCACGGCCTTTTACGTGAATTAGCACGTTAGCCGTTCCTAAGTCAATTCCAATATCCCTTGCAAACATTCTTTTTTCGTTCCTCCTTGGAGACAAAATCCACATACATTTCCTAATTGTCTATTGTATCATATTCATTAAAATTTCCATAACGATAACTTAAAAATTCGTAGACTTTTGTGGAAATATGTCGGTCGAGGAGGAAAATTTTTTTAAAAGAAATGCGTTTGCAGAAAAAAGGCTGTTTATTTAACAGCCTCCCCTTCCTTTTCTTCTTTTTGATATTTCATTTTGGTCGCCTCTCCACCCCTGAGGTGACGGATCGATTTATGATAATCTAGAATTTCTTTCACTTCGTTTGCCAGCTCTGGATTAATTTCAGGAAGTCTCTCTGTTAGATCCTTATGGACTGTACTTTTGGATACGCCAAACTCCTTCGCAATCACGCGAACCGTTTTCCTCGTCTCCACGATATACTTTCCAATCTTGATAGTTCTCTCTTTGATGTAATCGTGCACACTCTCGCCCTCCCTAATATGGATGTGAGTAGTGTGAAATGAGACCCGCTTATCACTTCGACGAATACTGCTTCCGCACAGTACTAATGCAGCAAATGGTGCCTGTCACCGTTTACACTACGGCTGCCTCCTAAATGGTGCCTGTCACCGTTTACACTATTTACACTATGCGGCAGAAAGTATTACCCTTCTGACAATACAATGAATAATCATGTCCCCGACTGAATGCCCGCTAATTTCAAACGACTCTTCACCTCAAACACTCTCTTTGTAAAGGTTTGTAACCATTTTATTAGCTTGGATACGGGTTTATGCACAAAATCCACAATCGGGACAAGGGCATTCGTCGAATCTTTTGAAAATAGGACAATTTCATTTTTTTCGACATTCATGAGAATCCAAGTGTACCAAGGGATTTCGCTTAGAAATCCTCAGTGGTTGTCGTTATTTCCCGAGAAATTTGTCGAGAGAAAAAATTATTTCAAAACACTTAAAATCGGTATTTTCGGCTCAAACTCGCCCGAATATTATACAAAAGTCGATTCCTATACAGCAAGCTTCAACGCTTTTCGCATTTCAAGTATAATGGGGGATATATAAATGTTAATCAGAAAGGATCATCTCTATGACACCTTTTACAGCAGCAGTGATTGAAATTATTCAAAATATACCGGAGGGCAAGGTCATGACCTATGGCCAGATTGCTGGGCTCGCTGGAAGTCCTCGTGCAGCCCGTCAGGTCGTCCGCATCCTTCATTCCATGAGCCGGAAGCATCACCTTCCCTGGCACCGTGTCATCAACGCTAAAGGCCAAATCGCCATCCAGGAGGACGATTCCTACAATGAGCAGTGGATGTCGCTTGAAGCAGAGGGTGTACAGATAGGATTGAATGGGGTTATTGATTTGGGGATATATCGGTGGAATCCTATAAAAATAAGAATAGATACCTAAGCCAGGCTGCCCGCCTGGCTTTTACAATGGTCCCGAGTGTGGATTTTTGAAGGGGAGAGTAAAATCGGAAAAGTAGAGAGTAACGGGCCAAAAGTGGAGAGTAAATTTCGAAAACCGGAGAGTAAATCCCCAAAACCACAGAGTAAATCCCCTCCCCCCCAAAAATAAGGGCCCCGCAATTGGTGTATACCTAACACCAAACCAAGGCCCCTCGCGAACACTATTTGATTTTCATAAAAACATTTTTAACCAACTTAACAGGAATTCCAGACCCACCTCGGCCTTGGACTCCTTCAACCATCATGGCGACCATCAAGTTTGGTGTATCAGGATTGTACGCGATGAACCAGCCGTTCTCCGCCCCAGTTTCGCCCTGCTTCTGCTTCATCTCGGCCGTGCCCGTCTTACCCGCCAACGGATAATCCGCCATCTCCGCAGCATGTGCCGTACCAGCCGCGTCACCCACAACCTTCCGTAAATCCGCCGCAATCAGCCCCGCGTGTTCCGCAGAAACCGCCGCTTCCTTCAGCACCTGCCCCTGCGCTTCATCCTCAAGCAACACCGGCTTGATCATATTGCCACCATTGCCACTCACAAACGGTGTATAGGAAGCAAGCAAATGAACCACACTCATCTGAACCTGCCCTTGCCCGTAGCCCGAATCCGCGAGCGCAATTTCATTGCCAAGGCCGCCAATGACGGATTTCTCAAGCGGGAATGGATATCCGAGATCTTCCTCAAAGCCAAACTTTTTCAATCCAGCCGTAAATCCCTCTTTCCCTATTTTCAACGCCGCCTGGGCAAAATAAATATTGTCGGAATACACGAGCGCTTTTTCCAAATTCACCGGATCCGTCCCCGCATGCACCCGTGTCACAAAATAACCGCCCCACGACTTATCCTTTTGCCACTGCTTACCAAGGATCGGCAACGCCTCACTAGGGTTAATCGCACCCCCGGACAGCCCTACCGCAGCCGTCAGCGGCTTCATCACCGAGCCCGGCGCATACGCTTGCTTAAACCTTGTCGTCAACGGCTGGCGTGGATCCTCCTGCAACGCCTTCCATTCCTCAGCAGAGAACCCCAGCGTCGCCTGATTCGGGTCAAACGACGGGCTGCTGACAAGCGCCAGCGTCTCCCCAGTCACAGGATTCATCACCGCCGCCGTCCCGGCCTCACCCGAAGCCCCGGAACCAGTATCGGAACCAGTCCCCGCCATCTCCGCAAACACCGCCGTTTGCACATCCGCATCAATCGTCAACTTAACATTCTTCCCATCAACCACCGGCTTCTCCGCCAGCACCACATCCTCCGGAGCGGAAGCCGCATCGCCAGCAGCGCCCGAACCAGCCTTCTTCTTAATCACAATCTTCACGCCGCTCGTGCCCTTCAGCTGCTCATCCAGCACCTGCTCAAGCCCGCGCTTCCCAATCACATCTCGGCTCGTATAGCCCTTTCCTTTCCGCTTCTCCAGCTCATCAGCCGTGATCGGCCCCACATACCCGACCAACTGTGCCGCAGCCGCCCCGAAAGGATACTCCCGCGCCTCCACCTTCCGCGTCTGCACCGGCTCCAGCGCCACCAACTGATCAATCCGCTCCTGATCGTCCCTCGACACCTTCTTCAGCGGCACAAACAGCCCTGGCTTCACCCAGTTCGCCCCGAGCGCCTTCGTAATCTGCTCCTTCGGCATCCCAAGCAGCGATGACAGCGACTCCAGAACCGCCGCATCCTCCTTCCCGGCAACCACGCCCACCTCGTACGCCTGCCCATTCACCGCCAGCCCGTTCCCATCGCGGTCCACAATCTCCCCGCGTTTCGGCGCAACAGTGCTCAGGCCAATCGTATCGCCTTCCTTCAATTCTGGAAAAATGAACCCAGTATTCCAGTCTACATACCAGTTCTTCTTATCGTCTCTTTTTTCCTCTTGTAACTTCGCTTTTTGGCTAAAATGAATAGCGCCAGCGATGCTGTTCATTTTTGCAGAAAAAGAATAGCGAACCTGCTCACCCGCTTTCTTATCCTCTTTTGGTTTTTTGAAATCAATCTTGAGGTCTGTAATTTGAAGATCTTCGTAGATTTTTTGATAGCGAGTGGTAAACTCTTCTTTGGTGATAGTCTGCTTCGCATCATTAGAAAGGTAATCATACATCTTATCAAACTTTTGTTTGTTCCATAGTGCTATGTAGTCGGAAAATCGCTCCTCCGGCGTTGGTTCCTTGCTGCAGCCGGCAAATACTGCTGCCATTACTAGCAGAATCAAAATCCCTATTAATTTTTTCAAAAGTAATCCCTCCCTTTCCTACCATTATAAACAATATGCTAGAAATAGGAAAAAAATCCGGTCATAAAAAAAAAGAGGAAAAGTATTCCCCTTCCCCTTTGTAACCCTGTATTAAGAATTTTCCGATGATGCGTCTGGTTTAACAGGTGACTTTTGGTCATCTGTTGACTTTTCTTGTTTATCAGTTGATTTTTCGCTGTCTGTTGACTTCTCTTGTTTATCAGTTGATTTTTCGCTATCTGTTGACTTTTCAAGATCATCAAGCTTTTTTTGGCTTGGCGCATCAACTGATTTTTCCTGTAGCGCGCTTAACGGTTTGTCAAAGTAACTTGTTGGATTAACCGCTACGCCGTCTTTACGAATTTCAAAATGTACATGTGTTCCAGCTTTTTCATTGAACAAGCTTTGCCCAGCCTTGGCAAGGACATGTCCCTGTTTTACTTGCTCGCCAACCGTCACTTTTATGTCTTTAACGGATTGGTATTGTGTGACAATACCATTGTCGTGCTCAATTTCAATGACGTTCCCTAAGGTCGCATCTTCTTCCACACGTTTAACGGTTCCGCTAAGTGATGCCGTAACATCAAACGTTTCACCGTTTTTCAACGCCAAGTCAATACCCGTGTTTTGCAGGTAGCTATTGTTGTAAAATACTAATGCCGATTCTTGATCTTCTGCCTTGCCTTGGAAATCATAGAATTTTGTTTTTACGACTGCTTCAGTGGCCTTGTCAACCGGCATTTTGAAGTTTTCGAATGGCTTGTTAACTTCAACCGCTGGTGTTTGGTTCTTTTTACCGGTAAGGTCCGTAGACTTGTAATCATACTTATCGGTGTTGCTGCTGCTTGATTGATACCAAAGAACCCCGGTTAAAATGATTGCTGCACTTGCGATATAAATGGCTGGAAATACCCAACGCTTTTTGAAAAAGCGTTTTACGCTGGAACCTTGAGAAGATCGTTTGTTTTCTTCCTCTCTCATTTTCATCACCTCAGCAATCATTCTGAACAGATAACTAGAATTATATACACTAGTCAAAAAAATTTTTTTAAACTTATTTTTCGACAGTGCGAATGTTTTTATGCATTTATTTTTAAAATTTATCGGAGGTACTGATATGAAGGCCTTAAAATACCCCTATTACAGCGTTTATTCAGTTGTGCCTGCTTCTGAAAGAGCCACTCCATTTAATAGAGTCCGCAATTTTTTACATGTCCCGCGCCCTCTTGCAGCCGACGACTTCCACCATCACTTTTGAACATTTATCAACCACTTTCCATCTTTTATCAACCACTCCCTTTTTTAAAACATAAAAGCCAGGCCCCAAAGGCCTGGCTCCATCCATAAACAAAACTATTTCCGTGCCGTAACCGTGGCAAGCATCGGATCTGCTGGCGATATCTCCACACCCTGATAATAGTGCTTCACAATCTCCTGATAGTCCGCACCTTCCTCAGCCATGCCATTCGCACCGTACTGGCTCATACCGACCCCGTGGCCGAAGCCCTTTGTCGTAATGACAATATTCTCACCCTTCCGCTCCCAGGCAAAGTCAGACGACCGCAAATCAAGTTTGTCCCGGATATCCTTTCCAGTTAGAACTTTTCCATTAAAGTCTACTTTTCCGACACGTTTACCGGTGGTACGCTCGACAATTTTTCCAATTGTCGATCCAGCGCCAATCTTCACACCAAGCTTCGCTTCAAATTCCTTAACACCCAACACCTTTTGAGAGGTAAATTTCGGTGACTTTTTATCCCAGGGGCTCGATACACTTCTTAAATAAGGAAATTTGCTTGACCAGTAGTCCTCCGAGTTTTCGGTATACCCATTACCCGTTGAGAAAAACAGGGCATCAATCGGTTTTCCATCATAGGTCAAAATCTGCCCCCCTGTTGCCCGGACGGCGTCCAAGATCTTTTTCCTTTTCCATTCATAATCCACGCCCCATTGCATCCTTAACTCATCGTCATTTTTGTAAACCTGGTTGTTTTGTGTATCGGTGACCTGAGCTCCTTTTGGTACACCTATTGTATCTTTGTTTACCAGCTTATTTACAATATAGGTTCTTGCCGCCAGTGCCTGTGCCTTCAAAGCTTCCTCTTTAAAATCCACATTCATTTCCGCAGCCACAACGCCAACAAGATAATTTTCTAATTGGACATTCTCAATTTTTGATTTTGCCGAACGAAATACCGCTACTTCAACCGCTGGGTCGGTGATTGAGGGAGTGGCATTTACCTCATTTGTCTGGGAGCCTCCCTTCGTTAAATCTTCCCCCAATTTTCCACTCGCCTGATGCTCACCTGAAAAAGGTAACACGAGCACAGCCGGAATAATGAGGGTCAGGGCAATAAGCAGTGACGCTAGTAGGATGAGTGGTTTGAATTTTTTCATGATTGTGCCTCCAGTTTGTAAAATTCGCAGCCGGCACAAATCAGCCGGAATACGTCTCCATTCATACATATGGAAGCGGACAAGCATTTATTACAGAAATTTTCATAAAACCGAGCGCGTAGCATCAGCACCCAATCCCCTTAAAACGTCGTAAAAACCGTGCAAACGAAGCAAAGGGTGTCAGGCACCCAATCCACCATTACCACCACGCAAAACCAGTAAACGGTGCCTGACACCCTTTCCACTACAGCCACACAAAAAAATCCCGAAGGATGGGTCGGTCTGATATCAGACCACCGCAACCTTCGGGATTCCCCGTTAACCGTACTACCTATCTTCTTTTACGCATTCATATCTGAAACATATTTCTCGACTTCAACATAGGTTTCGTCTGCTTCATTCACACGCTCAATGTCAGCGCCTAACCCCGCCAACTTGCCGTGGAAATTCACATAACCGCGATCTAAGTGTTTCAACTCCGTCACGCGTGTCACGCCTTCAGACACCAAACCAGTCAAAATCAACGCAGCCGCTGCACGTAAATCTGTTGCAGACACCTCTGCGCCCTGTAAATTCGAAGGGCCTGTTAAAATAACCGAGCGGCCTTCAATCTTAATCTCCGCATTCATGCGGCGGAATTCCTCGACATGCATAAAACGGTTCTCAAACACCGTTTCCGTAATCATCGAAGTCCCCTGTGCACGAAGCAATAACGCCATCATTTGCGACTGCATATCCGTCGGGAAGCCCGGATGCGGCATCGTCTTAATATCGACCGCCTTCAACTGCTCAGAACCGATGACACGAACGCCATCCTCTTCCTCCACAATCTTCACACCCATCTCTTCCATCTTCGCAATCAAAGAAGACAAGTGCTCCGGAACCGCGCCCTGCACCAATACATTTCCACCGGTAATCGCAGCAGCCACCATAAACGTACCTGCTTCAATCCGGTCTGGAATAATCGCATGATCTGCGCCAAATAATACATCAACGCCCTCAATCCGAAGAGTACCCGTTCCAGCACCTTTTACGCGAGCGCCCATTTTATTCAAGAAATTCGCCAAATCTACAATCTCTGGTTCTTTTGCGACGTTTTCGATGATCGTCGTTCCCTGTGCAAGGGTCGCCGCCATCATAATGTTTTCTGTTGCACCAACACTTGGGAAATCCAAGTAAATCTTAGCTCCCTTTAAGCGGCCATCGACCTCCGCCTCAATAAAGCCATTTCCAACCTTCACCTTCGCACCCATGGCCTCAAAGCCCTTTAGGTGCTGGTCAATCGGACGGGATCCAATCGCACATCCGCCAGGCAAAGCCACACGGGCCCGGCCATTGCGCGCCAATAACGATCCCATGACAAGAACAGACGCACGCATTTTACGAACGTATTCGAATGGCGCTTCATCTTTTAACACTCTGGATGCATCCACAACCACTGAATTATTGTCAAATACCACTTCAGCATTTAAGTTTCGTAAAACTTCATTAATTGTAAATACATCGGAGAGTGTAGGTACATCACGAATTACACTTTTTCCATCACTTGCTAATAATGTTGCAGCGATAACAGGCAGCACGGCATTTTTTGCACCTTCTACTTTAACCGTTCCATAAAGCCTTTGTCCGCCGCGGACGATGATCTTTTCCAAGAGTATTCCCCTCCGCGTCCATTTTCTCTATATTAATATTCAATCGTAATGATTGGTGTGCCAACTACAACGGTAGTCTTACCGCCCAATCCTTCGGAGCGTACGCCAATTTGCAAATTCATGTTATTTTTTTGTTCATCTATGGAGCCTGAAAACATCGGCGAAATTGCCGAAACAGACATGAAAGTCTCCTCTTTTAACGCTTCGACCTCTTTAGCATCAAAACCGGCCAGCAAACTCCTCACCGTTACCGGTAAAGCCTTATCAATCTTATCACTGATAACGCCTTTCATACAAGAAAAAACTGTAGGTTTCCCTCGAAATATGTCGGTTAACCTATTTTTAAAAACATCCCTAGTAAAAAAGGCCTGAGAAGACTCGTTCCATTCCATTCCACTGACACTATATACTATATACGCATTTACAGGTTGTTTTGTGTGGGTTGCCATAAGTTGAAGCATTTCTTTGTGGTGTTTAGATGGAGATACTGCCGTAACTTCCCATTTCTGGCTGGTGTTCGTCACAGACCATTCCCAATCAGGGAACTTTCGCCGCAGCGAGTCCGCATATTCTTGAACCTCCTGCACACTTTCCATTCCGACAACATGTTCCCGTGCATAAAAAGACCATTCATCGAGCAAAATATCTTCGGCAGATAAAACCTTACCCATTTTTACTAAATCTTTTTGAAAAATCGACTGGCTGCCGTCCGTATTCTTTTTCAAACTAACAAGTGTAGCACCTACGCCGTCCCTTTTTGACGTTTGAAAAAGTTCTTTGCCGACATCGATCGTTTTTTCAGCGCGAAGAAAATCTAGACCGCTCGTTGCTTCAGTCGTTCGGTTCCCAATCACAACCAGGATCAAACTCAAAATCGTAACTATATATAAAAACATCTTGCCATTTCTCATCTCTACTCCCCCTTACTACCATTGTTACCAGGCAGCGAGAGAGCAATACTTGGGAAATGTCGTCACTTTTTGACAAAATCCAAATTTGGGACACACTTATCTTTCCACATAAACTCGATTGTACTCAAAATATCAGCAAATGGGAACATGTACGAAGAACTAAATTTTTACCAATTTGGTTGAAGCAGGGGAGGGTTCTCCCGCTTCGAAGCCGGAGAACCCTCCCCTGCCTCACTTCAATTAAAAATCAATGGCAGTTGTCGAGACCATTGAAGGTAATCAAGGAAAAAGTTACTAACAGACGATCCGATGAAAATAGCTAATAATATGTACAGTAATCGTGCTTGAACCACATGGTTTGGCTTCAGCAGCTTTTCCAAGCGAATCGCTTGCAGTGCCCACCAAGAAAGCGCAATAAAAACCAAATGCGACATGATACTAACCATAGCTATTTGCCCAAAATCATTCATCATACTGATTCCCCCTTTTCGAAGCAGGGGACGGTTCTTATGCTATAAGAACCGTCCCTCGCTCTACCCAAAGACCATTCTACCATACAGACGAATGAAAGTCCTGAAAGTTTCCTTTTTGGGTAATTTTTGGAAAATTGAAAATGATGCAAGGGCTTACACCCCTTAACTGACAAAACACCGTTCACTACATTTTAACGGTGTTTTGTCAGTTAAATCGATTATTATAGGCATTAAACCTCATTCCATACCCTGTTCACGTTTAATGGGACATACACCCTGTTTCCTTGAATTTCGCGGTGGATAATCGGTTGCTCAAATTGCTGTTCCAAGTTATGGTATTCCCTTACCTTATGTCTCGCCTTAAATCGACTTCCCAATAATCGATCCAAACTTAGATTTGAATATTTCACCCTGATTCTCCTCCTTTTATTTTAGTTGGACGGGAATTCCGCCAAGTTTCAGATTAATTCCGCCAACTTGATCCAGAATCCCGCCAACCTATGAATGAATTCCGCTAACTTTTCCATTAATTCCGCCAAACCCCATTTAGACCCGGGATATATTCGTTTTAAGCTATGCTGATTTCGAGGCTACGACTATGACCCTGCCTTGATCCATTTCTTCCTCATAATGCTCGGCCGCAGCACGCGATAACCCCAATGATTCAAGCTTCGAGCGGAGTTCATCCCCGCGAGTTCGGAAGACATTTGCGATTGAATCGAAAACACCTTGCTCATCAACCCCAATTTTTTGAATGTCCAGGGATTCGGTTAGATCCTCTGAGCGGGGTTTATCGTGTGCCAATAAATAAATCTCATTCTTCGTGAACCCCTGCATGATAAATTGGTCAATTTCCCTTTTTGCTTCGACACCATTTTCAACTACTTTTACATTTTCCATTTTCATTCCTCCTTATTGTGTTTCGTGTTCTACTCGGTATATAACCGCTTCTTGAAAAATTGAAACATTTTTATGCAATTTATTATAGGTTACTAACTTCCCGAGTATGGGTATATAGAAAATACTTGCTTCACATTAATTGGAGGTGTTTTATATGAAGAAACTGGTTTGTAAATATTGTGGAAACGCGGAATTTTATGTACTAAGTGTGAATGAAACACTTTGTAAATGCGGGGTGCGCTTAACCAAACCCAGTGATTATCTAAGAGAGGATTCGCCGAAATGGCGAGGGGATCAAAGGCGGCAAGCAGAGGCGATTTCAAAAATCAGCCTATTAAAAAGGGAAATTGACAAGTGTCTTGATGAACGAGACCAAGAACGATTTAAAAAGTTAACCTATGAATTACGAGTCAGCCAATATGCCTTGACTGACTCGAAAGCACATTTCAAGGAACGATTAAATCAGAACGGAAAAACCTACAGTTAATTTGGTCACTTCGACAATCAGGTTTATTTTTCAAAAATGCGGGTATTTCAATAAATAGATACAACAAAAAAAAAAGGAGAGATTGATTATGGGATTTATTTGGTCATTAATTATTGGAGGCATCATCGGCTGGCTCGCGGGACTTATTATGGGACGTGACGTACCAGGCGGCATCATCGGCAATATTATCGCCGGATTTATCGGCGCATGGCTTGGATCTTTACTATTAGGCGGCTGGGGTCCCGTCATCGGCGGATTTTACTTCATTCCGGCGCTCATCGGTGCGATTGCCCTCGTCTTTATCCTGAGCCTTATCTTAAAAGGAAAGAAACATACAGCTTAATCGTGTAACCACCCAATAAGGGGCTGCCACAGGGGCAGCCTCTTTTTTGTGTGTGTAACTTACGGTAAGGATAGAGGTTTATTTTTCGGCATGACGGGTAATTCATACATAAATAAACCTTTTGGAGAATTCAAGGGAAGACCTCCCTTACGATTTAATAGAATAACTATTCAGACTGGATCGGCTTCGGAGCCGTAAGGATGTAAGAGAGGTAGGGCTTACGTCGTTTAGTTAAAATGAATCAACTCATTTGGAAAGGTAACCTAGAATAAAAGAAATTGGAGATGATCAAATGGAACTGCCAAAACATAGCTACTATATTAATATTCAGTCTCATGAAATAGCACGGGAGCCTTTTGGTTCGGAATGGAATTTTAAAATTGAAGCGACGGATCGTCAAATCACAAGTCTTAAACAGTTGTTTGATGATAACGACAAAACAGATTGGGAAAGCTATATCCGCTCCCATATTCCTTTTCTTGAATATCACCATGATCCCCAAAATCAGGAATACGATGTACGAATGGTGATCATCTACGCCATCCTCTATCAGCTTGGAGATACTAAAACCCGCGCTCATATTCAGGAGATGGGGATATTAAATGAGGACTTTTTGGACAAAAAAAATGCAAGTTTTAAATAAAAAAACAATGGGGCTTTCTCTTCCAACGAGAAAGCCCCATTTGTTTTTACTAAATTATAAAATCCCTGAGAACAGGCGGGCAAATGATTCTTTTCCTTTCACTGTCATCTTCCGTTTATAGAACTCCACAGGGGTGATACGTCGGCATTCCCTTAAATCCTCCTCAAAATGCTTCACTAAATCAGCGATCGAATCGGTCGCTGTTAAAAATAAATTCACCTCAAAGTTCAAGTGAAAGCTGCGCATATCGACATTTGCCGTCCCAACCGAGGCAAGATCGCCATCGACAATGACCACCTTTTTATGCAAAAAACCTTTTTGATAGGAATAAATTTCAATGCCTGCACGCAACAGCTCAGGAAAATAGGACTGGGTCGCATATTGGGTGAGAAAACCGTCATTGGTGTCAGGCACCATCAGACGGACTTGAATACCCTTTCTTGCTGCAACGCGTAAGGCTGTTTGAATCGCTTGGTTCGGTATAAAATACGGGGTGGCAATCCAAATCGATTTCGTCGCACAAGTAAACATCGCATAATAATGGTCACTCATATTGTCTCGTGTTTCCGGGCCCGTTGCCACCACATGCACCAAACCATTGTCATGAATAGGATATTCCTTCATATATCGCTCATCGTCAAACAACGTCTCCCCGCACACATACTTCCAGTCCAATAAAAAGACTGCATGAAGTGTCTGCACCGCTTCCCCTTCAAGAACTACATGGGTATCACACCAAAAACCAAATTCATCATCCTCTCCAAGGTATTCGATGCCGACATTGAGACCGCCGACAAAACCCACTTTGCCATCAATAATAATAATTTTTCGATGATTGCGGAAGTTGAATTTCTGATTATACCAAGCGGTTTTGAGCGGTAAAAAGGGATACACTTGAATGCCAGCTGCCACCATTTTCTTCGTGACGGCACTTAAAAAAGAATAACTGCCGACCGCATCCACCATGAGCCGGATTTCGACGCCTTCCCGCACCTTGGCCATTAAAATGTCAATTAACTCCTGCCCAAGGCGGTCAGAGCGGAAAATATAATATTCCAAATGGATAAAATCCTTCGCGGCCATCAGGCGCCGTTTAATTTCCTCAAAGGTTTCCGTGCCGTTATTTAACACTGTGGTCATCGTGTTTTGATTTTGATCGGTTAAGGTCACCCGGTTCAAATAATCGGCAAAACTGCGCTGGTGGTCATTTAGCTGCGACACATCCAGCGCACGCTGTTTTTTACTGATGGATTCGAATAATTCACGGTCACTCATCCGCTTTGATTTGAACAATTCTCCTTTCACGAGCAGCTGACCGGAGTAGACATAGAAAATATAGCCTCCTACCGGAAATAACACTAAAATATAGGTCCATAGTAATGTATTTTGCGGTGGTCGGTTTTCGAGCCACAATGCCTGCACAGTGGAGATAATAATCAAGCCATAAAGACCGATTGACAGCCCTTTCCACTTAAACGGCAGACCTGTAAATAAAACCAAGTAGCATAAAATAAGCATCACGATGACAAAGAAAAATTCCAAGCGTTTACGTTTCATCACGACGTTCTCCCTACATCTTTTTTAAGATGAAATACCCTTTATTTAATATGATGAAACAAAAGGTACCTGCCTCCAATGCGTTAACACCATAACGCATTGGGGTCAGGCACCTTCTACACCTTCCGATAAATCCGCTCATGCAGATTAAATTCCTCATATTGTATTCCTTTAGGCATAAACAAGATGGATTCTTTGCTGCCAAGCCCGATGAAGCCGCCATCTGCCAGACTGTTGTACATCAAGCGATGAACCTGTTGCTGCAGGCCATTGTCAAAATAAATCATGACATTGCGGCAGAGAATCACATGAAATTCATTGAACGAGCCATCTGTCACCAGGTTATGCTGGGCAAAAATGAGCTTCTCCGCCAAACCAGGCTGGAAATAAGCAAATTGATGGTCTGTCGTATAGTACTCGGAGAAGGCCTTATTACCGCCGGCTTTCAAATAATTCTTCGTATATTGCTGCATTTTCTTCAAAGGAAAAGCTCCCTTTTGCGCAGCGGTCAAGGCCTTTGCGTTCATATCGGTCGCATAGATGGTGGTCTTATCCGCAAGGCCCTCTTCCTGGATCAGGATGGCCATCGAATAGACCTCCTCCCCGGTCGCGCAGCCGGCATGCCAAATCCGAATCTCCGGCAGCTCTCTAAGAAGCGGCACCACCTCGCTGCGAAAGGCGGCGAAGAAGTCCGGGTCGCGATACATTTCCGTCATCCGGATCGACAAATCATTCAATAATCGCTCCAAAAATCCCTGTTCATGAAGTACTTTTTCCAATAAAGCCGTTATCGTCGGCAGCCGCTCCGCCTTCATCCGATTCAAAATCCTTCTGCAGAGCGATGCCCGCACGTACCCGCGGAAGTCGTAACCATACTTCTGATATAATCCCTCGAGCAGCAAATTGATTTCGATTTCCTGAAGTTCATTCAGCGGCAATGCCTCTGTCTCTAGGTCGGACTGTGTCTTCATTGCGGATCCACCTGCTCCGTCAGCCATACCCGCATCAGCGAGAAGAGCTGGTCAATATTTAAAGGCTTCATTATATAATCAGACGCCCCTGCTTCCATACATTTATCGCGTTCGCCCTTCATGGCCTTGGCGGTCAAAGCGATAATCGGCAGGGACTGCATGCCGAGATCCTGGCGAATGACCTGCATCGCCTCATACCCGCCCATGACCGGCATCATAATATCCATAAAAATCAGGTCGAAATCGGCTTGTTGCCGCAGCATTTCAATGGCGCGCTTCCCATTTTCAGCTACCTCTACAGTAACCCCTTTTCTTTCTAGAGCAGTAACCAGCGCGAACACATTCCGTCCGTCGTCCTCAACCAGAAGTACCTTTTTTCCTTTAAAAAGCAAATCGCCTGAGCTCTCGACTTCAGTCGGTTCGTCCGCAGGGACTTCTTCCTCCGTTAGGACGCGCGTACTTGCGGCCACTTCCTCCAGTGCCAGACCATAATCATCCACTCGACCATAGTAGTCAGACTCCAGTTTGCACGGAATATATAACGTAAACGTGCTTCCCTTACCCGGCTCGCTTTGAACGTGGAGGGCGCCGCCGAGCAGCTTGGTAAATTCGCGGCAAATCGATAAGCCCAGCCCTGTCCCGCCATATTGCCGGTTCGTGGTACCGTCCACCTGTTGAAAGGCATCGAAAATAATTTGCTGCTTTTCGAGTGGAATCCCGATTCCGGTATCGGTAACCGAAATCGCCAGTACCCCCTCCTCTGCTTGGATATCGGGCACCTCTTCAGGGGCAGCCATTTCCATTCGCACCGTTACCGAGCCCCGTTCCGTAAATTTAAAGGCATTTGACAACAGATTTTTCAAAATTTGCTGCAGTCGTTGGCCGTCCGTCAAAATAACCGCAGGGACGTCTGGGTCGGTCAACACGTTAAACATCACATTCTTATTCGCTGCGACTGGGTCGAACAGATTCCGCATCATCTGTGGAATTTCTGTCACATTCACTTCATCTGTCAAAATTTCAATTTTTCCCGCTTCAATTTTCGATAAATCGAGGATATCATCAATCAAGCGCAGCAAATCCCCGCCGGAGGTATTGACCACACGGGCGTATTCGCTCACTTCTGCGCTGTCCATTTCCGTGTTACTCTCCATCAGCATTTGCGACAGAATCAGAATGCTGTTCAATGGCGTCCGAAGCTCATGCGACATGTTCGCAAGAAAATCCGTTTTGTACTGCGAACTCATTTGCAGCTTCAGCGAATACTCCTCCAGCTCATCCTTCGCTTTTTTCAAATCATACGCCCGTTGTTCGGCAAATTGCTTCTGCTCTTCTAAAAATTCATTGGTCACCTTGAGTTGTTCCTGCTGCATTTGCAATTCTTCCGATTGCGCCTGCAGTTCTTCTGATTGCGCCTGTAGTTCTTCGGTTAAAATTTGCGATTCCCCGAGCAGCCTTTCCACTTCCATCCGCCCGTTCACACTAGAAATCACCGACCCAAACTTGTCCTGAAGCAAGTCCAGCAGTGTTAGGTGCTGCGCAAGAAATGGCTGGAACGCGGCGAATTCGACCACCGCTTCAACCCTATCCTCAAAGAGAATCGGGGCAATTAATAAATTCGTTGGCGAAGAAGCCCCTAAGCCTGAGGTCACTTCAAAATGCTCCTCCGGCAGCTTATCAATCAAAAATATTCGCTTATCAGCCGCTGCTTGACCGATTAGCCCTTCACCCAAGCGAAAGCTCGCCGCGACCCGCTCTTCATTCGCAATCGCGTAGCCGGCGACTTTGACGTAATCCACTAAGCCGCCTTGACTCCGGCGAAGATAGACAACCCCGTAAGTCGCTTCGAGCAACGGAGCAAGCTTAGTCACAAACGCTTGCGACAGTTCGGTAATATCGGTAATCCCTTGATACATAGTGGAAATGTCCGTCATGCTTTCCTGTACCCAGCTCTGTCTTTCAAGATTGCTCAGGAGGCTGTTCATCGCCTCTGCCAGCTCCTGGGTTTCGTCACGCGTATTCACTTTGATCCTTGTTGTCAGATCAACCTCTGATTCTGAGTCAGTAATACTCTTAATCGCCTCAACCACTTGTTTAATCGTTCTCACAATAGAATTCGACAGGAAGAAGGCAGTAACAATCGTAATCACCGTCACCAAAATGATAATCGCATACAAGGTTATTTTTAAATTTGTATTGTTTTGATTGAGCTGGGTAATCCGATTAGCCGTCAATTGCTTTTCATTGGTGAGAAAGGAATCTAACTGCGTGCGCAGCTGGTCGGTCAGTTTCTTTCCGGTATTTTTCGTGAAATGCTCGTCCAGCGCCTCGACGTTGTTCGCCTTTTTTTGATTAATTACGTATTCCCCAGATTTCTCTATCCAGGTCATCATCAGCGGTTTAATCTCGTCCAAATTCCCCTTCTGGCTCCCGTTATCTCCTAACATGGAATGCAATTTATTGTAATTGTCCAGCCAGCTCCGGCTCGCCAGATTATAGGGCTCAAGATACTCCTCATTGCCCGTGATCACATATCCTCTCATCCCGGTTTCCATTTGGAGGATATTTTTTTGAATTTGATTCGCTAGGTCGTGGACTTCAATATCGTGTTTGGATACGAAATCAACCTCATTCTGCAAAGCTGTCATTCTATTAATCACGATCAACAGGGATAGCACCAAGCAGACCAATATGGTTAAGTAGCCAGTAATAATTTTGGCATGGATGTTGTAATTCCAACCTTTGATTGTCATCGCCCCCGGTATTAAAATATACCTTATTCTACCATAAATCGTTCCGTTTTGAATGGAGCACACACTTTTACCTACTAATTACCCATTTCTCTTTTTCACGAAACCTTCTTTTTGAAAAATTTATTTAGTGGTTTCAATCAGTTTGGGGGTGGGTACAAAAACTAGTATCAACTATATGGAGGTATGTAAAATGGCAAAAACAAAAGAAAAGGTTTTATCATCAGATGTGCTCGACAAGCAGGTGGCGAATTTCTCTGTTCTGTATATGAAGCTGCATCATTATCATTGGTATGTAAAAGGTGAGAATTTTTTCACGCTGCACGTTAAGTTTGGAGAATGGTATGCGGAGGCGGCGTTACATCTTGATACGATCGCCGAACGAATGCTGGCAATTGGAGCGTTACCGACGGCTACTTTAAAAGAGCAATTGGAGATGGCTTCGCTTGAGGAGGCTAGCGGCAGCGAGAGTGCAGGTGAGATGGTTCGAGCCTTGGCCGATGACTTTGACACTATTTGCACAGAGCTTACAGAGGGAATCACCACAGCCGAAGACAACGACGATCAGCCAACCGCGGATTTGTTCATTGCGATTCGGACGTCGTTAGAAAAGCATAAATGGATGCTTGAGGCGTACTTGGCGGAATAAGTTTGGGTTCTTAGGCGAAAAAATAGGTGCCAGCGGGGATGCTGGCACCTTGCTTTGGCTTTAGGTTACCTTTTTCATAGATTCCTACAAAATCGGGCACGTAGAACCTTTCTATGTTACCTTTTTCATAGTTTCTTACTGAATCGGGCACGTAGTACCCTTCTAGGTTACCTTTTTCATAGATTTCCCACGAATCGGTCACGTAGAACCCTTTTACGTTACCTTTTTCATAGATTCCTCACAAATCGGTCACGTAGAACCGCTCTTCATCAACCTTTTGTAGAGCAGGAAGAACTATCGCCGATTGGACGATTGCCGCACGCCCATCCGCCGATTATCCCCCCCACCCAATCACTTCGTCGCAATCATCACCAAGCAAATATCATCCTTTTGAGGATTCATAACCTCGCACCTTGGCTGCAGCCGCTGAAGCAGCGCCGCCGGGTCATCCATGCCATCCTCCTGCATGCAGCTGGTCAGCGTCACCTTCGCATCCTCATACTCCTCCTCGAGCCATTCCGACAAGCCATCCGTATACAGCAAAATCCGCGCCCTGTCCTCGTAGGAAATGACCCCTTTACTCACCTCAATCTCATCAAAAAAGCCCAAGGCACAGCAACCTTCCTCCAGCAACTGCACTTCTCCATCCACCATCGCAATTCCCGCCGGATGCCCGGCATTCACGTACTCAATTGTCTGCTTTTCGGTGTCGAGAACGAAGTAAATGGCCGTAAAATAATAGTTTATTAAACTATCATTATGTAGTTGATTCATGCGCCGGTTCAGCTCTATCATCACGGACTCCGGGTCGCACAAACTGGTAATCGAATCCTTTAACGCCGAATAAATATACATACACACGAGCGACGATGAAATCCCATGACCCATCATATCGAGCAAAATCACGCCATAACGGTGCGGGCTGATCTTGTACCAGGCATACAAATCGCCGGCAAGCTCAAACGAAGGCTTGTAAACCGCCGAAATGACCACATCCTCCTCCTGAATCGGGCCTGAAAGCATACTAAGCTGCACCTGCTTGGCTAAATCCAGCTCATATTGAATCCGCTTATCCCGTTCCTTACGTAAATCCTTCTCCTGCTTTAACCGCAGTACCGAGCGAATGCGCGCCAGCAGCTCCACTTTATTAATCGGCTTCATCACATAATCAAGGGCGCCGGCATCCATCGCCTGGGCCATTATATTGGAATCGCCCATTGCCGTGACAAAGATAATCGGAAGATCGTTGAACCGCTCAGTCGCTAAAATCGTGCGGCAGGCCTCAATGCCGTCGATTTCCGGCATCATTAAATCCATCAAAATTAAATCGATATCACTTTCACCGGGATGAGGCGCATCAAGCTGTAAATAATCGTATAACTCCATAGCGGAAGACAGTAGCACCAATCGTTTATAGCCTGCATTGTACAATATTTTTTCAACTATCATCAGATTTGTTTTATTGTCATCGACAATGACAATTTTCATAGCCATCCCTTTTGCCAACCCCTTTTTAAAAGGGTCAGACCCCCACTGTGTTACCGCATTAACGCATCGGGGGTCTGACCCCTAAGTGTTTTCCGCAATTTTTCAAGCGCCTTTTTCTGCAGCCTTGATACATGCATCTGTGAAATCCCCAAATACTCGCCTGTTTCCTTTTGGCTCTTATTCTCGACAAATGTGTAATGAATCACTTCCCGTTCCCTGTCCGATAAAACGTGGAGGACACTCTCAAGCAATAGCTTTTGATCCACCCTTTCATAGCCCTCATCATGCGTTCCAACTATATCTAAGGTTGTCACCGTACTTCCCTCAGATCCCGTTTCAATCGTTTGGTCAACGGAGGCGGTCTGATAGCTTTTCCCCATTTCCATCGCTTCTAAAAGTTCCTCTTCGGAAATCTCCATATACTCGGCGATTTCGTGGATCTTTGGGGATCGTTGATATTGATTGGTCAGCTCGTCCACGACCGTTTTAATTTTCGGCCAGGTTTCTTTGATCCTTCGCGGGACATGGACGCCCCATGTTTTATCCCGTAAAAATCGCTTAATCTCCCCAATAACAGTCGGGATTAAAAACGACTCGAAGGATCGCCCCAAAGCGGGATCATACCGCCGAATTGCCGACAATAACCCAATCATCGCCACCTGCATAATATCCTCGTGAAAATTTTTCCCCTTGGAATATTTCCGTGCCAGGCTTGCGACCAGTGCATTGTAATGCTCCACCAGTACGTTTTGCGCTTCTGGGTCCTCATCCTGCTGGAACGCCAATATCAGGGCATCAATTTCTTCCTTAGTTCGTCTCCCGGTTTGAGATGGTTGTGTCATGATTTTCACGCTCCCCACTTCGGTTCTTCACCATGAAGACCGTTACACCGGAATGATTCAACACCCGGACTTCATCCATCAGCGTTTCTATCAAATATAAGCCTAACCCTCCCTCTGAAAGCTGCTCCACCGTACTAGTTTCCGTATAAGGGCCAAGTTCTTCTTTTGTTTGGTAAAAATTAAAGCTCTTTCCACTATCGGCAACGACGATTTCCAACTTGTCCTGATACACCCCGAAGCCGATGATCACTTCCCCGCCCTCGTCTTTGTGGTAGGCATGCTGGACAGCATTCGTACACGCCTCGCTGACAGCGATTTTCATGTCCTCAATTTCCTCATATGTATACCCCATGCGGCTGGCAATTCCCGATAACGTTAATCTTATGACCCCGACATAATCCGGCTTGGCCGGAATTTTCATTTCAATATAATCCATCACTTTGTTCACTCTTCCCCACCCTCTGAATTTGCAGAAATATTCATGATATGACTCAAACCGGTAATTTTAAATAGTCGCTTTAATCGCTCCGATAACTCAACCAACCTTAATTCGCCGCCATTATTCTTCAGCTGCTTGAACAAGCCAACAAATACGCCCAGCCCGGTACTATCTAAATAAGATACATCCTTAAGATTAACCGTTATCAATTGATTCTTCCCCTCAGCAAGCGGCAATAATTCCTCTCTTAGCTGCGGCGCCGTAAACGCATCAATTTCCCCGCTAACCCGTACCACAATTTCCTGATCGTGCTGCTGTTTATCTATTTTCATGTTCATACCATCACACCTTTAATCTTTTATTTTGTACATACCCGTTTACTAGAATCTTAAACATCCTTTTTAAAAAAATTTCTTTTTTGTATTATACCAAAATATGCTAGTTAATCGAATGGACTGTTTGAACGAGGTTTTATTTTTCAAAAAATAGGGTACTGACAGGGAAAGGAGTGATAAATCTATGAAAAAAAGAAATGATGAGGAGCTCAAGTCGGCTGACAATAGTTCGATGGCCCAAAACTTAGAGGAAGTGAAGGAACTCGGCAAGCAAATGAAGAAGGCCAAAACCGGCACTGAGCTGAAGGAAGAGCGGAACAAAACGCAGGATCCGCTGCAATAGCGGCAGTGGTCTGTTCAACGGATCCTGCATAAAAACAATGACCTTGCCAGGCTACCCGCCTGGCTTTTATGCTTTTTAAAGCAAGTGGTTGATAAATACTGAAAAGTGGTTGATAAAAGGTCAATAGCGGTTGATATATTTAAAAAGTGGTTGATACCCCTTCGAAATCGGTCGATATATGGTCCAATCTAGTTGATAAAGTGCAACGACCCGCAAAAAAGAAGCTTGCGCTGTTAGCACAAGCCTCGTCTTTTAAGCTTATCTAGCTGGATCAACAATTCTAATCATCCTTACGTTGGTTACTTCTTGCTTCGCCGCCCTTTTCCCCGATCTCTTGATAAAACTCCTTATCATGATTCTCGGCTGTGGCCTCTCCGCCTTTACGGCCAATCTCTTGATAAAACTCTTTATCATGATTCTCGGCTGTTGCTTCTCCGCCTTTGCGGCCGATTTCTTGATAAAACTCTTTATCATGATTTTCGGCTGTCGCTTGGCCGCCTTTACGTCCCGCTTCCTCTAACGTCATTTTCCCGTCATTATCCTTGCTTGCCATGTTCAAATTCCTCCCCTATGTTTTTTTTCGTGTAGCCATCCCACTTATGAACGCCTACATCAAGATTACCTGAGCCGTTCCACGTTGCTTCGACTCATTGTAACCTTGGTTATGTTGTACCACCTTCCCTTGCCGCTAAAACTCTATTTCCCCATTTTAATAGTTTTGAAATAATTGTAACAAGAACCAGATGAAGCATAAGGACCGTCCCCTGCTTCCCATTTATATTCAAGTTACGGTTGATACCCAAAATGAGAATGGAGTAAACTTCCATTTTATCAACTGTTCACTGGATATTATTTTATATTTTGCGTTCCGAATTTGACTGTTATAATAGTGGTTACGAAAATACTAGGAGGTTGACCCAATGACCACATTTGAAAAGTTAAAGCCAATTATTGCAGACCAACTGGGTGTCAAAATGGAGAATATTAAATTGGAAGCATCATTCAAAGATGATTTCGAAGCTGATTCTCTTGATATGGTGGATCTGACCATGGAAATTGAAGATGAATTCGCCATCGAAATTAGTGACAAAGTCGCAGCGAAGCTTCAAACGGTCGGAGATGTCGTAAACTATATTGAAAAGCGATAATAGGATGGCCCCACGCAGGCGGACACTTGATCACGTCTGAACGTATCGCACGCGGCATCCGCTAAGGATTGGGGCTTTTCTAGAACTTTAAAACCATAATAATCGATAAAAGCTGTATGATCCTTAGTAACTCGGTAGCTAAAAGGGGCTTCCTCAACTATGGCGAGTTTACCTTTTCAAATACCAATTCCACTGTCATTTCGGCACGTATCTTAAGAAAAGTACCTCAAAACGGCACAATCCCCACTGCTTCATTTTGTTTATTTAGTAGTTGTAAAATAGGCTTCCCCTAGAATTTCCTTCACTTGATACTGATCTGATGAAAGCTCTTTTTCAATAAAAGAGGTAACAGCTGATTGTTCCACGTCGTACATGACTTCAACTTCTTTAGAAAAGAGCAGTTTTTCTTTTTCCAGCAGGCTAGAAAGGGATGGTTGCTGTTTTGGCTGCAGGTCTTCCCTATTTAAAACTTGTTTTAAACCGTCCACATAGGATTCAAACGGGCGGCCGCCCACAATTTTTACTCCTTTATTTTCCTCATTGATCATGACGATGGTAGGAAGACCTCTGACACCTAAGCTTCTGGCTAGACCGAAATCTTCATTCAATAATTGTTGTCCGATTGGTTGTTCCGCTTCATTGACAATGGCTTCTCCATCAAGACCAAGTTTATTTACGATTTCAATCATAACGGATGGATCTGAAATATTTTGATTAAAGGCAAAAAGGGCCTCTCTTGCACGACGCAAATATTCATGTGCTTTTTGCTCATTATGATTTTTTTGAATGACCTTAAATACACGAGAGGGTGGGTAGGATGATTGAACAGGATTATCAATCATTAAAGTCCCATCAATTGGCATTCTTGAATATTCTCCAACTTCTCTCCAGTGACCAGCAACGTCGGCTGGTTTATAAATTCCGTTGGCAGGGTCGATTGGCCCGTCATGCCATTTTTCCAGCAAACCACCCATAACCGGATGAAAGTTAAAATACTCTCCATACTGCTCGATAAAACGACGGAGCACGGGTTCAATTGCCCAGCAATGTGAACAAATAGGATCCGTCACATAATAAAGATTAATTGATTTTTTTGGCTGATTAAAATCAATCATCTCCATTTCTTCCTCTCCAGCGACTCCGCATACACCTGTTTCTAAATCACAAATCATATTATTATTATTCAATTCATTTGTCCCCCTATAGATGTTTTACTTTTCAACATTATTATTTTCTTTACAATTGAATTGTACGTGAGAATGACAATCATCAACACCAATAGTTCTATAGATTTGTCGTTTATACAACACATTGAGGAAATTGTATAAAAAGTAAAGCAGGGGACGGTTCTTACCGCTTCAAAATTAAAAGGAAAAAGGAGATTTTGACTTATGTGTCATAATCTCCTTTTTGTCTTTGTTTCAAACAAAGCCAAGAGAACCCTCCTCTCGGTACTCACTACTCTTCCTTCTTCTCCTGGGAACATTCTGTACATACTCCATACCATGTTTTAACACCATCTATGCTATCGACCATATCAATTTCTGTTTCACACACTTGACATATAATTGTACCTTGTTTTACTGTTAGTGTTTCGCCCATTATTCTCTGCCCCCCGTACATACTTTTAATAAAACTGATTTAATACACTCAACAGATAAAGGGATATGATAAATCTAGCTTAAAAGCTTTTCTAGTAATCTATATTTATCCTGCTTGTCAGCTATCCCGGCATTTATGTTTCCAAGTTCTTTATGAATGATTTTATTTTCTTTAATCCCTACAGCTTGTCCGGAATATCCATTCATCAGCAGTTCGACTGCTGTAACTCCCATGTTACTTGCTAATACCCGATCAAATGCTGAAGGATTTCCCCCTCTTTGGATGAACCCTAATACGGTAGTTCTTACACTAATGTTCAACTTTTCTTCAATATATCGCTGTAAGTCTTGTAACTCATACATTCTTTCCGTTACAATCACGATGTTATCCTTTTTGCCATTACTCATTCTTAGACGTAATTTTGAGCATATGGTATTTACATCTAGCGGTTTTTCTGGGGTAGAGATGATTTCTCCGCCGCCTGCTAACGCAGAATACAAGGCTAGATCACCACAATATCTTCCCATCACTTCAACTATCGTTGTTTTATCATGAGAAAAATCTGTATCTTTAATTTTACCGATACACTCCAAAACGGTATTTAAAGTGGTATCAAATCCAATTGAATAGTCTGTAAAAGCTAAATCATTGTCAATTGTTCCAGGTATACCAACCACTTTAATCCCTAATTCGTGTAACTTTTCGGCTCCTTTTAAAGACCCTCCGCCACCAATAACAATCAAAGAATTTATGCCCTGGTTTTTTAATATCTCAACGGCCTTTTTTCTTCCTATTTCCTCCATGAATTCCATGGATCTTGACGTTTTTAATATCGTTCCACCTCTGTCAGCAATATCCTCTACCTCTAAAGGAGTTAATCGATGAATTTTACCTTCAAGTAAACCTTGGAATCCACACTGTATGCCCATTACTTCCAAATGATAGTGACTTGCGGCTTTTACTACTGCCCTGATAACGGCATTCATGCCCGGGGCATCTCCGCCACTTGTTAGGACACCTATTTTTGTCATGACCAATGCAACTCCTAAACAATTTAAAATTTTATTACCCTTTTCACCGTAAAGGTCAAGCGCTTTTATGGTGGTTTTTAGTGTCAAAATATTTAAGAGCAAAAACTTTAATTTGTATCATCTCTCCAATACCGATTGTATAAGTTTTTCATATGTTTAGTCATGACTTCCACTGCTTCTTTTTCGTTGTGTTCCTCAATCGATTTAATAAGTAATTGATGCTCTTTAAAATTAATGTCTCTATAATCTGGTCGGGTTACCGTTCGGTCTCGAATAAATTCCCACATTTCTTGTTGTTTCATTGCATTACTAATGGCTTTCATGATATTGATGATTAATTCATTATGAGTGGCCTTGGCAATACCGATGTGTAATTTCTCGTCTGTTTCTGGTACATAGACACCCTTCTTGGTTTCTAGCTCCATCACATTAATCGTCGCACGCAGCTCGTCGATGTCTTCATCCGTCGCCGCAAGGGCTGCAAGTTTTATAATAAGAGGCTCAAAATTCATTCTTACTTCAATAATATCCTCAGGGGATATCGAATTAAAGAAGATCGCTGACTCTGACAGATTGGGTGCAATTTGATCGCTTTTCACATAAACCCCTTCGCCTTGACGGGAATATATAATACCATTCAATTCTAATGCGCTTAGAGCCTGTCGAATTGGAACACGACTCACACCGAACTGTTCACAAAGCTCTCTTTCTGTAGGCAGTTTATCACCTTTTTTAAATGAACCTGATTGAATTTCGGAAAGGATTTGATGATAAATTTGGATATACAATTTCTTACTGGCCACTGGATTAAATATAATTACCATTACTCCTCTCCATTTTTTTCTTTTTTAAAAATAGACAGGCATCCCGACTGGAATGCCTGTACAGTAAGGATTTATTAATTAATCCATGTGTGAACCACCGTTAATATCAATTTCTTCTCCTGTAATATAAGACGCTTCTTCTGATACTAAGAAGGCAATTGTGGCGGCGATTTCTTTCGTCTCACCCGGTCTTCCCATAGGGATGCCGTCTACAACCTTCTTTGCCTCTTCTTCCGGAAGTGACTTCCAGATATCTGTATTAACAAGTCCTGGAGCCACACAGTTTACTGTGATTCCATCAAGTGCAACCTCGCGGGCAAGGTTTTTCGAAAATCCTAGGACAGCAGCCTTTGAAGCGGAATAGTGTGGTCCTCCAAATACTCCACCGCCACGTTTTGCGGAGACAGAGGAAAGACTAACGATTCGGCCATACTTTTGTTTTTTCATTGTCTCTAATACTGCTTGTGAGCATAGGAATAATCCAAACATGTTAACATTGAATACTCTTGTTATATCATCATATGTCATATCTTGAACTGTTACTTTTTGTGAAATTCCGGCATTGTTAACAAGAATATCAATCCTGCCAAATGTTTGAAGAGCCTTTTCGACCATGGCGTCATTCGATTCCTTGCTGGTTACATTTAATTCTACTCCTAATGCCTTTCCACCAGCTTCTGTAATCGCATCAACGGTATCCTGAATTCCATCCATGTTGAGATCAGCGACAACAACCGCTGCTCCTTGTTTGGCAAGGGTTAATGCAATAGTTCGTCCAATCCCTCTTTTTGAACCGCTTCCAGTTACAATCGCTACTCTATTATTTAATTCAAACATGTTTCTTCTCTCCTTCTCAATTCTTGCTTGGTTACTTCAGCAAATCCTTCGCTGTGTTTACAATATTTTCTATCGTAATACCATTAAGCTCTAACAATGTTTCGTATGGGGCAGACTGTCCGAATTGATCTTGAACCCCAATTCTTCTTACGGTTCCCTTTCCTTCTTCAGCCACTACTTCACAGACTGCGCTTCCAAGACCATTTAAAATATTATGGTCTTCAACGGTAATGATCTTGCCAATCGATAAACAGTCAACAACGGCTTCCCGATCTAGAGGTTTAATCGTATGCATATCTAATAGCTTGACAGAAAGTCCTTCTTTTTCTAATTGCTTTGCTGCTTCTAAGGCGAGATAAACGGTATCACCATTTGCAATAATCGCGATATCCTTTCCGTCCTTGATTTGCTTCGCTTTCCCGATTGTAAATTCCTCATCATCACTATATAGAACCGGTACTGTGTCTCTTGTAAAACGAAGGTATACAGGGCCATACATTTCTGCCGCTTGTTCTACTAATTTTCTCGTAGAATAATAGTCAGCACCCATAATGACCGTCATATTGGGGATCGTTCGTAAAACGCCCATGTCCTCAATACTTTGATGACTTGCTCCATCATTTGCTGGAGTAAGTCCTCCATGGGAACAAGCTATTTTTACATTTAGGTTCGGATAACAAATTTCTTGTCTAATCTGCTCCGCCATTCTTAACGAGCCAAATACTGCGTAAGTGCTTACAAAAGGGATTTTACCAGTTGTCGCAAGCCCTGCAGCTAATCCAGCACCATTTTGCTCAGCAATCCCAACATTCACATGTTGATTGGGGAATTGCTTTGCGAATTCCGTCGTCTTGCATGATTTACCGATATCAATATCCACTACATAAATATTTTTATTCTTTGCACCTAATCTTACAATTTCATCACCGAAGGCTTCTCTGGTAGCTTTTTTCGGTAAAACATCTTTTTCCATTATGCTCATTATTTTAACCCCCCAGCTACTTCTTCCAATGCATTGAAAAATTCAACATCATTTGGAGCAACACCATGCCAGCTAACTGAATGCTCCATAAAAGATACTCCCTTACCCTTAACTGTGTTAAGGACAATACATTTTGGTTTTGCATTGTTTGCTTCGCGGATATCATCTAATGTTTCGACAATCTCTTCCATCGAATGTCCATTGATTCTTCTTGTTTCAAATCCAAATGCTTGAAACTTCTTTTCTAAGTCCTGGTTTGGCATAATTTCTTCTGTTGTTCCATCAATTTGTAATCCATTATCATCAACAAATACAACCAAATTATCTAATTGATACTTAACGGCACTTTGTGCAGCTTCCCAAATTTGACCTTCTTGACACTCTCCATCACCTAACATGGCGAAAACCCGGTAATTCTTTGAATCTCTTTTGCCGCCCAGTGCCATTCCTACTGCACAAGAAAGTCCCTGTCCTAAAGACCCTGTAGAAATATCAATACCTGGACACCTTTTCATATCCGGATGTCCTTGGAATGGAGAACCATACTTTCTTAATGTGTAAATCGTGTCATACGGTACATATCCTCGTAAAGCTAATGCTGAATATTGAATTGGACAAACATGCCCTTTTGATAAAACAAACCGGTCACGATCTTCCCATTGAGGATTATTCGGATCAATGTTCATTTCCTTAAAATATAGTGCCGCTACTACATCTGCTGCAGATAAGGAACCACCCGGATGTCCAGATTGTGCTTCGTGAATCATCGTGAGAGCTGTGCTTCTCAATTCAATGGCCTTTTGCTTTAATTCTTCAATGCTGACATCTTTCATACCAGTCACCCCATTAGATTTTGATTATCATTTGCTGTTATCTTGTCTACTTGTATACTAAGTTAACTTATGAACTCAGTATAGCACCGATGAACGGATTGTCAACATGGTTTTTTAAAAAATTATCCATATAATCGAAACTTTTAAAAAAACCCTCGGATAACAAAAACATTGTTATCCGAAGGTTTCAGCCGGCAGCGGGATGAAGCTAAAGAAATGGTGATCTACATTTTTAACTGGACTTTTTCAATCCCTTTTCGACATTTACGTGTAGAGCCTTACCTGACTGTTTCACTAAGAAAACAACAATACAAGAGGCTACTATCATACTGATACCTAAGAAAATCATACTTGCATTAAATGATCCTGTTAGATCCTTAATATATCCGACAATATACGGTCCGAAGAATCCGCCAAGGTTCCCTATACTGTTGATCAGTGCAATGGCACCTCCAGCGGCAGCTCCAGTCAAAAATGATGGTGGAATAGCCCAGAATGGAGCGTATGCACCGAATGCACCGCATAGAGCGATGGTTAGAAATACAAATGATAAGACAATGCTTGTATTTGCAATATAGCTGCTTACGATCATGGCAATAGCACTGGTTGTCAAACATCCGGCAACATGCCAGCGTCGCTCGTTCTTTTTGTCAGAGTGGTTACTCACTAGAATCATCGTAACCATTGCGCAAACATACATTAACCCTAAAACCCAACCCATTGATTGCATACTAAGGGATGTTTTCTCTGTTAAACCTTTTGAAATGGTTGGTAAAAACATAACAATCCCGTAATAACCAACCATCCAGCAAAAATACCCGGCAGATAAGATGAGAACATCACGATCCTTCAAAGCTTGTAAGAAGGTATAGTGTTTTACTTCCTGTTTTTCAAGTTTCTCTTTTGTTGTAATATCAATTAACCATTTTTTCTCGTCTTTGTTTAACCATTTTACATCTTCAATTTTATCATCTAGATAGAAAAAGCAGATGATACCTAAAATAACAGCTGGAATTGCTTCCAAGATAAACAGCCATTGCCATCCTTCGAATCCTAACCAGTTGATTCCTAGTAAGAATGTGGAAAGTGGTGAGCCTAATGCATTAGCACCCGGTATAGCAATCATAAATCCTGCAATTGCCTTTGCATGATGCTTCGTTTGATAAAAACCGCTTAAATAAAATACCATACATGGATAAAAACTAGCTTCAGCAACCCCCAAAAGAAATCGCGCTGTATAAAACTGCATCGGAGTTTTGACGAAGGCCATAAAAATGGCAATGATTGCCCATGTAACCATGATTCTACTAATCCATTTTCTTGGTCCAATTTTCGTCATAATGGCACTGCCCGGGACTTCTAAAAGGAAATATCCAAGGAAAAAGATCCCTGCACCAAATCCAAAAACAGCGTTAGAAAAACCTAAATCTTGGTTCATTTGTAGTGCGGCAAATCCAATATTTACCCGATCAAGGATCGATATGGTAAAACATAAAAATAAAAACGGAATTAATCGTAACGTTACCTTTTTAGTGGTTGAACGTTCTAATTGAAGCATATCCAAAGTAACTCCTCCTTTAATTTCTCCCTAATAATTAACGTAACCCCTTACATTAAGCGTTTTCAAAAAACCTTTTTATTCTTTCAATATGATTAATAAAAAAGGAATAAATACATAGCTTTAAAGCTTCAAAAATATGGTACATTTTAAAATTTCAATAAGACCTTAACAACATTTTCTGATTTTTGATCAACCATGTTCATGGCATCCTTGACATCTTCAATTGGTACAATCTTTGATATAAACAAAGAGGTATCAAATGAATTAGCCGCTATTGCCTCCGCTGCAATCTCGAAATCATCTCTCACATACATGTTGGATCCGATTAATTGGATCTCCTTATTTTGAATATAAGATATATCAATTTCCGGTTTCTTTCCAAAAAGGGCAACTTCAGATACCTTCCCGCCCCTTTTGACTATCTTGAAGGAATCATTTAGCACAGATTGGACTCCAACAGCGATAAATACCGTGTCTACGCCTTCACCATCTGTTTCTTCCAATATTCTTTCAACTGCATCCTCATATGTTGTATTGATTGGAGAAGTGGCTCCCAGTTTCTTTGCAATATTTAAATTATACTCCAGAGCATCTGTTATGAAGATTTTGGTTGCACCTGAGTTTTTTGTGGCTACCAATAGTCCCAAACCTATCGGGCCTGCTCCCAGTATCGCTACTTTATCGCCCTGACCTATTCCAGCCTTTCTAACAGCATGGACACCAACAGCAAGGGGTTCGATTAAGGCACCCTGCTCATAGGATACATTATCTGGCAACTTTACAATGGTGTTTTCCGGAACAACAATAAATTCTCCGAAGGAACCAATCCATTCTTGTGTACCCAACACACTTTTTTCTTTACAAATATTATAATTTCCAGCTTGACATTGTTTGCAAACACCACAGCCATAATGAGGCTCCACAGTAATGCGATCACCCACCGAGACATCTTTGACCTCTGAACCTATTTCGACAACCACCCCGGCAAGCTCATGCCCTGATATGACTGGTGGAATTCGAAAAGGATGGGTTCCGTGGTAAGCATGAATTTCTGATCCGCATATTCCAGTTACGATCACCTGAATTTTAACTTCATTAGCATGCGTTATTACCGGTTCGCTAACCTCTTTTAATCCTATCGAAAATGGTTTTTCAATGACTGCTGCTCTCATAATTCACTCCTTTTATTTATTAATCATCACCACTTGTACTCTTGTTGACTTGTCTACTAAGTTGTTATGTTTTTAATATACTTTTCTAATTTTTATTTGTCAATGTGTTTTTTCAACAATCTAATAATTTAAAAGATGGCCCTCATCAAAAAAAAAAATTCCCCATCAATTTTAATGAGGAATGAAAAATATTAGGCCCTATAAACAATTGTTTATCTTTTAAACCTAGCAAAACCGTTTCATTTAATCCTTCCAATACCGATCATATAAGTTTTGCATATGGTTAGTCATGATTTCCACAGCTTCATCTTGGTTGTGATGCTCAATCGCATTGATGAGTAATTCATGTTCTTTAAAATTAACATCTCGATAATCTGGTCGTGTTACGGTACGGTCACGTATAAATTTCCACATTTCCTGTTGCTTCATTGCGTTTATAATAGCCGCCATGATGTTAATAAATAAATCATTATGTGAAGCTTTTGCAATACCACTATGTAATTTTTCGTCTGTTTCTGGTACATATACGCCGGCCTTCGTTTCTTCCTCCATCTGTTTGATGGTCGAACGAAGTTCCGCTATGTCTTCATCAGTTGCCCGCTGAGCCGCAAATTGTACAATAAGTGGTTCAATATTCATCCTTGCCTCAACGATATCTTCAGGGGATATCGAGTTAAAGAAAATGGCCGAATCAGAATGATCAGCAATAATCTTATTGCTTTTCACATAAACTCCCTCGCCCTGACGAGAATAAATCAAACCATTCATTTCCAAGGCGCTAAGAGCCTGTCGAATTGGAGCACGGCTGACACCAAACATTTCACATAGCTCTCTTTCGGCCGGCAATTTATCACCTATTTTAAATGAACCCGATTGGATTTCTGAAAGAATTTGATTATAAATTTGCATATACAACTTCTTGCTAGAAACTGGATTAAACTTAATAATAACCACCTCTTTTTTCATGCCTTATTTGTATCCTAAGTAAGTAATTAGACATGTATAATTATAAAGAAATTTTGTAAAAAGGGCAACAGAACCAGGAAATTCCGGATCAGAAATATCCCCTTTGATAGTTTTTGATGCAAAAGAAGCTTGCGCGTTAGCGCAAGCTCCGTTTTTTGAAGCAGGGGACGGCTCCCTCTGCCTCACCCCTGCCTCACCCTTTTAAACTTTCACCTTACTTCGAAGTGCTAGATTCGTTTCTATGTCCATACTTTTGCTGCAGCTCATCCTCGTTTATCGCCGTGCCATCCTTCTGCTGCTGCCGTTCTATATCACCCTGCATGGAAGTGCTATCCCTATATTTTTGCTGTAGGTCACTTTCACCTTGCGTGGAATTGTTATCTCCATTACCTTGCTTGTCCTCTTGCTGCATCTCTGGATCGCCATTCCTAGAAATGTCGTCTCCATACCGTTGCCCGTTTTGCTGCACATCACGCTCTTTTTCGTTCCTCTTCGAAAACGGTGCTTCCTTTTCCAACTTTTCTTCCATATCCTTCTGATCCGCAACATTTTTAGCCATGTTCATTTCCTCCTTTTTATTTTTCCAGATTGCTGTCTTTTATCCCAACGGGTATCGAACCTGCAACCACATATTTACACCACCCTCTTCCTGTTTAAGCTGGATTCTTAAGTTAGGTTAACTAGTTTGTAACCTTAATCATGTTGTACCACCGAATCACAAGTCTAAAACCTTTATTTAAAAAATGAACCTTTCTTCTTCCCCTTTAACAGGTCTCCTGTCCAGCCTTTGACTTTTAAATAGCCATAAAGCAGGAGTGTGGAGACGATGATGAGAATAATCGACAACCCATAGCCATGCCGCCATTCGAGTTCTGGCATATGCTTAAAATTCATGCCCCATAACGCCCCAAAGGCCATAACCGGTGTAAAAATCGTTGTAATCACCGTCAAGGTTTTCATAATTTCATTTCCGCGATGGGAGGAAATAACCTCCTCTAAATTAATAATCGAATCGAGCTCATGTTCATATTCATTCAGCAACACCATCGCCCGCTCAATCCGCTTGCCGGTGGAGAAAAAAATCTCCTCACTGCCGCCCCCATGAAGATTGACTTCCTCAATCGCCATTTGGACTTCATTGATCGGAATCAGGAGATTCTTGCATACCAAAAGTTCATGCCTGCGGGTATAGACAAGCTCAAGAATCCCCGTTTCATTGCGCTTTCGCACACTCCAAATCAATGTTTTCAGCGCCTTCTCAAACTGATCAATCTCCACTAACATCTCATTCATCAGCTCGCCAAGAAGTAGTAAAAAGCCATCGACGGCATTTTTCGTCTTCTCTAATTGCCATTCAAGCTCCTCCGAATCTAATTCTAGATTAATCGTCACCAGCTTATCCGCCGTCAAATAAAAGTGAAATATTTTACAATCCCGCTCCCTAGCAAAATGTTGTTTATAAATAAGCGACCCTTTAATGACCTTTTCCCCATTCTCTAAGCAGCCCACCCTTAGGAAATTGGTTTTATTCTCCTGAACCTGCTCCAGCCAGCCGTTCGTACAGTCGTCCTGCTCAATCGCCTGTTTGATGCGATCCAATTCAATCTTATGTAACTGCAAGTACTCCCACTTGTTTTCCCCCATCCACTTTTCCAATTACCTCTCCCCTTTTTACCCTTACATCCCCGAAATGGACGAAAACAAAACATGGAAAAATAGGTTTGATGTCAGGGTCGCTGGGGTATTTAAAGTGACAAGGAGGGATTATGATGAAACGAGTTTTAGGTACAGGCACCTTACTCGCTGTAGGAGTTGGTGCATCGGCAGCCATGTGGTTGTCCAATAAACCGAATCGCATCAAGGCGGAAAGTTTTTTAAGGGACTTAAAACGCAAAGTGAAACCGACTGTTTTTGAAAAAACCGAAGAGCTTCCGATTGAAAAAGGCGGTCACCCCCATCCACATGATTTAGAGGACAACAACATGGTCAGCGAGGGCGCGGGGTATTCCGTTCAATTTTATAATGAGAAAATGCAGTAAGGGTTGGGGCGCTAGTGCCCCAACTATTTTTAGTTAGAGGTGAAACTATGCTGCTCTTTTTATTGATTTATTCGGTGATTGTTTGGGCTGTTATCGAAATTTTTGTGATTCTATTTCGCTTAACGGGGCTGAAAGTGGAAGTTTCCCGGTTTCAGGTGATTTCGATGATGACCGGAACCGGCTTTACAACCGAAGAATCTGAACTAATCCTAGGGCATCCGGTTCGCCGCAAACTGGGCAGTTTTCTGATTCTATTTGGCGCCTTTTCCCTTGCCGTGATTATCTCTTCGATTAGCCAATTCCTCTCGAACGGCCTGCGGACGAAGGAAATTTTGTTGGCGGCTGCCGCTGTAATTGTCGTCTTTGCCGTGTTAAAACTGGACGTCGTTCAACGATTTTTAGCGCGGACTTTTAATCGAAAAATGAAACAACAAATCGAGCTTGCCGACATGCCAATAAGGGATGTCTTTTTAAAAAATAAAGACGATACACTCATTAATTTACATATTTATCAAGATTCTGAGCTTGTTAATCGTACCTTAAACGAAGCGGCCGCAGATCATGACGAGCTGGAGCTTGTCGCGTTGTTGATCATACGCGGCAAGGTCAGGATTGTTAAACATATCTATGACACCCCCATCCAGGAAGGCGATCAGATCTTGTTGTTTGGAATGAAAAAGGTCATTTCCAAAACATTTGCGCACGATCTTCAGCTAATGGAGGAAAATCACAAAAAACTGCAGCCGGCCTAGCCATGTATTCCTTTTTCAATAATTTGGCTTGTTTAAAAAAATTTAAAGTGTATTGGCCAAAGAAGTCATTGTATACATTTATAATAGCGAATGAGTAAGTTGCTAGTATCCTAATATCCCTTGTTGGAGGTGACTTATGGGGAAGGAAATCGATTTAATTGATTCTGGATTCGAAATCGGTGTTTATACTTTTGGGGAACTGCTTAGCGATCCTGATACTGGTCAATTTATAAGTGCAAAACAACGTATAAATGAAATTGTAGAGGCAGCTAAGCTGGCAGATGATGCGGGACTTGATGTGTTTGGGATTGGCGAGCACCATCGTTTAGATTTTGCTGTATCATCACCACAGGTTTTATTAGCGGCGATTGCTCAAGTTACTAGCAAAATTAAGTTAATCAGCGCAACTACTATTTTAAGTACACAAGATCCAGTCCGATTATTCGAGGACTTTGCAACATTAGATATCATTTCAAATGGTCGTGCTGAAATCGTAGCAGGAAGAGGGGCGTTTTTGGAATCATTCCCACTGTTCGGCTATAGTTTGGATAACTATGATCAGTTATTCAAAGAGAATATAGAACTATTATTAAAACTAAACGAAAATGAGCGAATTACCTGGAAAGGTCATTTCCGCTCAGAGCTTAAGGACGCGGCGATTGCTCCCCGACCCATTCAACAGAGAATCCCCGTTTGGATTGGTGTTGGAAGTTCACAAGAAAGTGCAGAACGGGCAGGCAGGCTGGGGCAAGGGTTAATGTTAGCGGTGCTAGGTGGAGACCCTGTCTATTTTAAGTCACTCGTTGAAGCCTATCGATGTGAAGGATTAAAGGCAGGACACATTCCGGCAAGTCTTAAGGTGGCTGTTTGTTCACATGGAAATCTTAGTAAAATATCGCATCAGGCCAAGAAAGAATTCTATCCTTATTATACTAATTATTTCAAATATTTTATGAAAAATGGGATGCTATATCCTATTTCTGAAGCTGATTTTGAGCAAATGGCTAGTCCAAATAACAGCTTGTTCATCGGGAGCCCGCAAGAAATTATCGAAAAAATTCTCCGTCAATATGAATTGTTTGGACATCAGCGCTTTCTAGCTCAAATTGACATTGGTGGTTTACCTTTTAATAAGGTTGCTAAAAACATAGAGCTATTAGCAACTGAGGTAGCTCCGGTGGTTCGAAAGGAAATTAAAAAAAGAAGCTAAAAAGGGATACATTGTAATGAAACAAAATAACAATAAACGAACCAAAAGCGATGGCAGCGATGTCATCGCTTTTTAAGGGGTTCATTTGCCCATTTTCTCCTTATTAGCGCAATGCAAAGGAGTAAAATCGGAATGAGCAGTTGAACGGTTAAGAAATAAAAGGGCACAGTTGTCCCCATTCCTCGAATCATGTCCTCGAACGAGGGGATTGACCAGAACGAAAATAGAATAATTAAAAAACCAATTGGTAATACAAACGGTTTATAACTGGGCAGTGTCAGCCATTGTGAAGTACCAATCACAAGCATATAAAAAAAGGCGGACAGCTGGACGAAACCACCAAGAACCCAAACGGCGATGACGATTGACTCAATATGTTCAAAAAAGGAACCGATACTGATATATCTTGCCGCCTCAAATACGGGGAAATGGATGTTGGAAATAATTCCGCCAAATAAAAAAAGATTGCCAAGATTAATAAATACCATTGTCAACACACTGGCAATGACCGAAAGCATTCCCCATTTCATGACCTTTTCTTGTTTCCTTAAAAAAGGAATGAGGAACGACAGCAATGAAAATTGACTTAACCAGGCGTGTGGTGCAAGGGAACCTTTAATAGAGGGCATCACCCCGTCTTGCATGATGGGAAATATATTTTTTACATTCAAGTCAGGAATGAGAAAAACATAAATCAGGATGTAGAGAGCCAAAACAATCGGCAAAAAAATCATCGCACATCGGCCAATCGTTTCAATGCCCCCATGAACAGCAATCGCGCAAGAAAGGGCAATACTTCCGGTAACAAAAATGATCGGTGTTTTATGCAAAAAAGCACTTTCAATGAACTCACCGTATTCCCTAAAGGCAATCGCAGTATCGTTTAATAGAAAAAATAAGAAAATGAACGCCATGATTTTGCCAATGGTCCTGCCTAGAATCAGTTCACCATATTCGATTAGCGTTTTCCCCGGAAAAAGCCTAGAGAGCTTTACAATGATCATGACGATCAGAAATCCGCTCAAAGAACCCCATATGGGGGACAGCCATAAATCACGCTTTGCATGCTGTGCCGTGACATATGGAATGTACAGAATGGCCGTAGTGACAACTGTTGCATACATAATAAGGGTTACTTCCAAGTAAGAAATTTTTCCTTTTTCAATCATATTTGTTCATTCCTTTTCTAAAAGGAGTCTGTTACCAAAATGCCCCAAATGACTTAAAGATGAAATCAATTAGTTGCCCGGGCCCTGGCATTTCTGGAAAAATAACAAGTAAAACAGCAAGAATCCAGTTAACCAGCATCAACGATAAAAAGGCCATTTTTACTTTTTTCTCACTTTTCTTCAACGTCGGCCATTGGGACAAAAAGATTAGCACTAGTAAAATGGTTAACCCTAGGATCCCTCCCATCTTCATCGTTCTACACCTGTTTTACGTTTTTCCGTAGCCAAACCGGTTCTACTGATATTTACCTTCGTTCCAAATGATATGGCGACTTTTGGGAAGATTTCATCCCACTTATCTTCCTTTTGTTTCCATATTTGTGGATATTCCCTCTGAAATTCATCAGCAAAACCGAAGATATCCGCATGTAATTCTTTCTTTACAATCGAAAAAGCTAACCGCTCTCTTTGTTCAATTTCAAGACCAACCTTCTGCTCGGCTTTTTTTCTTACCTTTGGATCGAATAAATTGAGTGTTGTCGTATTTTGAATGACTTCCAAATCTACATTTGATTTCATGTGCATGCCCCATTTGCCGTTCTTTATCGTGGGGATCAATTCACTATGGCTTCTTAATAGATTTAGGGAAATGTAGCCTGGTTCGTTTTTAAAAGAAATCGTAATCACACCTGATTGGATCTCATTTTTTGGCCAAAGAATCCCCCTGGTTTGTTTATCATCTAATCTTCCTACCATTTTTCCTTCCTTAAAAATAGCGGCCCCATTAATGATGGGAATGGCTTTTTTTGAATCCATCATGGACGGGTCCAGGTTTTCGACCCAAGGAAGTACGGCCGCATCGGATGCACCTGATAACATCTGCGATAAATCCTTCACCGTTACTTTCACCCCTATATGTGTTTTAACCATTTTGCGAAGTTGTTTTGAGGTGTATCTTTCCAATTCAGGCATTGCCTCCAAAACCGTCTTGGATCTTCCTTTCGACACAAAGACGTCGGCACGTATACGAGGTTCCGAGTGCCTGATCCAAAAATCAATGTGGTCGCTGATTCCTTCCTTTGCTAATGTTTCACCAATAATGAGCACCTCGTTTTGCCCCCAGAAAATTTCTCTAGTGAGTTCTTCCTGGAGTCGTGCCATCGCATCCGCAATGGTTTCCCCTTCAGCTGACCTGACGAATGACTGGCCGGTGCTGCCCCCGCTAGACATCCCGGATTGTTGTCCGCCTTGGGGGGCGCGCGGGATAAATATTTGGGCTGAGAGTTCGATATTATTTTTTTTACCTTTATCAATACCTGCTGCCAAAATGAGGGCTAAATCATTTACTTCGGCTCGATCCCAACATCCTGTTAGGAAAAATGAAGTTAAGCATAATATGAGGATGAACTTAACAGATCGAATCAACCAACTCAACTTCCGTCGCCACCTTTGCTTGGATCAGGCTTTTGGTTACTGGACTCACGCCTTAAGTCACTCGTATCTTGTGAAAAAAAGTCGGGACGAGTATCCATTGCCCACCACGGAGCCCGAATCAGGACATCCTTCAAATTGTGAGCCTTGAGCGGCGCAGCCGAATTGAAATAGGGTACACCAAAGGATTTTAGCGTACACAAATGGGCGACAATCGCGGTAATTCCGAGCATAACGCCTAATAATCCTAACATTCCCGCTAAAATCATGATGGGAAAGCGCAGGATTCGAACCGATATGCCGGTCGCATATCTTGGCATTAAAAACGAGGCGACTCCCGTAATGGCTACCACCATGACCATCGGTGATGACACCAGTCCCGCCGCAGTCGCGGCTTGTCCAATGACCAGGGCGCCGACAATACTAACAGCAGATCCCACTTGTTTTGGCAGCCTCACTCCTGCTTCACGCAGCGCCTCAAACGTGATTTCCATAATAAACGCTTCAATCAATGCCGGAAAAGGAATTTGTTCACGGCTTTCAGCGATTGTTAAGAGCAGCGAGGTGGGAAGCATTTCTTGATGATACGTTAAAATCGCCACATACGCTGATGGTGCAAGCAAAGCGATGAAAAAGAATAGATAGCGCAGCCAACGGATAAAGGTACTGATGTAAAACGGATTATAATAATCTTCTGGTGCCTGTAAGAGAGTGGCAAACGTACATGGTGCAATGAGGCTGATAGGGGTGCCGTCGACCAAGATCACAACACGTCCTTCCAAAAGGCAGGCTGCCGCAACATCCGGACGTTCCGTTGTTAACACTTGTGCGAAAGGAGAATACGGGTAATCAACGATCATTTCCTCAATATATCCGCTTTCTAAAATACCATCCATCTTGATGCGCTCAATTCTGCTGGTAACCTCATCAACGAGAGTGATGTCGGCGATTCCTTCTATATAAGAAATGATGATTTGGGTTTCTGTATAACGGCCAATTGTCATTGGTTTCATTTTTAATAAGGGATGACGAATTTTCCTGCGTAAAAGGGAGGTGTTGACTCTTACTGTTTCAATAAACCCTTCTCTAGGGCCGCGAATGACTGATTCCGCGTCTGGTTCCATAATACTGCGCTTTTCCCACTTGGGCAGCCCAATAGAAATTCCCTTTGTTTGTTTTTCAATCAGAATAATCGGGTTACCCATTGAAATTTGTTGAAAGACATCCACAATATAGTAAATTTCCTTTAAATCAGAAACTGCTATTTCCTTTTTCGTATGTTCAACTATGGCACCGCCAGCATCGCTTTTCATCTGTAAAAGCGGCCTTAGCACCTGTTGGTCGATCTCTTCAGTATTCGACAGACCATCAATGTAAAGAAGAATGGCATCGACACTGCCGCCGATACTAAATTCACGAAATACCACATCGGAGCAATCTTTATAGGCTGATTTTAGTAGGTCGATATTTTTATTTAACTCCGGATCTAAAGGGATTTCCGGCAATGCATTCAACGACTCATTCATTTGTAAGCTTGGAAATTTCCTTCTCTCTTTTCGAATCCCCATAAATTTCATCAACTGGTTCCCCTTGGTATGGATTTACGACTATTGTTTGCACATCCAAGGATGATTATGCGATTGTTTCAAGGCGTTGGGAAATTTATACACCAATCGGCGCTCTACCGAACGAAGATCATGTATGGATAAGGTATCAAGGTTTAGTAATATTAATGACTGTATGTAGAAATCAAGTAGGTGAACTTTAGATAAAAATAAAATGGACTAAACAGGCCTTAGAAGGTTTTAACAATATTCAAAGTCAGCATTTTTCCCAAAATAGATAAGCTAGACAAGATATGTCATATAATGAAATGTCTTGTCTAGCTTATTTTATTACCTTAAAAAAAATGCCATCATTTATGGTACGGTTCAGCGTTATGTATCTGAATGAGGTTTAGCAATTTTGGTTTAGTAGGTAGAATCTTTAAGAAACCCTAAATTGAGTTGACTGCTCGAAGGATTCCACCATATCCTGTACAGCGACATAGGTTACCGGACAGTCCTTCTAGTATTTGTTCTTGTGTTGGATGTGGATGCTTTTCTAAAAGTGCTTTTATAGCTAAAATCATCCCGGGAGTACAATATCCGCATTGGAAGCCGCCTTCCTCGATCAAAGCCCTCTGAATCGGATCGAGATTTTCTTCCCCAAGCCCTTCAATCGTTAAGATTTCTACCTCATTTAATTGGAAAGCCCTTAATAAACAAGAATTCACTATTTGGCCATTCTTTAAAACTGTACAAGCTCCGCAGCGGCCAATACCGCAAGAAACTTTGGTTCCTGTCAAACTAAGGTGATCTCGAAGAATATCATTCAGACTGCACAATGGAGGAATATGAAGCTTCACATGTTGATGATTTACTTTAAACTGAACCTCAATGTTCATATCCATTTTCCTCTCTCCTTTTCCACTGCCTGTAAAATTCCCTCACGTGAAACAGGAATTCGATTACACCAATAACCGATTGCATCATGAATTGCTTTTACGATCGCAGGGGCAACAGCTACCGTTCCAATTTCTCCAATCCCCTTTGGACCGAATGAATCTCCAGGCTGTAATGTTTCAATTGCATACACATTCATTTCAGGTGGAATATCACAAATGGTAGGAATTAAGTAAGTGTCAAAATTCTCTGTCGTGTACTCTCCTTTTTCCATTTGGCAGTCTTCCATAAGTGAGTAACCAATCGACATCACTCCACTACCCTCAATTTGGCCAAGATAACCCATTGGACTAATGACCGGACCTGCAGCGATCGCCTGGTCTAACCCAAGAACCATAACTTTCCCAGTTAGTAAATCTACTTCAACTCCTGCCGCAACTGCAGCAAAAGAAAAAAGGTAACGCCCTTTTTGTTTAACATCATTTGATTGTGGATATGGGAATTCAACTAATACCTCTATAGGTTCATTTAATTGATTTCCTAAATCGCTATAAGAAAGAACAAGCCGTGAATCACTCCATATTCCACCTGGACCTAAATACATCTGATGTTTCGGAACACCGATCAATTGTGATACATGCTGCAGAATGTGGCTTTGAAATGATTCTTTCATCTTTTCAATGGCTAGCCATATCATCGTCGTTGCCCGAGAGGCCGTTGTCGAACCAGAATGGGGAACTAGATCCGTGTCACCAATCACGACTTTTAGATCATCACTTCCACAATTGAAGGCATTCATTAGTAATGTTTCAATGACAGATAAAATCCCCTGCCCTACTTCTTCGCCACCAAACGCACCTATGATTTTACCATCCTTGCCGATTGAAAGACGTCCTGCTCCTTGATCAGGTATCCCGCTGCCTAAACCGGAGCCGAGCATCGTAATAGCAATACCCACACCCCTACGTTTCCATTTATCAGATACAACCTTTGTCATTCGCAAAATGTTAGATTGTTTAATGGCATTCAACGTCTCTTTTGCTCCATCAGATGGTATGATTGTTTGATCAAGTGGTCCACAATCGTCCATAGACCTAATATTTTTTTCACGTAACTCAATCGGATCCATGTTAAGTTTTTCTGCTAATCGATCAAGCTGCCCTTCGAGTGCAAAAACTGCTTGATTGCTTCCAAAACCTCTAAACTCTCCGGATATACCATTATTTGTATAGACAGATACTCCTTCAATATCAATGTTCGGAATCCGATATGGTCCAACAGCGTTTTCAACTGCATTCTCCAATACTGACACTCCTAACGTTGCATAAGCTCCAGTATCAGCAATAATATAGACTTCATGCGCGAAAATATTTCCTTTTCTATCTGCTCCTGTTTTCATGGTAATACGCATCGGATGACGCTTGAGTCCTGCTCGTATCGACTCATTCCGATTTTGATGGATTTTTACAGGCAATCCTGTATAAAGTGCCAGTAATGCCCCATATGGCTGAACATTTAATTCATCTTTTCCACCAAATGACCCGCCCATCGGACTCGAAACAACCCGTATTTTATTTTCTTTCATATTAAGAATTCGTGAAAGCTGAAAACGATCAAAGTATCCATGCTGCGTTCCCATATAAACGGTAATTCCACCATCCTTATTAGGAACAACCACTCCGCCTTCAGTTTCCATATAAGCATGGATCTGCCTTGGAGTATCATACGTTTCTTCAATAATGATCTCACAATTATTAAAGCCTTCTTCTATATTTCCTTTTTTAAAGGAGGATCGATGAAGGATATTTCCCTTTTCGTGAATTTTGAGAGCTGATGATAGTATCGATTGCTCGGGATCATCGACAACGGATAGAACTTCATACTCAACCTTAATTAACTGTAAGGCTTTCTCTGCTATCTCTTTTGATTCTGCAGCAACAGCCGCAACAGCATCGCCTATAAACCGAACCTTATCATAACAAAAAACGGGTTGGTCCGGTTCGAGTATTCCAAACCCATTTAGCCCTGGTATGTCCTTATAAGTTAAAACTCCATGGACACCCTTTAGTTTTTTGGCTTCGTCTATATGGATGAATTTGATCCTTGCATGGGGATATTGACTGCGCAAAATTTTTCCAAACAACATATTTGGAAACGATAAATCTGTGAGATACTTTAGAGACCCTGTTACCTTTTCTACTCCGTCAGGTCTAACACGCCAGTTTTCACCAGTTGAATCACGATTGAGATACAAGGCAATCCCCCCTTAATATAATGCATCTGTTAAACCGGCAATTAGCAGGTTGGCAGCTATTAATTTACGATAGTGAGAGGAAGTATAGCGGTCAGTATGAGGCTGAAATTCTTGTAATATTTGTGCATGTGCTCTTTGACATAATTCTTCAGTTAGAACTTTTCCTTTTAATTGGCCTTCACAAATTAATAAACGTTTAGGGGCCATGTCTCCGCCCCCAACCGCAAGACGAGCTTGTTCAACTTCATTTTTGTCGTTCACTAAGAGAGCACCAGCTATAGTCAAAAGGGAAAGTGTAAAGGCTTCACGTCGGCCTATTTTTTTATAAAAAGTTTTATTAGAGGAATTAGCGGATTTCTGTAAGTGAATTTCGGTTATTATTTTATCCGAGGGATTCTGATTTAAGAAATTTATTAACTCGTCGGTTATATACTGCTTTCCATCAAACGAAGTAATCTTGGCATCCAACACCAAAAGGGCAGGAATAAGGTCTCCATAACCACAGGCTATGTTCCCACCAATCGTACCTTGATTGCGTACCGCTGGTGAACCCACATTTCTGGCCGCTTCTGCTAATATGGGCCAGTATCTGTGAATATCTGGGCTGCTTCGGCAAGCTGCCAAGGAAGCGAAAGCACTAATGTTTAATGAATGATCGGAAGACATCTTCACCTTTGGCAAATCTTCAATTCTTCCCAAATGAATTAAATGGTTAGGCACAGCCTCCCCTAATTCCCAACGAAGCTGAACCCATGTTCCTCCAGAGATATACATAGCATTTGTACCTAGTTTTTGTTTTAATTCCCATGCTTCTTCGATTTGTTTGGGAGTCCAAACCTTAGGTGAAACAGTTATTTTAGCATTTTCCTTCAACTCTACATCACCTCGCCCTTTTCATAAATTAGTGGATGAACAGAAATTTCCTTTAACCTAAAATATTATTCAATTAGGAAAAAAGAACAATTACTTACCCAGATGCTTAAATCTCTGTTTAATAATCAACAAAAAAACTAGCTTGTCAATCAAAGCTAGTGGGACGATTAAATCTGAATCCTGCAACTGCGGCAACATGACAAATGCAATATCTGCACTACCCATCGAGAGATCGATTGCGGAGTAAAAATTCAGTTACTTTTTAAAAAGTGCAATGTTTCTCTCAATGTAGTTTGAGCTAATTCTTCATTATATTTAGAAGAGTATGGATCACTAAATCCGTGTTCACCTTTACATAAATGTACATCTATATTCGGTCTATCTAAAGTTGAAACTAATTTATCAACTTGAAATGACTTTTCCACATTTGGAAAAAATAACAACACTGGACATTTCGGATCTATATTTTCATAGTCTCTAATACGCGAACCATAGTATCCAACGATGCCATCAACACATTCTTCCTCACTGCACAACCAAGCAATCGTCGCCCCTACACTAAATCCAATAATAAATATTTTTGAATACGTTTCTTGCATATTTAATAAAATATTTTTTACTTTATGTAATCCGTTTTTGAAACCTACATGTTCCGTGAAATGATGGTAAGCCTTTACCTCATGAGAATAATCAAAAGATACTTCTTGTTCTAATAAATTGGGACAAATGACATCAAAATTTTGTGCTGAAAGTAATTCACATAAATCCACCATATGTTGGTTAATTCCATATATTTCATGAATGACAATTATTAATTTATCGGACTTTTTGTTTATTTTAAGCACCCTATTTACCCCTTAAATGATTTCGCATTGATTATATATCTGATTGAAGTATTTTACTCAATAATTTTACTACTTTTTACCCACTTTTCCCATTTTACTATAATGACTTCCCTTAGTTTTCTAAATATTATAAAATCAATAGTAAATATTATTTGTGAGATGACACTACGTTTTTTTATAAATGGTTGAGTTCAACATAAAGGAGGAGGGAGAATATTGAAAGCCGAAACCAATCTTCATCATTTAGATCGAGAAACATTAAAGGTACAGCAAGAAATGGAAATTCTTATGGAAAGCTTCCGTGTCATTACCTCAAGCCTCGAATTAGATGACGTACTGAAAAAAATCATGCGTTACGCTAGTGCTATCTTCCGATCTACTGACGCTGGGTACATCCTACTGTTTGATAAGAACTCAGAGAAATTAATCGTGAAGTCATACATCGGATTTAATGATCAAATCAGATCCTTTCGGGTTGGTGTCGGAGAATCGATTGTTGGAAAGGTCTTTAGAGACGGCTGTGTACGATTGATTGGAACAACAAAAGAAATTTATGAAAATATGACAGACTTAAGTGAAGAAAACCATACTATTCTACAAGCCGCTGCAGTATCCACAAGAAAGATTAAATCTCTTTTGTCTGTACCTATTATGTTTGGCGATATACGAATTGGTGTCATGACTCTTCATCGCTTTGAGCGGGAGAAGCTCCCTAGTGAGAGAGATCTTCTACTTCTTGAAAGTTTTGCCTCCCACGTCGCTGTAGCCATTCATAATGCCCAGCTTCACGAAGATGTTCAGAAAAGTCTCGGTGAGGTCACTCATTTATTAACCAAGCTTGAGGAAACAAACCAGCTTTTGCAACAGAGAACAGAAATACATAACCATCTAACACGGTTATCCATAGAAAACAGAGGATTAACATCCATCATTATGGAAATGGATCATTTAATGGAAAAGGGAGTTTTTTATGCAGATTACATCGAGGGCAAGTGTTACCCCTCAGACAATCTGCCTTATGAAAAAATTATTGCTGACCTTTTTCTGCTTTTTATCAATAAAACAAATCCAGCTTATGTATCCATTTCTAAGGATGTTAATCTATCTTTCTATGTGTATCCTATACGATCTGGTTCAGTCTTTTTAGGCTGCCTGATCATAGTGGGAGATGATCCCTTATCAATGACGGATCGGTTAATAGTAGAACAAGGTGCGCCTATCCTAACGCTGGAAATTATAAAAATCAGATCAAAAACTGATATTTTATATCGAAAAACCTTCGAAAACTATCATGAATTCTTGAAAATTAAAAACCCCTTTCAAGCTGAATTGGCAGTCAAGGAGTTAGGGATTGAGACTCAGAGCTTTATTCAAACTGTTGTAATTGAAATGTCCGGAAATGTAGATCAAGATGCCCTTGAAAATGAAACTCGGTCTCTACTCACTCGTTTGAACCGAAACTTACCCGCGGAAAACAGACTAATATCGAGCTATAACAATAAAATTATCCTTTTTTCCACGACCAGTCATGAAAGAGAGCAAGCAAAACTGATTGAATTGATTGAAAAAAATATTGAACGGTGGAACAAAATGTTTACCGTCGCAGCACGGGCTGGAGTCAGTACAGGACTTTACTATCCCGGGCAGGCGGAAGACAATCATAACAAAGCTGAACAAGCGCTTCTGCATCTAAAAAAACAAAGTAAAAATGGCGTTTTCCATTTTCGTGAAATAGGTATTGCCCGTCTATTTTTAAATCATCAATCGAGTGAGATTGAATCATTTTTGGCTGAGACCTTTTCCCTTTTATGGACAGACCAGGAGAAGTATCAAGACCTTTTGGCTACCCTTATAAGCTACGTCCAACATAATCGTTCCATGGTTTCAACAGCCAAGGCTCTTCATATTCATACGAACACACTGTACCATCGCATAAAAAAAATCGAAGACTTGATTGGGGCCGATTATGATAATTTTGAAGATTACCTGAGGGTTCAGCTTGCAGTCTATCTTTATAATGTATTCTATCTTCAGTCCTGACTCATTCTACTCCGACAAGCCCACAGGGTTTTGCGGGCGAATTCTAGAACGATCATCTGAGCTTCTCAGCATTACATGTAATCAAATCATTGTTGGGTCCAACAATTAATTATCTGAAAAATCAAACGATTATCCAATGACTTCTCCCCTTTTGCGCTTTAAAATAAAAATGTATTAACTAACTTGGAGGAGTGTGTTTCTATGAATCGAGAACTTGCTGGCAGTTCAAACAAAAAGCAGATTCTTACCATTTTGTTTATTGGCTGGGTTGTCTTGTATATTGACCGGACTGTCATCAGCCTTGCCGTTGTGCAAATGGGCAAAGATCTGTCCCTTGCGCCTTCGGCTATTGGAATGGTACTCAGCAGCTTTTTTCTTGGTTACGCCTTTATGCAAATTCCGGGCGGGTTTCTTGCAGACCGGTTTGGCTCGCGTAAAGTGATTATCACGGCAGTGCTGGCTTGGTCCGTATTTACAGCATTGACCGGACTGGCATGGTCGTTAGCCTCCTTAATTCTGATTCGCGTACTGTTTGGTTTGGGTGAAGGCTCTTATTCTCCCTCTGCTGCAAAGGCCATTTCAGATTATTTTCCTCGCCACGAAAGGACAAAGGCTCAGTCGACGATGATGTCTTCGAATCCGATTGGCATAGTGATTGCACCTCTGATTTGCGCGCCATTACTTGTTGCGCTCGGTTGGCGTCAGGTGTTCCTGCTGCTGTCTCTGCTTGGGCTGGTTGTCGTGTTCCTTGTTTGGAAATTCTTCCGGAAAAGCAAGCACGATGCTGTGGAAACGAATGAAAGCGTTCCCCAAAGGGAAAAGGGAGCATATAAAGAACTACTTCGGAACTCAATTATATGGAAAATGGTGATTATCTGGTTCGGAATTAGCATCGCTCAATGGGGTTTAACCGCTTGGATGCCGACTTACCTTGTTCAGGCCAAGCATATTAACCTGACTTCTGCCGGATTTCTTACAGCGATTCCAGCACTTGTCTCTGCGGTTGTTGCGTTTTTGAGCGGAAGATTGATTGACAAGCTTGGTGCTTATACGAAAACGGTTGTTATCATAAGCGCGTTAATCGTGGGCTTCTTTGTATACCTTTTAACCGGCGCCTCTAGTGCTTTACAAGCCATTTTATATCAATCTCTTGCTTCAATCGGTATTGCGTTTATGCTATCCTTCGTCTTTTCCTTGCCGCATCGCCTGATGAGAGCCCAAGTAGTCGGAACCGCAGTAGGCATTCTGAACTTCGGCGGGCAATCGGCAGGTATTGCCGCCCCGGCCATTATGGGCTTTCTGATCACCGCTTCTGGTGGTTCCTATACGAGTGCATTCATGTTTGTAATGGGCTGCGCTCTATTGGCTGCTATCGTAGGCGCAACATTGCCAGGCTCGAAATTAGCGGCAAAAGTTGTTGCCGATGAGCATGTAGCCCTATGACGGCTTAAGATTGATAACTAGTTTTACAGATCTAGATGGTAGAAGTAAAAGGAGTGAGCATCATGAATAAAAACGAGCTTATCTCATGGATAGATGGTAATGCGGAGGAGTTTATCCAAATGGCCAAACAGATTTGGGATAAACCGGAAATTGCCTATACGGAGACCTTTGCCTCCTCATTGCAAAAAAAAGTGCTGGAAGAAGCAGGATTTGCTGTGACGTCCGGCATCGGCGGGATTCCGACAGCATTCATTGCGGAATATGGAATCGGGCATCCTATCATCGGATTTTTGGGTGAATTCGATGCGCTGCCTGGATTATCCCAGCAGGTTTGCCCTGAGCAGCAACCCGTTGTTGAAAACGGCCCGGGTCACGGCTGTGGCCATAACCTGCTTGGCACTGCCGGTGTCGCTGCTGTTATCGCGTTGAAAAATCGGATGGCTGATGAGAATATGGCAGGAACGATTCGCTATTATGGCTGTCCCGCCGAAGAGGTGCTGTCAGGCAAAACCTTTATGGCTCGGTCCGGTGCTTTTGACGACCTGGATTGCGCTCTTACCTGGCATCCGGGTTCGGCTAACCAGACGACAAACGTCAGCTTTCGGGCGCTGAGTTCCGTTGAGTTTTATTTTACTGGGCGCACCGCCCATGCGGGTTCTGCCCCCCATCTCGGGCGAAGCGCGTTGGATGCAGTGGAACTGATGAACGTTGGCGCTAACTATTTGCGTGAGCATGTGCCGGACGGATCGCGGATTCATTACACCATCACGAACGGTGGCCAAGCACCGAACATTGTTCCGGGCGATGCAAGTGTCTGGTATTACCTTCGCGGCGAAAACCGCGAGCAAGTGGATAACATGCTTGAACGCCTGATCAAAATAGCACAAGGCGCGGCAATGATGACGGAAACGTCTGTAACATGGGAAATTAAGGCCGGCTGCTATGACACGCTTCCGAATGAGGTGCTGAATGACTTGATGTTTGCGCAAGGCAACGTAATCGGCCCCCTGTCCTTCACAGCTGAAGAGGAACAGTTTGCGCATGAGCTTGCGGCCACCCTTCAACCGAAGGAGTTAGCCGGGAGTCAGCGAATGATCGCCCTGCTTGGCGGCGACAAGGATGAATCACTACAGGCCGAATATTTCAACAACAAAAAGGAATATGGCGAGACTTTCGGTGCATCAACCGATGTCGGCGATGTCACCTGGATTACCCCGGTCGGCCAAATTTTAACCGCCTGCATGCCGGTCGGCGTGGAGGTGCATACTTGGCAGGCGACCGCTTCGTTCGGATCATCGATCGGCATGAAAGGAATGTTATTCGCCGCCAAAGTGATGGCGCTGTCCGGCTACGATCTGTTACATGACCAAGGAGGTATCCTTGCCAAAGCAAAAGCAGAATTTACGAAAAAAACGGATGGAGTTACCTATAAGGCGGGCATTCCTAGCGGAGTACAAGCTCCCGTTAATAGGGCGTTATCTTTAGCGAATTCGGCTACCTGATGTTCTGATAGATTGCTAGGTATGCTGCGGGTTCCCTATTAGTATGATTTAGCATAGTTAAAGGTCAGCAGGATAAATCATAGGGCTGACCTTTTTCGTTTTACTAGTTTCTAGTTTTTACTAACATCAAAAAAGCTGATCAAGGAATCCCCTTAATCAGTTTTTTTGTTTCTTATTTTAGTTGGTTGCTAGTTTAAGAGAACCCGGCATTTCAACATATTTTACGCAGCTATCGCTGATTTTTGCCTTTTATCTTTTCGTGCCCATGCGATCACAATCGCGATGATTAGGGCGAATCCTAAATAGCCCATGGTTGAGTAAACTTTCCCAACCAGTGTGGTGAATCCGACAAGACTTGCGCCAAAACCGAGTAAGCCGGTAACAATGACTGCTGGCTTAAATGATTTCCTTTCTGGTTGAATGAAACGAACCGTAAAGGCGTAGAACATTCCAACCGCTGTGTTGTACATCATACCGAGAAGCGCAATCGCCATCAGCACGCCGACTGCCGGGTGGATTTGGTTAGCCAGCTCAAGTGTTGGCATGGCCACACCACTTACAACATTTATTTTCACAAACATTGCAATATGAATTAATACAATTAAGGCACCTAGCATGATCCCGCCAAAAACTCCCCCCATGCCTGCTACTTTACGGTCTTTAAGGGTTCCACCCATCACAATCAAAAGGGCAGCACCTGCTGCGATATTATACGACACATAGAGGAGGGCACCAATAAACCAATTGGATGCTCCTGACGCTTGTTCTTTTGCTAATGCATCTGCTTCAGCAAAGGATATGTCCATGGTAAAAATAGAATAAATTAAAATGGCAAAGATAATAATCATTAAATACGGTGTCACCATAGCAATTAAATTGATAATATTTTTTACATTTAATAATAAAGTTAAGATGGTGGCTGCTACCATGATGATGCTTCCAATCATCGGATTGATGTCAAACATTTGCTCAAATGTCGAACCAGACCCTGCGAACATGACAACGGCTACACCAAATAAGAAGAACGTAATGAGTACGTCAAAAATGAATCCGATATAACGACCGCCTAAATAATAAATAACACCTTTATGTGATGTTGTTTGTAGGTCTGCCCCCAGCTGTGCAAGCGTGTAACCTAAAAACACGAAGAATGCGGTAGCAACCACTCCGCCAACCGTTCCCCAAATGCCAAAGCTTGTAAAGTACTGCATGATTTCTTGCCCTGAAGCAAAGCCGGCTCCAACGATCAAGCCGACGAAAGCTCCACCGATTTGTAAGCTTTTCTTCACGCGAATCCACCTCCACTATTTGTAATTTTTCTTCGCAACTGTAAATGATTCCACTGCTTCCCGGTCGATTGCATAACCAATTCCTGCTGTTTGCGGCACTTCAATATAACCGTTTGCTGCTACAACCTCAGGCAGGATAATATCTTTTTCCCAATAACGATTGGAGCCCGCTGTGTCTCCAGGTAAAATAAAGTTTGATAGCGTGGTTAAGGCGACATTATGAGCTCGCCCAATACCTGATTCCAACATACCGCCGCACCATACAGGAATGCCATTTGCTTCACAGTAGTCGTGGATTTTTTTGGCTTCTGTTAAACCGCCGACACGGCCGATTTTAATATTTATAATTTTTGTACTGCCAAGCTCAACCGCCTTACGTGCGTCCTCTAAAGAATGAATACTTTCGTCCAAGCAAATAGGGGTGTTTAGCATTTTTTGCAACTGTGAATGATCAATAATATCATCCGATGCTAAAGGCTGTTCAATCATGGTTAAGTCAAATTCATCCAGCTGTTTTAAAAGCTCTGCATCTTCTAAGCGATAGGCGGAGTTTGCATCAGCCATCATGGCCACGTTCGGGAAGTTTTCACGCAATGTACGCATCACATCCACATCCCAGCCCGGCTTTATTTTCACTTTAATCCGTTTGTAGCCTTCCTTCACGTACTCATCCACTAGTGCGACTAAGTCTTCAATTGATTTTTGAATACCAATACTGATGCCGACTTCAATTTTGTCCTTTTTTCCGCCAAGTGCTGAAGCGAGTGATTGATTGGTTTGCTGTGCGTAAATATCCCAAATGGCGCCTTCAATCGTCGATTTTGCCATGTTATTTTTACGAATGGGGGCAAATATTTCACTTACTTCATCGGGATGGTTGATTTCTTTGTTTAAAATTAACGGGATTAAAAAATCCTCCAGCATATGCCAGTTTGTTTGTAATGTTTCTTCGTTATACCAAGGGGAGTGAAATGCTACGGATTCACCCCAGCCAATCGTGCCGTCTTGATCTTTTGCTTCCAATAATAAAAAGTCTTTATTGGTAAATGTACCGAAGCTTGTTGTAAAGGGTGCTTTTAATTTCATTTGTAAATGACGGATGGTAATGTCGGTAATTTTCATTGTGGTTGTCCTCCCAGTGCTAACATTTCTTTTTTGACAAAAATGTATTCATTATAGGTTTCAGCTGGCTGTAAACGAACCGCCGCGTATCCTGCTTTAAATAAGCGTTGGAATAGTGCACGTGTCTGCAAACGCCAGTCCATCGCAAGTTCTCCGCTTGCTGCTTTTAAGGATTGGAAGTCTTTCGGTATCGCCAGTGAATAAGCTGATTGCGTTAGTTCTTGCTCCTTGCCTGCTACGAATACAGGTAAGCTTTCTTCATTAAATGCCAGTGTGTTTAAGGCAGCTGCGTCTTCGATCGTTGGTACATGTTTTTCCACCACATAAGGACTGGTTAAATGCCAGTGCAGTTCAAAGCGGTCTGATGGCAATCCTTGGTTGAAGCCGTCCTGCATTTCTCCATAGCAATTTTCAACATAGGTATCACAAATACCATTCAGTTTGGTTAAGTTTAAGTAACCGTTTCGGGTTTCGAGCGGATCGTACGTCCAGTGCATCCTGTCATATCCTTTTGCAATGGCAATATCCCGCTGTACGCGTTTCAGTTTTTCACCAATGCCTTGTGAACGATACGCTTCGTCAATACCAAGCATATGTGAGCATACATAGGATTTTCCATCACGGAAGCCGGCAAATCCATAGCTGAAGCCGATTAATTGCTCTCCGTCATAGGCACCCACCATAATGCCTCCATTTTTTACTGCCGTTAACGTTTGGTGTGTCGGAATCACTTCGGTGCCCCATACTTTAAACTCAAGCTCTTGAATTTGTTCCATTTCAGCAATTGTTTTTAATTCTCGAATTTCGATCATTTCTATTCGCTTCTTTCTACTTGTTGTAACGCCAGCACTAAGGCTCTTGTGATAATTTGAGCCCCAATTGGAAGACGTTGCCGGTTAAATGTCATCTGTGGATGATGAAGTCCTGGTGTGACACCGCAGCCTAGCCCAAGCATCGTTGTTTGCAGCTGCGGTTTTGAATAAGCATAAAAGTGGAAGTCTTCGCCGCCGGGTGTGACCACTTCTGGTGCGCAGTTTTCTATACCTGCCACATCGATAATCGCTTGCTGCATAATCGATTTTGCCGTGTCATCGACTTGAGCTGCCGCAATATGCGCATCCACCCGGTACTCAATCGATGCGCCGTACATGGTACTTACTGCTGCAGCTACTTTTTCAAATCCGACTGTTAAAGCTTCCATCGTTTCATTATTTTGAGCACGTGCATCCATACTAAATGATGCCGAACCTGGAATAATATTTGTTGCTGTGCCGCCCGCTTGAAGCTGTGTCATTTTAATAGAGGCGGACTGTGTTGGGCTGATCCAAAGACGTTTGATCCCGTCAATTAAAGCCGCTGCTACTTCAATCGCATTGACCCCTTGCTCCGGTCGTGCCCCGTGAGCTTCAACCCCAGTAATCGTTCCGGTAAAAAGCTTCGCTGCCCCGTGATACAATGCCGGCGCATATGTCCCGTCCTGCAATTCAACAAGCGGACGTACATGCGTACCGAATAAAAATTGCAGTGAATCGACCACCCCTTGCCGAACAAGGGCCTTTGCTCCTTGCGCCTTTTCCTCTGCCGGTTGGAAAATGATGCGGACAGCTCCGGGTAAGGTTGGCGCCAGCTCTTTTAGTAAAAGAAAAGTGCCAAGTGCCATCGTCATATGTCCGTCATGCCCACATGAATGATTAGCGCGGAACTGACCGTCTACTTCCTGCCACAGGGCGTCCATATCGGTTCGAAAGCCGACTTTAGGTGTTCCTTTCCCAATGTCTACATATAAACCGGTCATATTTTCAAATGTTTGCGGTTCAAAACCTTCTTGCCTGAGGAGGTTTGCGATATACGCTGTTGTTTCAACCTCACTCCAGCTTACTTCCGGATTCTCATGCAAATGCTCAAAAATCGGTTGTAAACGTTCTGCTAATTGTTGATCTGTCATCTTCTTCAACTCCATCGATCTGCTATAAAACTATTTTGAAAATCATCGAACTTAACACGTTGCGTGTTGTAGTAGTGTGGATCGTAAGTTATCATTCCCGTTACTAATAAATTGAGGAAGGAAATCAGTGCCGGCATCAGATCAATTGTCGACAGCTCAGGTTGTTCTAATATAAAGGCATACGAACAATGCTTGAGAATCGGTGCCAGCCTCGAGTCCGTAACAGCCAGGATCGGTATCCCCCGCTTATGAAGTGTCTCAGCGATTTGAATCGGCTCTTTAAAGTAACGATGCTGAGAAATCACTACGACGATGGAATGTTCATCGATTTCTTGCAGCGTACGAATGAGTTCTGCTGTGTCTGTTTGAACAAGCTTCACATTCGGCCGAAGAAAGTTCATCGTAAAATGCAGCCAATGAGCACCTAACTGTGATGCACCAGCACCAACAATATAGATTTTTTCCGCTTCATGTAATTTACGGGTCGCATCCTTAAACATTTGTTCATTAATTTGTTTAGCAATTCTGATAATTTTAGAGCTATCTTGGCCCATTGCTTTTTCAATAAGACACTGGTCATTGACAAGCTCCTTTTTAGAGGAAACATAAGTTCCAAGCGTACTAATCGTTGTATGGTTAAAAACAAATAGGGTAATTTCTTTTTGCAGCCGGGCATATCCTTCAAGTCCAAGTGCATAGCAGAAACGAATGACCGTGGTTTCGCTGGTCCCGGCTTTCTCACCAACTTCAGCCGCAGAATGCACTCCGATAAATGTGGGGTTATTTAACACAAAGTTCGCCACTTTTTGCTGTGCCTTTGATAGTTCATTAAAATGCATTTCAATCTTATCCTTGATTGTCTGAGTACCCTCCAAAAAGAAGCCTCTCCTTTTATTGGTAATCAAATGAAGTCTAGACTTCATTTATAATGTTTATAAATTTATCACAAATTTATTTAAAAAACAATTAAAATATTCTGACATGTCTGAAGTCTAGGTAGAGTGTTTGAAAATAAACGGAAAAATTCCGTTTAAATTGGTAAATACCCCCATTTCCTTAAAAATAAGGGGAGTTTTTCCGCTTATAGTATCCAAATCGTTGGATTTTGTCTTATTTAGAGCAGCTAATCGGAATATCTCCGCTTATATTTGCTTCTTAAGCTTCCTTTAGATACATTAGCCGGAAATTCTCCGCCTATGAATTCTCATACATACCTATATTGCCTGGGCTTGTCATCGTATCAACCGCTTTACACCTGTTAACGCCCCCTTCCTATTAAGGTTGGTTTCCCATTTTTCCCCACAAAGAAACAAGCCCCATCCCGAGGCTTGTCTCAATTTTTCCCTATCTCCAAATACATAATATGGTACCCGTCCGCTTCATGGACGTTGAAGGAATACCCTTCCGCATCCACTGCTACACTCGCTTTTGCCGTGGTTTTTTGCGTCAAATACCAGCCGCCAATCGTATCGACTTCCTCTGCGCTTAAGTGGGTTCCGAGCAGCTGATTTACTTCAGAAATGGTCACTTTGGCATCTACAATATAGTGCTTTCCCGCCTCTCCATTCCCAGATCCAGCCACAGATACCTTGCGAATCTCGGGCACCTCATCGGCATCAAACTCATCCCGCACCTCGCCCACAATCTCCTCAATGATATCTTCGACCGTCACCAATCCGGAAGTGCCGCCATATTCATCAAGCAGAATCGCCATATGGGTTCGCTCCATTTGCATCCGGATCAACAAATCGTGAATCGGAATCGTTTCAATGATGCGAATAACTGGCTGAATGTAGGATTTTACTTTCCAATTTTGATAGGCACCCTTCTTCATCAGTTTGGAGGTTAAAAACATTTTCACGTTCATAACGCCGATAATATGATCCTTATCCCCTTCCATCACCGGATATCGGGTAAATTTTTCCGCCTTCATCATTTGCACGACATCTTGAATTGAATCTTCAACTGAGAGACAAACCATTTCCGTCCGCGGCACCATGATTTCTTTAGCGATGCGCTCATCAAATTCAAAAATATTATTAACATACTTCCATTCATTTTGGTTAATTTCCCCGCTTTGATAACTTTCCGTCAAAAGAATGCGCAGCTCCTCCTCCGAGTGCGCCAATTCATGTTCGCTCGCAGGCTTTAGCCCAAATAAGCCAACGAGCACGCGGGCGGAACTATTTAGCGCCCAAATAAACGGAAACATGATTTTGTAAAAAAGAATCAACGGCTTAGCGAACAGCAAGGTAATCATTTCGGCCTTCTGAATCGCCACGGTTTTTGGTGCCAATTCCCCTGCAACGACGTGAATAAAGGTAACAACAGCAAAGGCAAGGGCAAACGATACTAGATTTGTAACAGCATCATTCAAATGAAGTGCCGCCAGTAATGGATGAAATAACCTTTCCACCGTCGGTTCCCCGAGCCAGCCCAGTCCCAATGCTGTTACCGTGATGCCAAGCTGGCAGGCTGATAAATATTCATCAAGGTGGGTCACGACCCTATTCGCCGCAACGGCGTTTTTCTTCCCCTCCGCAATCAGCTGATCAATCCGCGATGTCCGTACCTTGACAATGGCAAATTCAATCGCGACGAAGAAGCCGGTTAAAACAATGAGCACCACAATCATCAATAAATTGATTAGCAAACCAACAACCTCCCTTCTAAAAATAACAATCCGAAATCGATGAGGATTCCGGATTGTCTAGGCCTAAATCTATACATTTTCCTCTTCTATTTTTTCGTCTAGTTTCCCTAAATATTTGGCAGCAAACTCTTTTCCGCCGAGGCCGAATGCCAAGCCAAATGCCAGTGCCAGACCACCCAAGACGAGAATGAACGCTGCGTTTACAATCGAGTGGGCGACACCCAATTGGTCTAATGCCATGAACAGGGTAATGGTAAAAATGGCATATTTCGCAATCGCCGCCAACGTGCGCGAGTAGCGCTGCTTTAAGACATTTTGTAACACACGCTCAACTAAATGGCCTAAGTACAAGCCAATTCCTAAAATCACGAGTGCTGCTACTACCATTGGCAGGTAGGCGAGTACTCCTGTTGCCAAGGTAACTAAGAAATCTAAATGAACAATCTGCAAGGCTTCGGAGGTAAATAAGAGCACCACGACAATCTTTGCCAGCAATCCTACCAGTTGCGACAGGGTGTATTTCGATTGTTCCGGAGTTAAGGAGCCGATTCCCATGTGGTGGAAGATATTGTCGAACCGTAAGCGCCAAAGCATTTGCGCGACCATTTTTTCAATCCATTTTCCAAGCCATATTCCAAATAAAATCAACAGAACCGCAGCAACGATGTTTGGAATCAGTGTCATAATCTGATGAAGCATCGCAATCGCCGGCTCCAAGATTCCCTTTAAGTCTAATTTTTCTAAGGCCGTAATAATTGTCGGGATTAAGATGAGGATGAAGACGATATTCCCAATAATGGTGGAAAGATCAGCCTTCTCTAAGCCAACCCGTTCACCGAGGCGATCCGCTCCGATGCTTTTTAAAAAATTCGTTAAAATATCACGGATGATTTTCGCAAGCAACCAGCCGATAAACACAATCAGTGCCGCAGCAAACAGCTTCGGAATTAAACCAAGCATGGTTGACAGCGCATGTGAGAAAGGTTCTGAAATCCCTTCAAGATGCAGTGCCCCCAATACCGCCGGTAAAAATAATAACATGACAAGATAGAAAATGGCTTGAGCGATGCCGTTCACCTTGACTGCCGCATTCGCTTCTTTATCAGTCATTTTCCATTTTACAAGTCTTTGTTCTAAATGAAGCATCGCCGCTCCCTTTTTAAAAAGCATCCGGGCAAAATAAGCAATCACCCAGGCTACTACTAGAATAAGAGCTGCTTTTAGTAGATTCGGAATCGCCGAGGTCAATGTCGACACCATTTCTACAAGCGGTTCAGCAATGATGTTGAGGTGAAGCATATTGAAAAAGAAAATCAGGACGACAACTACTAACAGATAGTAAACCATTTTTCCGATAATCACTTCTGATGCGTATTTCCTTTTTCCAACATTAGAGAACAGCTTGTTATCGAGGTTTGTTTTCCTTAAAGCCTTTTCGACCGCCTTGCCCACCGCTTTTGCCACCAGCCAGCCAACTAATAAGATGAGAAGTGCTAATAGTACGTGGGGAATTCGGTCTGTATATATGTACCAGCCTGCCATCATATTGTGTAATGTCATGTAACATCTCTCCTTTTCGGTAAGTTTGGTAGATGTAATACCCCGTCATGATGGTTTCAAACATTTTCAAAATAATGTTTCATCACCTGATTCACTGGGAATACAATCACCAGTTCGAAATTAAAGGAGGAGTAAACATGAATAAAAAAACACTTCTAACAGGCGGACTGGCGGCACTATTGACATTTGGCGGGTTGGCCGGCTGCGGAGACGGGGTCGACCAGGATAACGGCATTAGTGACGGCGAGCAAAAGGATCAAATTGATAATGATACAAAAAAGGAAGCGAACGACACGTTTAAAGAAGCTAAAGATAATATTGAAGATGCCAAGAATAATATCGAGAGCCAATTAAAAGAGGATGGTATCGGTGACGGCGTCGATCAGGATAATGGCATCAGTGATGGCGAAAAGAAGGATGAAGTGGATAACAATTAGGAAGTTTGCGGGACTTTCTCATAGGGTAATAAACTTATAGAACGAAAAGGAGGAATTTAATATGAACAAGGATAAATTAAAAGGCGATCTAGATCAGGTAAAGGGTGAGGCGAAAGAGCAATGGGGTAAGTTGACGGATGACAAGTCAACCGAAACTGAAGGAAAATGGGATAAAGCAAAGGGTAAACTGCGAGAAGGCGTTGGCGAGGTTAAGGATAAACTGGACTAATGCGGAAAATGTAAAAAGAAGAGGCAGGGAATCCCCATAAAGGGGAGGCCCCGCCTCTTCTTTTTGTTTTGTATAAATACCCCTTTTAATATGACCACGGCTCCCTTCCCCAAAGAAGCCACTAAAAGCTGAAGCGCAAGAACCGTCCCCTGCTTTACTTCAAATTGTTCAAGAAATCAAGGGCGATGTTTGGCATGATGCCGAACAGGACTGACCCTACGACTGCGACGAGCAGGACGACGATGATGCCGAATGGCATGTTCAGCTTGCGGTCGTCAGCTGCCGGACGGAAGAACATTTGTGTCATGACGCCGAAATAGTAGAAGTATGATACGACGGTGGTCGCAATCATAATCGATGCCAGTACGTAATGCGGTGTACCGGCGAAGGCGCCGACAAAGATGTTTAATTTGCCGATAAAGCCAGCTGTGCCCGGGAAGCCTGCCAGGGAAACGAGTAAAATCCCCATAAGGACGGCTAATACCGGTGAGCGGCGGTAAAGGCCGGCAAAGTCAGCAATCTTCGTCGAACCGGATTGCCCTGAAACTACTTGGATTACCGCAAAAGCACCAAGGTTCATTAGCATGTAAGCAAGCAGGTAGAACCAGATGGAATAAACCATATTCGTGCTCAGTGTCGTCAGTGCCACCAGGATATACCCGGCATGGGCGATACTGGAATAGGCAAACATTCGTTTAATATTCGATTGTTTCAAGGCAATGACGTTACCGACAATCATCGTGACTGCAGCAATGACGGCGAGATAATCGTGCATTTTAAACAGGATGCTCTCACCGCTGGCACCCGTTGGCGCGGCGCTGTAGAATACCGCAATTAGGATGCGGATGACGATGACAAAGCCGGCCGTCTTCGAAATGACGCTTAAGAAGGCCGTAACCGGTGTCGGCGCGCCTTGGTACACATCAGGTGCCCACATATGGAACGGTGCCGCTGCCAGTTTGAACGATAAACCGACGAAAATCATTAAGAACGCAAGTCCGAGCAGGTAGGCCTGCTGACCATCTGAAATCGCTGATATTGTCGTCGCAATTTCAAAAAGATTAGTCGAACCCGTCAAGCCGTATACATAGCTCATCCCAAACAACGTGATTGCGGTGGAAATACCGCCATTGATGACGTATTTCATCGCCGATTCATTCGATTGTCTGTTGTGCTTCTTGATGCCCGCTAATATATAGGAAGGAATTGATAACAATTCTAACCCAATAAATAACGTGATTAAGTCACCGCTTGATGTCATAATCATCGTACCAAGCAAGGCCGCTAAGAATAAGTAATAAAACTCGCCTCGATAGTCTTCAAGGCCTTCCTTCGCCTCATAACTAATCGCTAAAAATAATACAAGTGCCGCTCCGACTAGCAGGATGAGTTTAAACGCCTTTCCAAACGCATCAAGCGTGAAGGTATCGTCTAAAATCGATGTCGCTTCCGTGCCGAGCAGGCTGGCTACCGCGATGATGGCCGCTAGCACACCGGCAATCCCGATCCAGCCAAGAATGCGGCGGTCTTGTTTTTTCGGTAAAAATAAATCTAACAATGTCAGTAATGCGATGACGCCAAGGATGATGAACTCAGGCGTCATGACACTCCAGTTAAATGATTTCAATGTCTCTATATCCATCCTTCATCACCCTCCTAACCCTATCATGATCGTTTCAAGTGTAGTTTGCAGCGGAGAGCTTAGAACACTTGGGTAAACCCCGATTAACACGATTAATACCATTAAAACCACGACTGGCACGAACTCGACCCCTTTTAGGTCAAGGACACCGGTAAATTCGCGGTGTGACTTGCCGTAGGTAATGCCGAGGACTGCTCTCAATAAATATGCAGCCGTCATGATAATCCCGATCGTTCCGACAGCAGCTATCCACGGCAATTCTTTGAACAAGCCAAGGAAGGCCATAAACTCGCTGACAAATCCGGACATGCCCGGAAGTCCGAGTGATGCCATCCCGCCGGCCAGCAAGAAGCCTGCGGCAATCGGCATCCCCTTCGCCATGCCGCCAAGGTTTTCCATGAGCGACGTGTCGGTCCGCTCGTAAATGATACCCACCAAGAAGAACAATAAAGCGGAAATCAATCCGTGCGATACCACTTGAAAAATTGCCCCTTGGATCCCAGCTTCGTTTAGCGCTGCAAGTCCAATCAGCACGATTCCCATGTGGGAAATCGATGAATAAGCCAAAACCATTTTAAAATCTGTTTGAATGAACGCTAGGAATGCCCCGTAGAGGAGGTTAATCACGCCAAGGACTGCGATGATGGTCGCAAGCGTTTCAAACTGCTCAGGGAAAATTCCCATTCCAAAACGAATTAAGCCGTAAGCCCCTATTTTTAATAGAATCCCAGAGTGGATCATAACAACGGATGGCGGCGCTTGAACGTGCACCTTCAGCATCCAGCTGTGCAACGGGAAAATTGGCAATTTCACACCAAAAGCAATTAATAGACCAATTAAAAGTCCAAGTTTTAAGTCGCTGGAAAGCGGCGCGCTTGGGTCGGCCATCATTTGGGTTAATAAATCAATATTCGTTGTCCCTGTTTTGGCAAACAGAATCATAATCACAATCAGGAGCACAGCGGAACCTAAACCGTTATAAATTAAGAAGCTGTAAGCTGCCTTTTCTTTTTCAAAATAGCCCCATTTTCCGATTAAGAAGAAAGTCGGAATGAGCGTGATTTCGAAAAAGATGAAGAACAGGATTAAGTTTTCAGCCGTAAAGACACCGAGCATACCGATTTCTAAAAGAAGGAACAGCATAAAATAGCCTTTCCATTCTTTTTTCACAAATTTAGCAGCGGCGATCGCTGATAGTGTTGCGACAATCGCGGTAAGGACTACAAGCAAAAGCTGAAAGCCGCTGAGGCCTAGCTCATAGTACACCGAGTAAATTGGCTCTTGGACGTTCATGCCGCGGAATTGGATCCACGATTTTGAAACCGCAAAGTCTGCGAGATCCTTGCCCCATTGAAAATGGAGATAGGCAGCCAAGGCCAGCAATAATGCCGGCAGTGTCGCAAGAAAGCCAACAAGCTTAATCGCTTTTTCAGCCATTTTCGGCAAAAACGCTAAAACGATGATTCCTAGTAAAGGGGAGAATACTAGGATTGATAGAACGGAATGCAAATTCATCGTAAGTACCCCCCTGTTAACGCAAAGATGACGGCGAGCAGTGCCAGTCCGATGAAGGCGACTGCGCCATAGGTTTGAACCTGGCCGGATTGCATTTTCGAACCGGTCGCCCCAAGTCCCTGGACAATTCCAACCACGCCTTTGACAAGTCCCTCGACGATGAAGACATCGATAAATCGTAGGAAATAGCTGAATGCTCTTGTCGCAGCGATGATGGTCATTTGATAAAACTCATCCACATAGTATTTGTTCAGTAAAATCGTGTGCAAGGTGTCACCCGTACCGCTCAACCAGTTGCGGGCGATGCTGCGTTTGTTGTACATCAAGTAGGCAAGGTAGATTCCCGCTAAGGAAACAACGGTTGCCGCGATCATGATCCAAACAGGACCTTCCACGTGACCGTGGCCAAGGGCAGGGTTGCCGTCGACGAGCCAGTCGCCAAGGAACGAGCCGAACCATGGTGTGTTCACATAACCGGCGATGATGGCTAGGACGCCGAGCAGAATCATCGGGTATGTCATATTGCTTGGCGATTCGTGTACATTCTTTTGATTGCCGCGTGCTTCACCGGTGAAGACCATGAAGAACAAGCGGAACATATAAAATGCGGTCATGAATGCTGCGATTAGTGCAAGCAAGAAAAGAACCGGATGTCCGCCTTCCCAGGCCGCAACTAAAATTTCATCTTTACTGAAGAATCCGGATAGCCCCGGCACACCGCTGATGGCGAGTGTTCCGATTAAGAATAACGGCCCGGTCAGCTTTAATTTTTTCCAAAGACCGCCCATTTCCTCGATATTCTGCGTATGAACCGCATGGATCACGGAACCAGCCGCAAGGAACAGAAGCGCCTTGAAGAATGCGTGTGTCATCAAATGGAACACACCAGCCACGTACCCGGCGGAACCGAGTGCAAGCATCATGTAGCCGAGCTGTGAGACGGTCGAGTAAGCGAGTACTCTTTTTATATCGGTTTGCACAAGACCGATGCTTGCCGCAAAAATGGCGGTAATCGCCCCAATAACGGCAATGGTGAGCAGCGCCGTTTTGCTAGCCGCGAACAACGGAAATAGGGCAGCGACTAAATAGACCCCGGCAGCAACCATCGTTGCGGCGTGGATTAAGGCCGAAACAGGTGTTGGACCTTCCATCGCATCCGGAAGCCATGTGTGAAGCGGGAACTGACCTGATTTCCCGACTGCTCCTATAAAAATTAAGATCGCTGTTAAGGTAATCATCGTTTGCGATACAGCACCGGCGTCAACAGCCGCGAAAATCTCACTGTATTCAAATGATTTGGTTTGCCAGAAGAGCAGGATCATGCCGATGAACAGTCCAACGTCCCCGATACGGGTCATGATGAATGCCTTTTTGGCAGCGGCCTTTGCTTCTTCTTTGTAATAATAAAAACCGATTAATAGGAAGGAACCAACACCAACAAGCTCCCAGAAAATATAAGTTTGCAGCAGGTTTGGCGAAATTACCAGACCGAGCATGGCAAACGTAAATAATCCTAAATAGGCATAGAATACTGGGAACCGCTCATCTCCATGCATGTACCCTTTGGAGTAGGTATGTACTAAGAAACTTACGAGCGATACGATAAACAGCATCAATGCATTTAATTGATTCACTTCAAAGCCCGCTGTTAGATGCAGATCTCCTATCGTGAGCCAGTCGAACTTTGTAATGTAGGTTGGCTCTGAAAAGCGCTCAAATAACACCAAAATCGAATAGATAAGCGAGGCCAATGCGAAGAGAATCCCCACATATGCGCTCGCCTCCTTCAATCGCTTACCGAATAGAAGAAGGATCAAAAACGATAATAGCGGGAAAAGCGGTATGAGCCATGCATTTTCCATCATTATCACTATCCCCTTTAATGGTGCCTGACACCCTTTACCACTCTCGTGTAGGAGAAATGGTGTCAGGCACCCAAAGTTGTCTGTCTAGTTTTTCATTGTGTCCATTTCGTCGATGTTGACGGTTTTCTTGCTGCGGTAAAGCGAAATTAGAATCGCTAGTCCGACAGCGGCTTCGGCTGCAGCCACACAGATGGCAAACAGGGCGAAGATTTGACCTGTAATGGATGGGTTTAATCCATATTTGCTGAAGGTAACCAGGTTAATATTGACGGCATTCAGCATCAATTCAATCGAAATCAACACGATTACGGTATTTTTCTTCGTTAACGCACCGTATAATCCGATGCAGAATAATATCAGTGCAAGCGCCAGGAAGGCTGAAGCGGGAACTGAACTCATTCCTTATCCGCCTCCTTCTTCTCTGTTTTTGCCAAAATAATCGAACCAACTAAGGCCGCTAATAGTAATACAGATGTTAACTCAAACGGAATAATATATTTAGAGTAAAGTGCTTCCCCAATTTGCATCGTATTGTTTTCGTGCAGTGTCGTCGGAACTTGGTCGATATTGAAATTATAAATCCCAATGTAGACGGCAAAGGCAAAGCCGACAATTCCTAAAAACAAAAGAAGCTTTCTCCATTTACCCGTTTTGGGTTCACTCTCGTCATCATGCTTCGTTAACATGATGCCAAATAGCATGATAATTGTGATCGCACCTGAATAAATCAAGATTTGCACGGCTGCCACGAATTCTGCGGAAAGCAGTACATAGATGCCGGCGATGGCGACGAAAGTGAAGATGAGGGCAACGACCATATGAACGACTTTGTTTAGGTTCAATAGAAGCACGCCGCCGATAATCGCAACAAGTGCGAGTCCCATAAAAGCGAGGAATTCGCCTGAAATTGTCATGCTTTATTCACCTGCCGTATGTTTTCGTCGTTTTCATCCAGCCATTCCAGATTTTTAAATAACATGTCCCGGCTATATTCAGCGAGCTCAAAGTTATTGGTCATGATAATGGCTTCTGTTGGGCAAACCTCCGTACATAGGTCACAAAGGATGCAAATTTCGAAGTTGATATCGTATGTGTCGATAATTTTTCCCTTTTTCGTTGGATCCGGATGCTTCTTACCCGTTAATTGAATACAATCTGTCGGGCAAATCTGCGCACACTGATTACATACAATACACTTCTCCGGATAAAACTTTTGAATCCCGCGGAAGCGGTCTGGCAGCGGAAGCGGCTCGTTTGGATAATCATACGTAACCTTCTCGCGTGATAATTGTTTAAGGGTATATTTCAAGCCTTTAAATACTCCAAGCACGTTTTTCACCCCTTTTACAGTCTAAAGATTGTTATTGGTGTCAGGCACCATTCCTACCACTTTCACAGTGTAAATGCAGTTATTGGTGTCAGGCACCAATTAGAAAAATAAGGATTTTAGCAATGCGGTTAGGAAGATGTTTGCCAGGGCGACCGGCAATAATACTTTCCAACCAAATTCCATGAGTCTGTCGGCACGGAAACGCGGCAGTGTGCTGCGAATCCAGAAATAAACGAAGACAACCGTACAAAATTTAAGGGCAAACCAGACTGCGCCTGGGATAAAGCCAAGGAACGCAAATGGCGGCAGCCAGCCCCCAAGGAATACCACCGTAATCAGAGTCGACATCCCGAAGACATACACATACTCTGAAAGCATGAAGAACGCCCAGCGGAATCCAGCATACTCTACGAAGTATCCGGCTACCAGTTCGTTTTCCGATTCTGGTAAGTCAAATGGCGTCCGGTTTAATTCGGCAATCGATGCGATAAAAAAGACGATAAAGCCAATCGGCTGCAAGAGAATAAACCAGCCATGCTTTTGCTGCATCACAATATCATTTAAATTTAAGCTTCCTGAGAGTAAAATAACCCCAAGGACAGCCATGACCAGCGGAATTTCATACGAAATCATCTGTGCCGCGGCCCGCATGCCCCCTAAGAGTGCATACTTGTTATTCGACGCCCAGCCGCCCAAAACCATCCCAAAGACGGTTAAACCGGAAACGGCAATATAGTACAGCAAGCCGACACCAATATCGGCAAACTGAAACTTATCGGTAAACGGCAATGTTGCCAGTACCAAAAACGATGGCGCAAACGCAATGACCGGTGCCAGAATAAATAATGGCTTGTCAGCTGCCTTCGGAATAATATCCTCTTTTAGTAACAGCTTCAAAACGTCAGCGACAGTTTGCAGCAACCCAAATCGTCCGCCCAGTTGGTTCGGACCGTGCCGCAGCTGCATGTAACCCATTACTTTCCGTTCTGCTAAAATTCCGTAGGTAACGAAGCCTAATACGACTAAAAGCAAGACCACTCCGAGTAAAAAGAAGATCCCAAAATTGGCCCAGCCGGGACTTGAATGGAGCAAATCTTCCATCATTAGCCGTCCACCTCCCCAAGGACAATGTCAATTGCCCCTAAAATAGCAATCAGATTTGCAATATTTTCGCCTACTAATAGTTTCGGGAGAATTTGCAGATTATAGAATGATGGTCTTCTAAACTTCAAGCGGTACGGTTCTTTTTTTCCATCGCTGGCAATATAGCAGCCAATTTCCCCACGCGGTGATTCAATGCGGACAAACGCTTCCCCTTTTGGAGCCTTAATGATTTTCGGAACCTTTGCAAGAATTTCTCCTTCAGACGGAAATTGCGCTACCGCCTGCTCAAGAATCCTGAGCGATTGTTCAATCTCGGCAAGACGAAGATTATAACGTGCCAAACAATCGCCTTCCTCCGCTGTCGGAACATCAAAATCAAAACGGTCGTAAATCGAATACGGCTCATCTTTACGCAGATCCCATTTTACCCCGGTACAACGCAAATTTGGCCCGCTCAGCGAGTATTGGATTGCCTCTTCTTTCGTGTAGCGGCCAATCCCTTTTACCCTGTCTAAAAAGATTTCGTTACCGCTGACAAGCGTGTGATAGCCTGCAAGCTGCTCGCGCATATAAGGGATAAAATCTCTCAGCCTGTCAATCCAGCCTTCAGGTGCATCCCACTTCACGCCGCCCACACGCATATAGTTAAACGTCAACCGTGCACCCGATAACTCATTCAGCATATTGATAATCATTTCGCGGTCACGGAAGGCATAGATGAATGGGCTTGTCGCACCAAGGTCAAGGATGTACGTGCCCCAAGCAACAAGGTGACTGGCGACACGTCCGAGCTCCATGGCAATCACGCGCAGATATTCCGCACGTTCCGGCACTTGAGTCCCCATCATCGTTTCAACAGCATGACAAAGTATATAGTTATTGGTCATCGCTGACAGATAGTCCATCCGGTCTGTATAAGGAATAATCTGCGTATACTGCAGGTTTTCCGCTAACTTTTCCGTTCCGCGGTGTAAATAACCGATGACAGGCGTTGCTTCCGTGATGATTTCCCCATCGATTTTAATGACAAGCCGGAATACTCCGTGCGTACTAGGATGCTGTGGACCGACGTTTAGTAACATTTCTTCTGTTCTGATCATTGGTTACACCTCCACATCATACTGTTCATAATCTTTACGCAGTGGATGGCCAACCCAATCTTCCCCAAGCAGGATCCGATGTAAATTCGGATGTCCAATAAACTTAATTCCAAGTAAATCAAATGCTTCACATTCAGGCCAGTTTGCTCCGGCCCAAATTGGCTGCAAGGACTCGATTGTTGGTTCATCGCGGTCAATCTTCACTTTTAACGCCACCGATTGGCGATTTTTGTATGAGTATAAGTGAACATAGACTTCCATATGTGTCTCAAAATCCGATCCATGCAGCTCAGATAGATAATCAAACCCAAGCAACTCATTATATTTTAAAAATTGAGCCACTTTAAAATATGTATCACGCTTTGCCACAAGTGTCGGAACATCTTTGGATAGTTTATTAATATAAGAATCTTCTAAAACATCAGAACCTAAGTTTTCGGCAATCACTTTCACATACTTATCTAAGAATGGCTGATTTGCTGATGGTGCTGCCGCTTCCGCTTCGGATGCTGCTGTATCGCCTGCTTTTCCGCCAGCTGCCGCCTTGGCTTTCGCCGCCGCTGCTGCTTTCGCTTTCGCCTTTGCTGCTGCGATGGCTTTCGCTTTCTCATCATCGCCGCCAGCTGCTGAAGCGTCCGAACCAGCTCCTGCTCCGGCTGCTTTTGCTTTTGCCGCTGCCGCCGCTTTGGCCTTTGCTACCGCTACTGCCTTGGCCTTCGCTGCTGCTGCCGCTTTTGCCTTCGCATCGTCACCTGTTGCGGCGCTGTCTTCTTCGGCCGCTGATGCCGGGGCGTCGCTGCCTGCTAACTCCATTGCTTTCTTTTTGGCTGCTGCCGCTGCTTTCGCCTTTGCGACCGCTGCTGCCTTTTTCTTCGCCAGGTCATCCGCATCGTTTACTGCTGGCGTTTCCGGTTCTGCTGCCGGGGCATCTTCGCTTGCCGCAGCATTACCTCCAGCCAGTTCCATCGCCTTTCGCTTCGCTGCCGCCGCTGCTTTTGCCTTTGCGACCGCTGCTGCTTTTTTCTTCGCTAGGTCATCCGCATCGTCTGCCGCCGGTGTTTCCACTACTGGTGGTGCCGTTTGCATTGATTCTGCCTCTGGTGCAGCTTCGTCCGCAATGCCTTCCCGTTTCTTCTTCGCCAGTGCAGCTGCCTTCGCTTTTGCTGCCGCTGCTGCTTTCTTCTTGGCTAAATCAGCATCATCTGGTGCATTTGCGGCCGGTGTTTCAACTTTTTCCGGTTCTGCAGCCGGCTTCGGTGCTTCCGCTTTCTGCTCCTGGGCGCCAGATTCCTTCGCCTTACGCTTTGCTAATGCCGCAGCTTTAGCCTTTTCAGCGGCTTCTCTCTTTAATTGATCGAGATCTTTTTCCCCGCTCATTTGTTAAATCACCTTCTTCCCAGTCTTCGCTTCATAACGAATTTTCCCTTTTAATTTATTAATCCCATAAATTAATGCGGCCGGGTTTGGCGGGCATCCAGGAATATATACATCCACAGGCACGATTTGATCGACACCCTTCACAACGGAATACGATTTGACATATGGGCCGCCGGCTGTTGCACAAGATCCCATCGCAATTACCCATTTTGGCTCTGGCATTTGATCATATAAACGTCGCAAAATCGGAGCCATTTTCTTCGTCACCGTTCCCGAAACAATCATACAATCCGATTGTCTTGGAGATGTTCGAAAAATCGTCCCAGAGCGGTCAAGGTCATAGTTTGCGCCACCTGTACCCATCATTTCAATCGCACAACAAGCCAGACCAAATGTCATTGGCCACAAGGAATTACTCCGTGCCCAACCCTTAATTTGCTCTAGCGTCGCGAAAAATACATTTCTTTCTAACTCTCTGATTTCCTGAGGCGATAAGTCTTCTAGTTTTAAGTCCATCGTAGCACCTTCTTTTTCCAAGCATACACTAAGCCGATTAATAGCATCACTACGAAAATCAACATTTCGACGAGTGCAAAAATGCCTAGTTTATCGTAAGCAACAGCCCATGGATATAAAAACACCGTTTCTACATCAAAAATAACAAACATCAGGGCAAAAATATAATAGCGGACATTGAACTGTACACGGGAATCGTGAAAAGGCTCAATACCGCTCTCATATGTGGTATACTTCGCTTCGCTAGGTTTAAACGGACGCAGAAGTTTCCCCAAATATAATGCCACCACAGGCAGCAGCACCCCGAGACATAGAAACACAAAAACTATCAGGTAATTATTCTGATATACATTTAGAAGTTCCATGTCTATCCCCTCCAATGTTGTAAATTTTCATACTTATGAATATTGTAACCGAATTCATTATAGCATTGTTACAAACCCCTGTCGACAAGCCATTTACTTAAAATTGGGATTCTATCCGCCGCGGAAATTCCCCATTTTAAGACTCTTGAGAGCTCGCTCTCAAAAGAGGCTTAAAATGGGGAATTTTTGCAAGCCGAAGCGTCAGCGGAGGCGTAGGATGCGCTAGCATCCGGCGGTAGAATTCCAATTTACACCCAAACTAGTGAGTCGACAAGGGGTCCCCACCCCCTGAGCGTTTGCGTGATCTCGAAGAATTACCTCCTGTAATTGCCTCAGAGATGACGCAAGAGCGAACCGTTCGATACTATTCTAAAGAGGTGCGAACTTGGGCACGTGATCTGCAGCCTCAGCGGAAGATGACGTGCATGAAACAGGGTTCGCAAGATCCCCATATGCTCACTAAATTCGACAACAACACCTATTTAATAACAAATTACGAACCATGTCAGTGAGGTTTGTCATTAATTCAAACAGCTTTTTGGAAAAATAAAGTACCTAAACGCAATGCGTATCCACTGTTTCCCCTACCATCATATGCATAATTGTCCATATCATGCCCTTTACGCCAAAACTAGTCCTTTTCTACCACCCAAAAGCCACCCCCAAAACGAACACAAAGACCCCTCGAGCCAGCACAAAATTGTACTGCCACGAGGGGTCTTATTTTTATTAGAATTGTCCAGCTCCAAGCGCCGATAAACTGGCGCCTTACGCTTTTCGTATTAAATTCTATGTTCCGATACGTTAAGGCGATTGATGGCGCGGCGCATCGCTAGCTCAGCACGTCTGAAATCGATATGCTCAAGCTTCTGCTCTTTCAAACGCTGCTCTGCACGTTCCTTCGCTCTTTGGGCACGTTCCACATCAATATGCTCGGATGTTTCAGCTGCTTGGGCAAGAATTGTCACTTGATCGGGACGAACCTCTAAAAAGCCGCCGCTGACCGCGATAAACTCTGTCTTACCATCCTTCTTCAGGCGGACAGCACCAATTTCAAGCGGCGCTACCATCGGAATGTGTCCAGGTAAAATTCCCAGCTCACCACTCTGAGCCTTCGTACTCACCATTTCCACATCTGATTCATACACCGGGCCATCGGGAGTAACAACACTGACTTTAATCGTCTTCATTTTTTACCCTCCCCGGCGCCCTTAGGCTTCTACGCCCATGCGTTTTGCGGCCTCGACAACATCTTCAATACGTCCAACAAGGCGGAACGCATCTTCTGGAAGGTGATCATATTTACCTTCAAGGATTTCTTTGAAGCCTTTAACCGTTTCTTTAACAGGTACGTATGATCCTGGCTGACTAGTGAACTGTTCAGCCACGTGGAAGTTCTGTGAAAGGAAATTTTGAATCCGGCGGGCACGAAGCACGACTAACTTATCATCATCACCAAGTTCATCCATACCTAGTATCGCAATGATATCCTGTAACTCACGGTATTTTTGTAATGTTGATTGTACTTGACGTGCAATCTCATAGTGCTCTTCGCCAACGATTTCAGGTGACAATGCACGAGAAGTCGAAGCAAGTGGATCCACCGCTGGGTAAATACCCATCTCAGAAAGCTTACGCTCAAGGTTTGTTGTTGCATCTAAGTGAGCGAAAGTTGTAGCCGGAGCCGGATCCGTATAGTCATCGGCTGGTACGTAAATTGCTTGGATCGATGTTACAGAGCCTTTATTTGTAGATGTAATCCGCTCTTCTAATTTACCCATTTCAGTAGCAAGTGTTGGCTGGTAACCTACCGCTGAAGGCATACGGCCAAGTAAGGCAGAAACCTCAGAACCTGCTTGAGTGAAACGGAAGATATTATCAATGAACAATAACACGTCTTGTCCTTGCTCATCACGGAAATATTCAGCCATCGTCAAACCTGTCAAGGCAACACGCATACGTGCACCTGGCGGCTCGTTCATTTGTCCGAATACCATCGCCGTTTGTTTGATAACGCCGGAATCTGTCATTTCGTGGTAAAGGTCGTTCCCTTCACGGGTACGCTCACCTACACCAGCAAAAACGGAAATACCGCTGTGCTCTTGGGCGATGTTATTGATTAATTCTTGGATTAAAACAGTTTTACCTACACCGGCACCACCGAAAAGGCCGATTTTTCCACCTTTAATATATGGTGCAAGAAGGTCAACTACTTTAATACCTGTTTCAAGAATTTCTACCTCAGTAGATAGTTGTTCAAATGTTGGTGCTTCGCGGTGAATCGAATCACGGCGGGCACTTACAGGCACATCTTCTTTCAAGTCAATGGCTTCGCCTAATACGTTAAATACACGGCCAAGTGTTACGTCACCAACTGGTACTGAAATCGGCTTACCTGTATCTTCTACTTCAATACCGCGTGTTAATCCATCAGTGGAAGACATCGCGATCGTACGAACTGTATCATCACCTAAATGAAGGGCTACTTCAAGGGTTAAGTTGATCTCAACTTCTGATCCAGAACGCTCTTTAGTTACGATTTTCAATGCGTTATAGATCTCAGGCAGTTGACCGTTATCAAACTTTACGTCAACAACCGGACCCATAATCTGAAGAACGCGTCCTTTGTTCATCGTTTTCCCTCCTTACTTACTCTTTGTTACTATTCTAATGCCGCCGCACCGCCGACGATTTCTGTAATTTCTTGGGTAATTGCAGCCTGACGTGCGCGGTTGAAGACTAATGTATAGTGATTAATTAATTCTTTTGCGTTATCCGTTGCGTTTCTCATTGCTGTCATCCGGGCAGCATGCTCACTAGCTTTACTGTCGAGCAGTGCTCCGTAAATTAAGCTCTCCGCATATTGTGGCAGGAGAACTTCCAAAATTTCTTCTGCAGATGGCTCAAATTCATAGGAAATGAGCTTATGAGAAGTGGATAAATCCGATAATGGAAGCAGCTTCTTCTCGGTAACTTCCTGTGAAATCGCACTTTGATAATGATTGTAAAAGACATACAGTTCATCGAATGTGCCGTCGGCAAACATCCCTACCGTACTGCGGGTAACATCCTGGATGTCCACAAAGTTTGGCTGCGCCGGAAGTCCGGTCATCTCAAGAACAACATTCATGCCGCGTTTCGTAAAATAGTCGCGGGCCATGCGTCCAATTGCAATAATTGCGAACTCATCATTCGATTTATGACGGCTTTGGATTTTTTGGTGCACTTTACGAATGACGTTACTGTTGAACGCACCCGCAAGTCCTGAGTCAGAAGTTATCACAATATAACCGGTCTTTTTTACTGGACGGGATACGAGCATAGGATGAATGACACCGCCTGAGCCGATTGCAATCGATGCCGTTACCTCCTGGATTTTTTCCATATAAGGGACAAATGCTTTCGCATTCATTACGGCACGGTTCCATTTAGCAGCAGAGGTCATTTCCATTGCCTTTGTGATTTGACTCGTTTTTTTCGTTGAAGTAATACGATTTTTTATCTCGCGTAATGATGCCATAGGTTCTCACCACCCTCATTCAAAGAATGTTCGGCCACGAAGCACACGCGTCACCGCCGAACGATGCCGCGTGCGTCAATAGCCATATCTATGTCAGACCCTATTATTCGCTAACTGCAAACGTCTTTTTGAAGTCGTTGATTGCAGAAGCCATATCGTCATCAGAAGGAAGATCCTTCGTGTTTGTAATATGGTCTAACAACTCTTTGCGGTTGTGGTCTAACCAATTATGGAATTCTGATTCAAAGCGGCGGATATCCTCTAATGGAATATCATCAAGGAAGCCGCGTGTTAATGCGTAAAGAATGACTACTTGTTTTTCAACAGTTAGCGGTTTGTGAAGATCTTGTTTTAACACTTCAACCGTACGGGCACCACGGGCAAGTTTTGCCTGTGTCGCCTTATCAAGGTCAGAACCAAACTGTGAAAATGCCTCTAATTCACGGTAGGATGCAAGGTCAAGACGCAATGTACCAGCAACTTTTTTCATTGCTTTAATTTGCGCCGAACCACCTACACGTGATACGGAAAGACCTGCGTTAATCGCCGGACGTACACCGGAGAAGAATAGGTCGGATTGTAAGAAAATTTGTCCATCAGTGATGGAAATAACGTTTGTTGGGATATATGCAGAAACGTCGCCTGCTTGTGTTTCAATAAATGGTAATGCTGTAATTGAACCAGCACCAAGAGCATCGTTAATTTTACATGCACGCTCTAGCAAACGGCTGTGCAAGTAGAATACATCCCCTGGATAGGCTTCACGACCTGGAGGACGGCGAAGTAATAGGGAAAGTTCACGGTATGCAGCCGCTTGTTTGGATAAATCATCATACACGATTAATACGTGTTTGCCGTTATACATAAATTCTTCTGCCATCGAAACACCCGCATATGGTGCTAAGAATAGCAATGGAGCTGGTTGTGATGCCGAAGCTGTAACAACGATCGTATAGTCTAATGCGCCAAATTTACGAAGGGATTCAACCGCAGCACGCACTGTTGATTCCTTTTGTCCAATGGCCACATAGATACAGATCATGTTTTGACCTTTTTGGTTCAAAATCGTGTCAATCGCAACAGAAGTTTTACCTGTTTGACGGTCACCGATGATTAACTCACGTTGTCCACGGCCGATTGGCACTAGTGCATCAATCGCTTTAATTCCCGTTTGTAATGGTTCATGAACGGATTTACGAGCCATAACACCTGGAGCAATCGCCTCTACTGGGCGGGTTTTCGTTGTGTTAATAGGACCCATGCCATCAACTGGCTGGCCTAATGAGTTTACAACACGGCCAATTAGTTCTTCACCAACAGGAACCTCCATGATGCGGCCTGTACGGCGAACCTCATCACCTTCACGAATTTCCGTGTAAGGTCCAAGGATGATAATACCGACGTTATTTGCTTCAAGGTTTTGTGCCATACCCATAACGCCGTTTGCAAATTCAACTAGTTCTCCAGCCATACAATTGTCAAGGCCGTGAACACGAGCGATACCGTCACCAATGGAGATAACTGTACCGACATCAGTCACTTGAATTTCCGCCTGATAGTTTTCAATTTGCTTTTTTATCAGGGCACTGATTTCTTCAGCTTTGATGCTCATGAGTTTCACCCCTAACTTCCTTTATCTTAGCTTAACTTAACAATTTACGTTCTAAACGATCGAGCTTGCCGCGCAAGCTGCCGTCATATATACGGTTTCCAATGCGGAGCTTTACGCCTCCGAGCAAATTGGAATCAACGATATTTTCAATTCTAAGTGATTTCTTACCAATTTTCGCCGCAAATACTGACGAGATGGCAGCGCGCTCAGCTTCTGTTAAGGCACGTGTGCTTGTGACTTCCGCTTCAGCAATCCCCATTTCTTCATTTGCCAGCTCTAAAAATTCATTTACCACTTCGACGATTTCGTCTTGGCGATGCCGTTCAATTAAGATCAACAGTGTATTGCGTACATATACATTGACTGTCCCGAAGGCCTGCGTTATCATCTCTTTTTTCTTCTCAATCGAAAGCTTTGAAGATTTTAAAACGACCATTAACTCAGGGTTGTATTGTACAACTTCCTTCACTACACGAAGTTCTTCTTCTATTACTTCAAGAAGCTGTTGTTCTTTCGCAATTTGGAGAAGAGAGATCGCGTAGCGTTTTGCTACCATAGAGCTACTCATCGGCCTTCTCCTGCCTCTTGAATATAGTCGTTAATGAGTTTTTCTTGATCCGCTGCACTCAATTCCTTCTCAATTACTTTAGAGGCAATTAAAACAGAAAGTTGGGCAACTTGCTCGCGAATAGCGGTAACCGCTTTTTCTTTTTGCTGCTCGATTTCAAGCTTAGCCGATTCTTTTATGCGCTCAGCTTCGCTGCGTGCCGTCGTAATGATTTCCTCGCGCTGCAAGTCTCCTTGCTTTTTCGCCGATTCAATCAACCCTTGGGCGTCGGTACGAGCCTCTTTTAATAGAGTACGTTGTTCTTCTAATAGTTTTTTCGCTTCTTGGCGGCTATTTTCTGCTGCTGTAATTTCATTCGCAACATGTGCTTCACGTTCTTTCATAATGCCCATTAACGGACCCCATGCGAACTTCTTCAACAATGCCATCAAGATGATAAACATGATTAATTGGAATATGATATCACCAGTATTAATAAACTCGTGTTTCGTTGCTGCGCCTAATACAAGACTGCTTGTTAACACCTCAGGTTCACTCCCTTCCATTCAACGGTGCCTGACACCCTTTTCACGCTTGCCACAATATAAATAGACATAAACGAATGGCGAAGGTTCTCATGAAATGATCTTCGCCATTTTTTGACCGTCTATTGGTTACACTTCAAATTATTTACCTTGAACCATGAACGCGATAACAACCGCGATGATAGGAATCGCCTCAACTAACGCAACCCCGATGAACATTGTTGTTTGAAGCATACCGCGAGCTTCTGGTTGACGAGCAATCCCCTCAACTGTACGTGATACGATAAGACCGTTACCGATACCAGCACCTAGTGCCGCTAAACCGATTGCAATTGCTGCTGCTAAAAGACCCATTTGTAATTTTCCTCCTTAAAATGTATAAAAAGTTTTATTTTTTTGTCCATAGAATGAACGGTTATATTAATGGTCGCTGCTCACTTTGTGAGACAAGTACACCATTGTTAACATGGTAAAGATAAATGCCTGGATAGCACCGACAAAGACTGAGAAGCCCTGCCATGCAAGCGTCGGTAGGATTGCGGCTATTGTACCGCCCACACCGGTTGCTAGTCCACCCGCGAGTAATCCTAACAGAATTTCACCCGCATAAATATTCCCGTAAAGACGCAGACCAAGAGTAAGCGTGTTAGCAAACTCTTCAATTATTTTAATTGGGAACATAAACCAAAATGGTTTAAAGAATTCCTTCCCGTAAGCAGACATTCCTCGCATTTTTACACCGTAAAAATGAGATAACCCTACGACCAATACGGCAAGTGTTAATGTAACAGCCGGATCAGCAGTTGGCGATTTCCACCAAAGTTCTCCGTTGATGACGACTGAAAATGGCAATCCCACCATATTGGATACAAAAACATACATGATCATGGTAATCCCAAGAACATGGAATCGTCCGCCATCTTTCCAATCCATTGTACTATTAATGATATTTTTAACGAAATCCATAACCCATTCCATAAAGTTCTGCACGCCTGTTGGCTTCATTGCGAGCCTTCTGGTGGACAGGACTGCGATTAAAAAGACAATAACAGAGGCAACGGTAATCATTAAAACGTTTCCCATGTTATAATAGAGCCCCATAAATTTTACTATATGAGCACTGTGTTCCAACAATATTCACCTCGCTTCCCCGCTATTTATGTATTTGCAAAGAGTGCATAAAAAAATCTATCATAATGACAATATAGGATGTCATTAACCCTATTACAACACTAATGAGGTTCAGCTGCTCCGGGTACCGCATCGAAACGACGACAGCCAAAGCCGCAGTTGCAAACCTCGAAAAAGATCCGAGTGAACGTACCTTTCTCCCTTGTGAAACCGACTCATCAAACTGCTTCATTTTCCGTACCATTAACCACAAATTAAAGAGGCTCAAACTCGTCCCAAAAACCAATCCCAGAAAGATAGTTTGATAAGACGTGAACCCCCAGCCGAGTACATAAATAGATAATAATGAAAACATCCATCTTCGTTGTCTTGAAAACTTAAATTGAAGTTCCGGCATGGTTGGCTAATCTCCTGAAAAGAAATGACTGAGAGTGTAACATGGAATAAACACCTGCCGTAAGCCCATGGAACAATCCGATTATTAAGAAAATTACTTTCGTACTTTACTACGGACTTAAGGCATCTTGGAAATAGATAGACACATTATTTTGCTGAAAAATTCTATTTGAAAATAATGAAAACCCTATCATCCACACCCTTTGTTAGCATACAATAGGCACTTGTCAATGTCAATGAATTTACGTGAATTAATCCACAAACAATTCCCCGTAATTTCTTCCATTTTGAATTTTTTGTATACACTATTATTGTATTGTAAATTTCGAACGTTTTTGGTCTATTTTGTGTCCATTTTGTGAACTTTGCTACATGATTGACAAAAATGGGGCAAGGTTGGGGCGAATGTCACTCCACACCCCGCTTTTTTTCAATGACAATCATCCTTTCGATAAAATCCTCCTTCCCCGCCTTTTTGGCAAAAATCTTTACTAAATAGGTTCCTGCAGCCGGCAGCTCTTCAGCGGTTAGGTTTCTAAGAATTTGTCCCTTTTTTACATTTGTTACCGTATCTAAAAATCCGACAAAGCGATAATCCCCCGGATTAAACAACGCAATCCCAAACTCCTCCGCTCCCCCAGGCAGATACACCTCATAGCGATACTCCCCAGGCCTGTCCCCTTCCGCAAAACCAAAACCCATCACCCTTGGGTATCCCGGCTCCTCCAGCACATACAAATACGGAATCTGAATCGTCGCTGCCCCCGCCTGCAATCGTAAAAAGCCATCATGGATCTTCCCTTTAAACACGCTTGAATCCACCATTAATTCCACCGTGACCTCCTTAGACTGCCCCGGCGCCAAGGTAAACGATAGCGGGAACCGCCACGTCAGCCCCTCCGTCTCTTTCGGAATCTCAAAAGCGTAGCGCTGCACTTTTTTACTTGTATTTTCAACATGCAAACGCGCTTGATGATTATCGTTCTCCCCGGCAAACTTCCCAAAGCGGATACTGCTCGGGGTTACGAGCGATGCTGCCTTGATTGCCTCATCCACCTGAATTCTTCCGGCCCCCTGTTCATAGGTGCGGTAATAAGGAGCATTCCCGTTCGTTTTTGCCGCCGCCGCGAGCTTGTTCGCCGATTCTCCCTGCTTCATCAGCGGTTTCGCCGTATTCATCAATGACGCCTTAATTTGCGCCGGCGACCAATCCGGGTGCGCCTGCTTGATTAATGCACATGCCCCCGCCACATGCGGTGCCGCCATGCTCGTCCCCTGCAGACTCAAATAGCCTCCCGGAATCGTCGAATTAATTGCCACCCCCGGCGCCACAATATCTGGCTTGATTTCCCACGTCCCCGTCACCGGTCCCCTCGAACTAAAATCCGCCAGCCGATCCCGCTCTTCCTTCACCAAGACTCGCACCGTCACACTTCGCTTTTTTAATTCTTTTTGAAAAATGCCTCCGTCACTCTTCGCGAGGGAACCAACCGGGAGGGTCAGCTGAGTATCGAGATTCCCCATGAAGTTCCCGCTCATATTATTGTAAATCAGAACCGCTTTAGCCCCCGCTTCAAGGGCGTTGTTTGCTTTTTCAGTGAAGGTTAAGGTACCTCTTTTAATTAAGGCGATTTTCCCTTGCACATGCTTTAGTTCACTTTTCCTGCCAAGCCCCCCGTCCACCACCTCTAATGAACGATCCAAGGCCCATTGACCAGACCCCTCCATCGGCTGAAGGCGGACTTTTTCATGCCTTCCTTCTATTAATAATGAAGGGATCTCCATCGTTGGGGTCGAGGCACCGACTGAAATGGCCTTCGAGGCCGTTCCCGGTGAGCCGACACTCCAAATATTCGGCCCGGAATTTCCCGATGCTGCGACCGCAACAATGCCTCTATCAACGGCACGGTTTAAGGCGAGGCTGATGGGCAGATCCGGCCCGTTGATATCATTCCCGAGCGAGAGATTCACGATATCGACCTTATCTTTGATCGCCTGCTCAATCGCCGCAATCACCTGTTCCGTTGTCCCGCCGCCCCCAGGCCCGAGTGCACGGTAGGCAACAATTTTCGCCTCCGGGGCAACGCCTTTTATTTTTCCATTTGCCGCAATAATCCCGGCCACATGGGTGCCGTGGATGGTTGCTTTTCCTTGCGCGAGCGTTTCCATCGGGTCGCGGTCATTGTCGACAAGGTCGTGGCCGCCGGCATAATTTCGTTTTAGGTCAGGGTGGGTATAATCCACTCCTGTATCGATGACGCCCACTGTTACACCTTTCCCTGTGAGCCGTTCATTTTTTTGATCAAAAATACTGCGCACCACATCGCCGCCAATAATTTTGACACTTTCTTCGGTTTCGGCTTGATACTGGTTGACAGGGGAAACGTTGAGGATATTCCTTTGCTCAGCAAGCTTGGCAAGAGCTGCGGTACTGCCTTCAATTGAAAATCCATCTATCGCCTCACGAAAAACACGGCGCAGTTTCACATGTTTATATTGGCTGAGCAGCTGTTTAATCTCCTGCTCGGATTGAGGCTGTTCCAGAAGAACAATCGCGATGGTGTCCTGAGTTGGTTTAGGAATGGGCGGATGGATGAGTGTTTTGGAAGTTTGAAACGAGAGAAGGATCGCAAGCAGCAATTTCATAAGATGATTTCCCCTTTTTTCATAGCGTTTTCTTTGGGAGGGGAAAGTATGCAATTTTTGGGGGGCAGGAATTTCCCATATGATTTCCAGCAAATGTCGTAAATTCCGAAAATGATGTCATAAGCGCTGCGATTTAGGTAGTAAGTTCCCAAAAATGTGTAGTATGTACCCAAATTTAAGTTGTAAGCTCTCCACATCAATATAAAAAAGTCGAGCGGCGCCCGCTCGACTTTTTCCAACCACTTACTTCGTTCCAAACAACCGGTCACCGGCATCGCCAAGACCCGGCACGATGTAGCCGTGATCATTGAGTTTTTCATCCATAGCGGCGATGTAAATATCGACGTCTGGATGTTCGGCTTTCACTGCTTCCACACCTTCCGGAGCGGCAATCAAACACATAAATTTGATATGTTTCGCACCGCGCTTTTTCAAGGCATGGATCGCATCAATCGCGGAACCTCCTGTTGCCAGCATTGGATCGACGACGATGAAATCGCGCTCTTCCACATCAGTTGGCAGCTTCACATAGTATTCCACCGGCTTTAAGGTTTCCGGGTCACGGTATAAGCCGACATGGCCTACCTTCGCCGCGGGCATTAGCTTCAACACTCCATCAACCATGCCGATTCCGGCCCGTAAAATCGGTACCAAACCGATCTTTTTCCCTGACAAAACCTTGGATTTTGTCTTGCATACTGGTGTTTCAATCTCGATATCTTCAAGCGGCATATCCCTTGTGATTTCAAACGCCATCAATGTTGCCACTTCGTCGACGAGCTCGCGGAACTCCTTCGTCCCTGTATTTATATCACGTATGTAGGTCAGCTTGTGTTGGATAAGTGGATGGTCGAAGACGTATACCTTTGCCACAATAATCGCCCCTTTTTTAAAAATTATCATGCATTCGTCTCATTTTACAGAAAAAAAGCCCGTTGAGCAAACCAAATAGTACTTTTTCAAAAAAAATCGACCTCCATTTATTAGGAGGTCGATTTGTCAGAATTTAATATTCTGGATAAAGGGTAAATTTGTTTGTTAATGATTCAACGCGTTCACGCGCCTCTTCAAGTTTCGCTACGTCTTCATGATTTTTCAAAGTGAAGGCGATAATAGCGGCGATCTCGTCCATTTCTTCTAAACCAAAACCGCGGCTTGTAACAGCTGCTGTACCGATACGGATACCGCTAGTTACGAACGGGCTTAGTGTTTCGTATGGGATTGTATTTTTATTAACTGTAATGCCGACTTCATCAAGTACTTTCTCAGCCACTTTTCCAGTAAGCCCAAGTGCCGTTACATCAACAAGCAATAAGTGGTTGTCTGTCCCGCCGGAAACAAGCTTTAGGCCTTCTTTTTGCAGACTTTCGGCTAAGCGCTTGGCGTTGTCGATAATGTGACCGGCATATTCTTTAAAGCTCGGCTGCAATGCTTCACCGAAGGCAACGGCTTTCGCTGCAATCACGTGCATAAGCGGGCCGCCTTGAATGCCAGGGAAAATGGATTTATCTATTTTCTTGCCAAATTCCTCTTTGCAAAGGATCATCCCGCCGCGCGGACCTCGTAAGGTTTTATGCGTAGTGGTTGTGACAAAATCAGCGTATGGCACAGGGTTTTGATGCAGGCCTGCGGCCACGAGTCCAGCGATGTGGGCCATATCGACCATTAAGTAGGCACCCACTTCATCCGCGATCTCACGGAATTTAGCAAAGTCAATTTCACGCGGGTAAGCACTGGCACCGGCAACGATTAGCTTCGGCTTATGTGTTTGCGCTTTCTCACGAACGTCCTCATAATTGATACGGTGCGTCGTTTCATCGACACCATATTCAACGAAGTTATATTGAATACCACTAAAGTTAACTGGGCTGCCGTGTGTGAGGTGGCCGCCGTGGGAGAGGTTCATCCCAAGAACCGTATCACCTTGTTCAAGGATCGTGAAGTATACCGCCATATTGGCTTGTGCCCCGGAATGCGGCTGCACGTTCACATATTCCGCACCAAAGATTTCCTTCGCACGGTCGCGAGCGAGGTCTTCAACTACATCGACATATTCACAGCCACCGTAGTAGCGACGTCCAGGATAGCCTTCCGCATACTTATTCGTTAACACAGACCCCTGCGCTTCCATGACTGCTTCACTGACAAAGTTTTCTGAGGCAATCAACTCGATCTTCGAGCGCTGACGGCCTAATTCCTTCTGTATCGCTTGAAAAACCTGCTCGTCCGCTTGAGACAAATGCTTCATCATAATTCCCCCTCATATGTAAGAAAATCACAAACAATTAGAAAATTCCCTCTATATCATACCACGTTTTTTGGTGCCTGACACCCTTAATAACCTAACGATGGGAGAAATGCTGCATATGGTGCCTGACACCTTTTACCCTATGTGCAGCTTAGATTATCGGGTTCTTTTTCGTAAACGGCTCTGGAGCCGCCGATTAGTTTGGGGCGGACTTTTGCCAAGGTGACGTAGGCTTGTCCGACGGTTTTTTGTTTGACACGCACGGGTACTGCGACGTGTTTTAGGTGCATACCGATTAACGTGTGGCCGATGTCGATCCCGGCGTCAGCCTTTACGAATTCCACCACAACGGCATCATCCATATTCGCAAATGCATGTGTGGCCATGGCCCCGCCTGCTTTCCGAACAGGAACGACGGATACTTCATCGAAACCGCGTCCTACGGCAACGGAGCGTTCGACGACCAATGCCCGGTTTAAATGTTCGCAGCATTGGAAGGCCAAATCGATGCCGGTCTCCCCCTGGAGCCTTTTCATCTGCCGAAAAATCATCTCCGCTACTTCAAGTGTGCCGGACGTTCCGATTCGTTCGCCCACGACTTCACTTGTGCTGCAGCCAACGACTAACAGTTGTCCAGGCTTAAATGCGGCTGCCTCTTTGAATTCCGATAAAATTGCCTCGAGTTCCTTTTCCATATCTTGAATCATAAGCTTTGCCCTTCTTTCAGATAACAGATTTCAGAGTTGCTTATTTTCGTATTCCGAAATTTTCCCCACACGACCTGCATGGCGGCCGCCTTCAAATTCCCCTGTCAGCCAAATTTCCGCAATATCTCGAGCCAATCCCGGGCCAATGACACGCTCGCCCATTGCCAGCATGTTCGAATCGTTATGGGCACGCGTTGCTTTAGCGCTAAATGTATCGTGCACAAGGGCACAGCGGATGCCTTTTACTTTATTGGCAGCAATGCTCATGCCGATTCCCGTTCCGCAAATCAAAATACCGCGATCAAACTCACCGCTCGCTATCTTTTCAGCCACAGGCAACGCATAATCCGGATAATCAACTGATGTCTCGCACTCACAGCCGAAATCAACATAATCAATCTTTAATTCATCCAATAAATTGGCTATTTCCTTACGAATATGAATCCCGCCATGGTCTGATGCTAAGGCCACTTTCATGTAAAAAAACCTCCTGTTCTTTTTTCCATAAATCTGCTTTCATTTTGACACACTGCGAAAAAAAGATAAAGTGAAACGTCAAAGCAAAAAAAATAGCTCCCCTTATAAAGAGAGCATCCATTTCAACTACGGTTTTAGTTTTTCAATCGCCTTATTAATTAATTCATTTAATTCACGAAAGGTGGTCTCATACATTCCCAGAATTCCCCCGTATGGATCGACAACATCGTGATTAAATGGTTCGCCGCTGTATTCCTTTAAGGTAAACACCTTAGCGCCAGCGTCCGGGAATTGCTGCAGAATCGCAAACTTGTGGGAGCCCGTCATCGTTAAAATGAGGTCAGCCCATTCCACTTCGGCACCCGTTAACAATCTGGAGCGATGATTGTGCGGAATCTTGTTGTCGTCAAGCACACTTTTCGCATGTGGCGATGCCTCACTTCCGCTTGCGGCATAGATCCCTGCCGACTTTACCTCGACTCCATTGAGGTGTTTATTTTTCAAAATTGCTTCAGCCATTGGACTCCTACATGTATTTCCCGTGCATACAAACAAAATGCGCTGCAATATGTTAGCCCCCTTTCGTTTTATTATGCCAGATAGTTAGTTCTGAACATGGTTAATCCGTTGCCTATGTATTTTCTCCCCATCATCCGCCAGGGAATCTGGGACTGTTTCAAACTCCCACCGCAAACCATTCCGCTTTATTTCCATTCTATCATAATTCATGATCAGCGGACCTATTCGGAGATCCCGGTAAGGCATCGCCGCGAAAGAAAGCCCAAATCGCATGGGAGACGGAGACATGAGTTGCCAGATTTCGGTTGCCTTTTACCATAATAGCGCGAGCAGCTTTATTCCAAATGCCAGTAAAATCGCGCCGCCAAGAGCCTCACTATACCTCCCAAGCCAGCCTTGTACCTTTCTTCCGAGCAGGAGCCCAGCCCATGTTTGCACGGTAGCCACTATACCAAAACATAAAATAACCATTATGGTTTTTGCTCCGTATATCCCTAACGTCAGTCCCACGGAAAAACTATCAAGACTTACGCTCAAGGCGAATAATAATAGGCCGAAGCCAACTGGCGAAATCACCTTTTCTTCACCCTTTTTCATCGTGGACCAAATCATTTGCGCGCCGAGTACGATCAGGAGCAAACCGCCGATAACCGTGGCAAAGACCCCAAACTTTTCTGATAAAAATTTGCCTGCTATTAAGCCTACGAGCGGCATCCACACGTGAAATAGGCCGATCGTAATGCCGATATTGAAAATTTTCTTCAGCCGAAGCTCGTACATCCCCATGCCAAGCCCGACCGAGAAGGCATCCATCCCCAGCGCAAATGCCATTATTACAAGTGTAACCACTTCGCCAACCATTTCAGACATCCCTCTACGCCCCCTTGGACTAACTAAGCTAAGCATATGCACGTCCAACCCGATTTAGAAGTCACACTGGCGAAGTAAAAATGGTGCCAAAAATGGTGCCTGTCACCGTTAATCATTTATCTATAGTAGATAGCTGATAAAGGGTGTCAGGCACCATCATTCTTATTCGATTATGAGTTTATTTCCCGCTGCTTTTTGCAGGCGGTTCATGATAGCGGATCCGACGCCGGTGCTCGGGAACATCTCGCTGAAGATTACATCGACGTTTTCCTGATTAAATCTGCGCAGCGTGTCATAAAGTGCGGCGGCAACCGTCTCAAGCTCCGCACGACGACCGCACCCCAGCACAAGATCAGCCTCATACTTAGACACATTTTCTTCCGTCGTCAGCACCCCAACCCTGAGCCCTTCCGCACGCTTTTCTTCTATTAAACCTTGGAGAAACGCCGCACTCCCTGACACCATAAATAGCGGGGCATTCGGCGCGTAATGGCGATATTTCATTCCCGGAGCTTTCGGCCGGGCTGTTTCGTCCGTTAACGCTGCATCCACATGCACCTCTCCGACCACAGCCTCGAGCTGCTCCTTTGTCACGCCTCCGGGTCTTAAGATGACCGGAATCGCCGCCGTGCAATCCACAACAGTGGATTCCACGCCAACTCCTGTCGCACCGCCGTCAACCACACCGGCAATCTTCCCATTTAAATCCTCCAATACATGCTCAGCTGTCGTGGGGCTTGGTTTGCCCGAGCTGTTGGCACTCGGCGCCGCAATCGGCAATCCACAGGTTTTCAACAGCGACAGCGCCACTGGATGATCCGGCATACGTACCGCTACTGTTTCGAGTCCCGCCGTTGCCTTTTCCGACAGAACGCCTTCCTTCATTTTAAAAATAATCGTCAACGGGCCCGGCCAAAACGCGTCCATTAATGTTTCGGCCATCACAGGAACTTCAGCAACAAATCTAGTAAGCTGCTCCCGCTCCGCAATGTGAATAATTAACGGATTATCCCCAGGACGTCCCTTTGCCTCATAAATTTTCGCTACCGCTTCGTCACTTTCGGCATTGCCGCCAAGACCGTAAACCGTCTCTGTTGGCAAGGCAACCACTTCATTTCTTCGTAAAAGATCCGCTGCATCCACAACTTGTGGATTATTTTCAAGATTATCCACATACTTATCCACTTTCCACACTTTTGTGTTCATAGTTATCCACCTTTATCCTCAATGAATCTTTTATCGAAATTTGGCGAATTTAGACTGAAAGACCTAAACTTTTTCACTGAGTACGTTTGAAAGTATAAAAGAAGGTGGGGATAAAAACAAGTGTTATCCACAAATTGTGCATAAGTTCAACGGAAAAGTGGATAACTTCGTGGATATACCCACAACTAGAGAGAGAATTTTAAAAATAACGAGTTATCCACATTTAAAACGTGTCTAATATGCTCTGAGCCATAAAATTCAACAGGTAATTCCCCTCGGCCAATCCTTTGAAACCCCATCAATTCAAAAAACGGCATGGCTGCGTTTTTATTAGTTGCCAAAAACAAAGATTTCATCCCTCTATCTTTTGCCAATTGCACCATTTGGTCAAACAATAGGAAGATTTCCTTATCAGCTTGTCCAGGAGAGACCACCAGTGAGCGCAAGAGTCCATTTTCCGCAAACGCCTCCATGCCAAGCGATCCCCTTAATGCACCGTCTTCATTCTCTAGCACCAGAAAATAGTCAACCGTTTCGTCATTTAGTCCATCCGTCCCAAGGTTTGCCCGTGATAGAAACTCCCGTAAACCAGCCAAATCCTGTTTGTTCGCCTTGCGAATCAATGCCTGCATCCCATCCACCCCATTTTAAGATTCTACTCTATTACTATGAAAAACTAGGAAAAATAGAACAGGCGGATTCAGGAATCTAGTAAAACTTTTTCAAAAAGAAAAACCAGCCCCGCAAAAGGAACTGGTTGTTACTTAAACACTTTATCCCACATCTCTACCACGAAAAACTTTACCTTCACCGGCTCTTCATCTTCAGCCGTATACACAGGAGCAGTCTTCTTTGTATGCTTCTTCGGCTTTTTCACTTCGACATCTTTCTTTGGTTCTGCAACATCTTCTAAGACCGGAATATTTTTACTATCCTTCATCTCTACCTTTGCCTCGTCCACATCCGTCAATGCCGAATTCTCTTTCAACGGATCATTTTTCATCGGCTTAACTGTTTCTTTTACCGGTGCCGTTTTCTCTTTCTTTGGCTCTACCGCTTCTTTCACTACTTCCTTCACTGGTTCCTTCACCGATTCCTTCACTGGTTCCTCTGGATTAACCGATGCCTTCTGCTCCGCTACAGCGTCCTTCCCACTCGCCGTTTCCGCCTTCGCTACCTGCTTTTCCCCTTCAAATCCCTCACTCACCGCAACCCCATTTGAAAAATCAAGAAAACATAATGGCGGATAAAGCACGCACCACCAGTTGGCGCCTTCTCCGCTTCCCAATGTAATTAAAATTGCTTGATATTCGCCTGCCGGATATAAAAACTGACCATATAATTTCGTTGGAAACTGCACCTTCCCGAACTCAACCTTCACCGATTGATCCGAACCTTGTTCACGCACTACTTTTTCCGCAATAGCCTGAATTTCCGGCAGCCTCGAGGTCATAATTTTCTTCGCTTCCTGCATCGAGGTTAAATCCTGCACCCAAAGCGTTATTTGCGCATTCACCGCATCGCGCACCTTGCGTTTAATCGCTTGATCCTGTTCAAAATCACTATTTGCGAGAATCCTGAGGCGAATCGCTTCCCCCGGAATCACGATCGACTCCTTCGCCGCCGCTTCCGTCTTTGGCATATATAAACTCAGCATTGTTCCCAATGATAAAACCACTAAATAACCCCAAACTGCCAATTTGCTTCTCATGCTCTAGCACCGTCCCTTCGCTATCTACATTGTGGACAAAATGCCAGAATCCTAAACTAGTAAAATTTAATATTTTTATAAGAAAAGCGGAAGCGCCCTGGTCAGCGGCGTATGGCCTGGAGCGCTCCAACTGAGATAAAGGA
>NZ_AJLS01000116.1 GCF_000307875.1 Neobacillus bataviensis LMG 21833
AATGCGCCTCCGGCTCTTCGTGTTTCCTTTATCTCGGTTGGAGCGCTCCAGGCCATACGCCGCTGACCAGGGCGTTTGCGCTTTCCTTATTTTTTGCTTGAAAGGAAATTTTATTTATGAAAAATTAGGAAAGGATGATTACCATCAATTTGTTTAAAACTATGTGCGTACGATAACTTTTTAGGAGGATTCTAAATTGGCGAAACGAAAAGCTGAATTTGATGCAGTGGAAAAATATACGAAGACACCTCACAAAAATGTTCAGGAAAGTGAATTTTCTGCAGAGTTTACTGATAATAACAATGCTATTAGGTTTGCCAACCGCAACTCGAAATTAGGGAAAAAAGGAAGAAGTTAATGGGCAGCAGACGTAAAACTCCCCCGCGCATACCGATTGAAGAATTTAGTGTAGAAATTGGAGATGTAAATGGGGTAAAGCTTTTTGAAACAAAGAAGCGGTTAAAAAACAAAGCATCCAAAGAAAAATAAGCCGGAACCCCGGCTTATTTCATTTCTTTAAATGGGAAAAGAAGTGTTCGGTTATTCGTTGGATCAAAGTAGACCAATAAATTTGCAGGTTGTTTCTCAAGTTCACCTGTTGTTAAATAGTTCTCTAAATTAAAGGAGAGTTCTTCAAGCATTGTATGCTTAAACAATTCTTTTTCATCTAGTTTGAGCTCCAGGAATTCTGGGCCTAAAAGGGCAGGCTTTTCGACAATTTGCCGATACAATTTACTACGTTTATTCTTATCAAAACTTGCTTCCCACCATGGTTTTCTTGGTTTATATTTATGGCTCCTTAAATAATCATACTTCATAAGCCCAACGATCACATCAAGATGATCTACTGATTGCTGCTCAAGAAAGGAGAATAAGCGGCGGAATAAGTCTTCTAGTTGGTGCCCGATTCTTGACCATCCCTGCTTGTCCCAATATGAGCCAAACTCTTGAAAGAAATCAAAAGGTGAACTGAACACTTTCGTTACCAAATACTCTATCGTATGATCCATGCGGTGGTCGTTCCAATACTTTTCCAGTACGTCCTCCACTTGCTTGATTCTTACAATATTGTCGAATGAAAGTACGTTATTGCTTAAGATCTCATATGGGGAGTGATCCATAAATACATATTGATGTTCATCTGCTCGCTGTCGAACGCCGGTTCCCCTAAGCATTTTTAAAAAGCCTAATTGCAATTCTTCGGGTCTCATTACAAATACATCGTTAAATGTTTTCCGGAATGATGAATAGTCCTCTTCAGGCAGACCCGCAATTAAATCCAAATGCTGGTCAATTTTGCCGCCTTCTTTTACCATTGTGACAGTTCTAGTAAGCTTCGCGAAATTTTGTTTACGCATGACAAGCTCATTCGTATAGTCGTTGGTTGACTGAACACCAATTTCAAAGCGGAAAAGTCCCTTTGGTGCCTCTTGGTTTAAAAATTCAATGACCTCTGGCCGCATAATATCAGCGGTTATTTCAAATTGAAATACCGTTCCAGGAAGGTGTTCGTCAATAAGAAAGCGGAACATTTCCATGGCATAGCTTCTGCTGATATTAAAGGTTCGGTCAACAAATTTAATGGTTTTAGCTCCATTTGCCATTAAATAACGAATATCCTCTTTTATTTTTTCACGGTCAAAATATCGTACCCCGACTTCAATCGAAGAAAGGCAAAATTGGCAGCTAAAAGGGCAACCCCTGCTCGTTTCAATATAGGTAACACGTTTTCCTAAATCGGCAATATCTTCTGGAAATCTATATGGTGAAGGAAGATCTTTTAGGTCAAGCTTATTCATTTGTAGAGTACTCTTCACTTGATTATTTTCACGATAGGATATTCCGTTGACATTACGATAGCTTTTCGTTGTTTTGATTTCCTTTAGCAGCTGCTTAAAGGTTTGTTCCCCCTCACCCATGACAATATAATCAACCTCTGGGTAATTTTCCATCCATTCAGCCGTATCATAGGTTACTTCAGGACCACCTAAGACAATGATGAGTGCATGGTCAATTTTTTTAAGCATATTGACCACTTTGAGGGTTTCTTCAATGTTCCAAATATAACAGCTAAATCCGATCACTGCCGGTTTTGCTTGATATAGATCTGAGACAATATTCATGACAGGATCTTTGATGGTATATTCTTTCAATTGGATGTTAAATTCCGGAGCGGCATAGGCCTTTAAATAACGGATTGCAAGGTTCGTGTGAATAAACTTTGCATTTAGTGTAGAACAAATAACATTCATAAAAAAGCTCCTTTTAAGTAATAAAACAACACATTATTATAGCCTATTTTTAACTAAAATGATAGTTGGCAAACGGGTTATCCAAAATAGCAGCAAAAAATAACTTTTTAGAGATATTTAGCAAGAAAGCTACTGTTATACAACATTGATCATTCTGTTATATAATTGTTTTTTCTGATAAAGTCAGTTAAATTAATGTTTTTTTAAAAGAATGAAAATGTGTTATAAAAAAAAATGCTAGATGTTTGACTTTTGTCACAGCTAAAAAAATTCCGATGCCCTACAATAACTTTGGGGAAGTTAAATTTTTATGTCTATTTTACGAGACTTTTTTGAACGAAATAGGGGAGGGACATTATATGTCTATTTTACCGAAAAAAAATGAACTGGGATTTTTTGAAATTCGATTGGAATCGATCGGAGGGCTTGGTGCAAACTTAGCTGGAAAGATGTTAGCGGAAGCCGGTGTTTTAAGTCTTGGCTTAAAAGGATCCAATTTCTCGTCATATGGCTCAGAAAAGAAAGGCTCTCCGGTCAAGAGCTTCATTCGTTTCTGTGATCCGAATGTTGAAATTAGAGATCATAGTCCAATTGAACAGCCGCATATTGTGGGTGTTTTTCATGAAGCTTTATATAGAACAGTAAATGTTGTCAGCGGCTTGGATGCTGATGGAATCGTCCTAGTTAATACTTCAAGAGATTTTGATGATGTTAAAAAGGATTTACAATTAGAGTACGGTACGCTTGCGATTGTGGATGCTCTAACAATTGCGGTTGAGGAAAAGACAAAAGTAAATACGGCAATGCTTGGGGCCTTATATCGGATTTGTGACTTTCTTGATCCGGAATCAATGAGAGATGTGATTAGGAAAACATTTACAAAAAAATATCCACACCTTGTTGAGCCAAATATTCGTACATTTGATCGCGGTTATAATGAGGTTCAATTTAAAGTCTATGAGGTGCCAGAAGGTGCTGAAGGGAAAGCGTTCACAAGGCCGCTTCCACAGCTGGGCTATTTGACCCAGGAAATCGGCGGCGTTATGGTTTCGCAGGCAAATAGTATTTTTAAAGATTTAAGCGGTTCACGCCAAGGATTCCTTCCTGAATTCCAGCAAGAAAAATGTATTCACTGTGCAGCCTGTGACAATGTTTGCCCGGACTTTTGTTTTGTTTGGGAAGAGGGAGAAGACAAGCGCGGCAGAAAACAAATGTTTCTTAAAGGAATTGACTATCAATATTGTAAAGGCTGCTTAAAATGTGTGGAAGCATGTCCAACTGATGCACTAGGTGATCTTCGGGAAATGCTGGGTTATGCAGATGAAACCCAAGTGAAGCAAAACTTTCCTTATATTGCAGGGGGGATTCAATAATGGCTATTTTAGAAGATAAATTAACCACCCAAGGTTTAGCAGAACAAATTTCTACCTTTGAATCAGGAAATGAAATGGCTGCCACGGCTGCTGCTCAAATTAACTATCACATCATGGGTTATTTCCCAATTACACCTTCAACCGAAGTAGCGCAGTTTTTAGATCAAATGAAGACACGCGGCGAGCACGATATCAAGTTAATTCCTGCAGATGGGGAGCACGGTTCAGCCGGTATTTGTTATGGAGCCGCTGCAACAGGTGCTCGTGTGTTTAATGCAACGAGTGCAAATGGATTTTTATATATGCTGGAACAAATGCCTGTACAATCGGGAACTCGGTTTCCAATGGTAATGAATTTAGTAACGCGTGCAGTTAGCGGCCCGCTTGATATTCGCGGCGATCACTCCGACCTTTATTATGCGTTGAATACCGGCTGGGTTATATTAACAGCCAAAACACCGCAAGCCGTTTATGATATGAATATTATGGCGTTAAAAATTGCCGAACACTCAAAAGTGCGGTTACCAGTTATTGTTGCTTATGATGGATTCTTCACTTCACACCAAAAACGCAGGGTAGAATTTTTCAAGGACCGTAAAGTGGTTCAGCAATTTGTTGGCGAATGTCCTACCGATTATAACTTTGTCAGGGATTTAAGCAAGCCGGTAACTGTCGGGGCGCATATGAGTGGCGATGATTTCATTAACAATCACTTCCAACAATCTGAAGCGATGTATAATGCTGGAGAGGTATTTAAAGAAGTTGCCGCTGAATATGCGAAGCTTTCCGGCCGGGAATATCCTACCCTCGATTTATATAAAATGGAGGATGCAGATGTAGCAGTATTCTTATTAAATTCTGCTGCAGAATCTGCTAAGGATGTTGTAGACCAACTACGAGAAAAAGGAATTAAAGCGGGGGTTATTAGTCCAAATATCATTCGTCCATTCCCGGCAAAGGAAATCCGTGAAGCACTTAAGAATGTAAAATCATTATTGATTGGTGAACGTGCGGATTCTTACGGGGCAAACGGTCCGAACTTAACCCATGAAGTGAAATCAGCACTTCAGGATGACAAAAACAACAAGACAATCGTATTAGGCCGTGTATTCGGTCTTGGCGGTAAGGATTTCTATGCAAGTGATGCACATGCTTTCTTTGACATGGCAATCGATACAATGGAGAAAGGCTTTGCTGAAAAACCGTTTGATTATTATGGTCATGTTCCCGGTAATCCGGATAAAATCCTAAAGCCTGTCATCTTACCACAGCACGGAGATGTATTTAACTCCGGTTTGATTGAGGTAAAAATGGACGAAGCGACCAATAAATTAAAAGTAAAAATTCCACCGCTTCGCGCGCTTACCGGAAAACCAAAACGGATTGCTTCTGGGCACGGGGCATGCCCAGGGTGCGGAATATTTGCCGGTTTAGAGCTATTCTTCAAAGGAATTGAAGGAGATATTGTTACGCTTTTCCAAACTGGTTGTGCCTATGTAACAACAACAGGCTATCCAAGCACATCACATAAGCAAACGATGATGCACAACCTTTTCCAAAATGGTGCAGCAACATTATCAGGTACACTAGAAGCATTTATGGAACTAAAAAGCCGTGGAGAAATCAACGTTTCTGACGATGCGACATTTGTGATGATCACGGGCGATGGCGGCATGGATATTGGTATGGGGTCTGCAATTGGCACGGCACTTCGAGGTCATAAATTGATCATGCTTGAATATGATAATGAGGGCTACATGAATACTGGCTCACAAATGTCTTATTCTACGCCAATGGGGCATATGACAAGCACATCAGGTGTAGGTAAAGCCCAGCGCGGAAAAGCGTTCCATCATAAAGATACAGCGCAAATTATGGCTGCAACAAATATGCCATATGTGTTCACTGGTTCGGAAGGCTTCCCGCAGGATTTAGTTAAAAAGGGTGCGAAGGCACAGTGGTACGCACAAAATGTAGGCACAGTTTACGGGAAAATTCTCATCACCTGTCCGCTTAATTGGAAATCGGATGATCGTTATGGTACGAAAATTGTTGAAGCTGCGGTCGACTCCTGTTTCTTCCCACTTTATGAAGTGGAGCAAGGCGTCACTACGATTACGTATAATCCAGAGGACAAGAGCAAACGGATTCCACTTTCCGATTGGTTAAAATATATGGGTAAAACAAAACACCTTCTAAAAGATGAAAACAAACCTATTTTAGAAGAGTTTGAAACAGAAGTAGAAAAAAGATGGCAACGTCTAAAAGCTAAACACGAAAACCCATTGCTATAAGTAATGAAAAACGCAGAGCACTTCTCTTGTGCTTTGCGTTTTTGTATTTTTAAATGTTAGACAAATTATTGTAATAAATAAAAAAATAGCATATGGGCAGAAAAGGAATTTTAGCGTATTATGTAGAATATATGACTTTATATTATTGCTTGATTAAAGAAGTTCGCGGGGTGCTGTGAGTTGGAGAATCAGTTCAATCAAAAAGTAATATTTCCTAATGAAACAAACGAAGAACAGACAAAAGAAACTGAATCGCAGGAAAGCGAACAAAAATATAGGCGGATATTTGAAGATTCTATTGACGGACTAATTCTATGGGATAATGAACATCGATTTGTTGATGTAAATATTGCCGCTGAACGAATGATTGGTCTGCCAAAGAAAAAATTAATTGGTCAACGAGTATATGATCCATCTACCCCGTTAGAGGGAAAAAAGCAAGAAATTTTGAAGCATATTGATCAGCTTCTTAATGAGGGTCAAACCGCATCGACTATCACTTTTGAAACCGAAGACGGCAACAAGTTATATTTTGAATACACTTCCCAATTAGATATTGTCGGTGGTGTGAATATAACTATATTTAAAGATGTAACTGATAAAGTAGTGATGCAAGAACAGCTGCGTAAATCGGATACACTAAATGTGATTGGTGAGCTTGCGGCAGGAATTGCCCATGAAATACGAAATCCTATGACGGCATTGAAAGGATTCATTCAATTACTTGAAAGCAGTATTACAAAAGAGCATTCACTGTATTATCAAGTGATCACTACGGAATTACAACGAATTGATTCGATTATTAATGAGTTTTTAATTCTTGCGAAACCGCAGACTATTAGTTTTCAGGAAAAGGATCTAAATCAAATAATGAAGGAAACAGTTGACCTTCTGTCTGCGCAGGCAGTATTGTACAACGTTCAATTTGTAACAGATTATGATGATAGGCTTCCACTTATATATTGTGAACCAAACCAATTGAAAAAGGTTTTTATAAATTTAATAAAGAACGCTATTGAGGTAATGCCAAGTGGCGGCAATATTACCATTACTACTAAAAAGATACGAAAGCAGCAAATTCAGATCATCATCAAAGACGAAGGCTGTGGAATTTCGAAGGAAAAAATAAAAAAGCTAGGTGAACCGTTTTACACTACAAAAGACCGAGGAACCGGGCTTGGGTTGATGGTGAGCTACAGAATCATCGACGAACATAATGGAACCATAAATGTTAAAAGTGAAGAGGGGATGGGGACAATCTTTTATATAAATTTGCCCGTTAATAAGCTTCATCCAATCGTGTAAAAACACTTCCGAATGGATTTGGAAGTGTTTTTACTATTGACTGTTGAACTTTCTTTTCTTCTATTTATAAAACTTCTTTAACTTTTGAAATAAATGCAGCACAATTGATGATTTCCTTGCGTTGTTTAATTAAGATTTTACCAAGTTCTAAGGTCTTCCTTTTCGCTGCTAATCTAGTTTTTTCATCTTCAATACTATCTAAATCAGTAACATGTGCGAGTCCAATCGTTCTTCTGATTAATTCGCAGCCTGCAAATCCAAGGGAATCCTCAAAGAACTTTGCTAAAGTATAACTTAAGAATTTATCCGTTTTGGCTAAGATCTCTTTATTTTCTGTATTCCATAGATGGGTAAATTCATCTTTAAAGACATTCCACACGGTTTCAATATGGTGGACAAATCGTTCTTGGTTTTTAGTATTTACAATTACCTGGAAAAGCAGATTTGCAAATACTTGGCCAATATCAAAACCAGCTGGGCCGTAAAAAGCAAATTCGGGATCAATCACTTTTGTTTCTGAATTGCTTGCAAAAACACTTCCAGTGTGCAAATCCCCATGTAAGAGAACTTCCGCTTCTGTTAAAAAGCTTCTTTTAAGCAGATTCACTTGAAACCTCAGTTCATCATCCTGCCACAGGGCTTCGACATCAGAAAGTAAGCCATCCTCAAAGTAGTTTGTGTCTGCATCAAAATAGGGGTCTGTAAAAATTAAATCCTCCGTTATTTTGCAAAGCTCCGGATTAATAAACATTTGTACCTGCTCTTTTTTGGCTGACGGGCCTAAACCATAATCTGAAGTATAGAATAATGTTTTTGCTAGATATTCACCCAAATGTTTAGAAATTAGCGGGTATGTTTCGCCGTTAATAAATCCGGTTCTGGCAATTAAAAGATGGGAAAGATCCTCCATGACAGTGACAGCTAACACATCATCAGTGAAATAAATCGTTGGAACGTAATCAGGGGCAAGCTGCCCAAAGGTTTTTAAAGCATCTGCTTCAATTTTGGCCCGTTTTAATGTTAATGGCCAGCTTTCACCAACTACCTTTGCGTATGGTAAAGCTTGTTTGATGATCAGACCCTTACTACCTTGTTCATCAACAATGTGAAAAACAAGATTTAAATTACCATCCCCAATTTCCTTGCAGGATAGTACAGCATTTTCGGTGAAAAAATTTAAACTTAATGCCAGTTCAATAGCCACTGCTTCAGTTAATGGCGCATAATGTGTTTGTTTAAGATGACTCATCCTTTTTCCTCCTTGTTCTATGGAGGCTCTGTTAGCGCAACCTGAGCACTAAAAAAGCCTCTTTCTCATCTGAAAGAGGCTAGAAGACAATTGTCTGTCACACCTCTTATCTCTCAGAAAGTAAATCCTTCTGTTGGAATTAGCACCGTGCCGAATTAGGGTATTACCCCCGCGCTAAACTAACGCTCCATTTAACAAATGAATTTACGGTCGGTTGCTGGGCTTCAAAGGGCCAATCCCTCAGCCAGCTCATGATAAGAGTAAAACTATTCAATACGGTAAAAATAATAACAGTTTGATAATCGTAATGTCAATATATTTTGAAAATTATCTATAAAACTGCTATTTACTATCTTCCAAAAACAGGAACCCTACAACTCTTAAGAAGTTTCCGAATAATAACTTTACAAGTTAATATAAAAGTTATAATATTTATCACTAGAATTTCAAAATAAATTATTGAAAACTAATGAAGCGGGTGAAAACGATGAAGCAATTCCCACCATCAGAAATTTTAAACAGTCTTCCTAAACAGTTTTTTGCCGGGCTTGTCAAGAAGGTCGGAGAATATATTGACTTGGGACATGATGTGATTAATTTAGGTCAAGGTAATCCTGATCAGCCAACCCCCCCACATATTGTTGCAAAGCTTCAGGAAGCCGCAGCAAATCCTCTGAATCATAAATATTCGCCGTTCCAGGGACATCTGTATTTAAAACAGGCTGCTGCTGATTTTTATTTGAGAGAATATGGGGTAACACTTGATGCTGATAAGGAAGTGGCCATTTTATTCGGCGGCAAAGCGGGACTGGTTGAAATCCCTCAGTGTTTGTTAAATCCAGGGGACACCATTCTTGTTCCCGACCCCGGATACCCAGATTATTTGTCAGGGGTCGCACTTGCGAAAGCGGAAATGGTTACAATGCCTCTAAGAGAGCGAAATAATTTTTTGCCGGATTACGGGGAACTATCTGAAGAGATTTTATCAAAGTCAAAGCTAATGTTTCTCAATTATCCCAATAATCCTACAGGAGCCACGGCTACTGCTGAATTTTTTGAGGAAACAGTCAAGCTGGCAAGTGAGAATGATATATGTGTTGTACATGATTTTGCCTATGGTGCCATTGGATTTGATGGTGAAAGACCACTAAGCTTTCTGCAGGTTGAAGGAGCAAAAGAGATTGGCATTGAAATTTATACCTTGTCTAAAACCTATAATATGGCAGGCTGGCGTGTTGGTTTTGCTGTGGGTAATGAAAGTGTCATTTCAGCTATTGAACTTCTTCAAGATCATTTGTACGTAAGTTTATTTGGAGCTATACAGGAGGCTGCGGCGGAAGCATTAACAGGTCCACAGGATTGTGTGAAAGAATTAAACCAGCTTTATGAACGCAGGCGGAATATATTAATCGATGGTCTTCAATCACTTGGATGGAAAGTCACTGCACCAAAGGGCTCATTTTTTGCTTGGCTTAAGGTGCCAGAAGGACTTTCATCTGAGGAATTCGCCACCATTCTTCTTGATCAAACGCATATTATGGTCGCTCCAGGGATAGGTTTTGGAGAATTCGGCGAGGGTTTTGTTCGTGTCGGTTTATTAACAACAGACGAACGGTTAATTGAAGCAGTCAGAAGAATAAGTAGTTTAGAAATTTTTAAAAAATAGATTGACAATTTATATTATTCTGGGGATAATACAAAATAAAGTTAAACAACTTGAAAAAGTAAATAAATACGAATCGTTTTCTTATCAAGAGCAGGCGGAGGGAAAAGCCCGATGAAGCCCGGCAACCGACTTAAAACTTTTGTTTTAAGCACGGTGCTAATTCTTGCAGCAATGCGCTGACAGATGAGAAGATGTTAGTTTGTGATGCTAACCTCTTCTTTTCGAAGAGGTTTTTTATGTTTGAACGGAAGGATGATCACGGTTGAGTGAATTAATTGCAACATATCTATTACATGATGAAACAAATCCAGAAAAAAAAGCAGAGGAAATTGCACTGGGCTTAACGGTTGGATCATGGACGAACCTGCCAGAATTAGAGCAAAGTCAATTGCGCAAACATAAAGGCAGGGTCATTTCCATTGAGGGGTTCCCAACTGACAATAGGGATCAATCGCTGATAAGGATTGCGTATCCCACCATTAATTTTTCAAATGATCTGCCAGCCATTTTAACAACAGTTTTCGGAAAGCTTTCCTTGGATGGGAAAATTAAATTGCTAGACTTGCAGTTTGACGAGCGTTTAAAAGGTTTGTTCCCAGGGCCGAGATTCGGAATTGAAGGAATACGCAAAAAACTTAATGTTTACGAACGGCCGTTGTTAATGAGCATTTTTAAAGGAGTCCTGGGTAAAGACCTTAATTTTTTATCCGAACAACTTAAGCAGCAGGCACTTGGCGGTGTGGATCTTGTGAAGGATGATGAAATCCTATTTGAAAATGAATTAACGCCCTTTGAAAAAAGAATTGCTGCCGGTAAAGCCGTTTTACATGAGGTAAAGGAACAAACGGGGCACAGGACGCTATACGCAGTAAACCTTACTGGACGTACATCAAAGCTTCGTGATAAAGCAAGAAAGGCTTCAGAACTTGGGGCAGACCTCCTACTGTTTAATGTATTTTCGTATGGCTTAGACGTATTACAGGAGCTAAGGGAAGATCCAGAAATCGGTTTGCCGCTTATGGCCCACCCTGCTGTTAGTGGTGCCTCAACTTCTTCAGCTGAATATGGTTTTGCGCATTCCTTATTGCTTGGTAAGCTTCTCCGTTATGCTGGAGTAGATTTGTCGTTATTCCCATCACCATATGGAACAGTGGCACTAGATAAGCCTTTAGCCATTTCCATTGCGCTTGAGCTAACGAAGGATGATGGTTTTAAAAAGGCCTTTCCAGTTCCGTCAGCGGGCATCCATCCGGGGCTTGTTCCATTATTAATTCGTGATTTTGGAAATGATTCTGTTATCAATGCCGGCGGTGGTGTCCATGGACATCCAGACGGCGCACGCGGCGGCGGCCTTGCATTTAGACAAGCGATTGAAACGAATCTCCAGGGGAAATCGCTGGCAGAAGGTGCGGAACAATACCCTGAATTAAAACAGGCAATACAGCTCTGGGGAAATGCTGAGGTGATCCACTAAATGGCAAAGCCTATCATTTTTTGTGACTTTGACGGGACCGTAACACAAAGTGACAACATCATCGCCATTATGAAGAAATTTGCCCCTCCAGAGTGGTTGGAGCTAAAGGATCAAATACTTTCCAGGAAAATCTCTATCAATGAAGGAGTAGGAAAACTATTTTCTTTATTATCAAGTGATTTGAAGGATGATATAACAAAGTTTGCGATTGAAAATGCCAAGATTCGCCCAGGGTTTAAGGAGTTTGTCGATTTTGCAAGGGTAAAAAGTATACCACTTTATATTGTAAGTGGCGGCATTGACTTTTTTGTACAGCCGATATTAGCAGAATATGCCCCGTTTGATGGAATCTATTGTAATGAATCTGATTTTTCAGGAGAGACCATCGAGATTCTTTGGCCCCATAAATGTGATTCCTTGTGTGATAATGATTGCGGCTGCTGTAAGCCGAGTATCATTCGTCAATTAAACTGTGGTGAGGACAGCTTCAAAATTGTCATCGGGGATTCCGTAACTGATCTTGAAGCAGCCAAGCATGCTGATTTTGTGTTGGCAAGAGATTTACTACAGGAAAAATGCGAGGAATGGGGAATTAACCATCAAGGTTTTCAAACATTCTTCGATTGTATCGATGAAATTAATAAAAGAATTGAGGTGGGTGAGCTATCATGCTAACGGAAAAATGGACTGAACTTGCTGATGTAAAGGATGAACTGGCTGAGCGTGATTGGTTTATGGGCACAAGCGGAAACCTGGCAATTAAAGTTAGTGACCAGCCGCTCCGGTTTCTGGTAACAGCAAGTGGTAAGGATAAACGGAAGCGAACGGACGAAGATTTTTTACTTGTTGACGAATTCGGCCGTGCTGCCTGCGACACCCATTTAAAGCCTTCAGCAGAGACATTGCTGCATTTGGAAATTTACCGCAGGACGAATGCAGGCTGCAGCCTTCATGTCCATACCATTGATAATAACGTCATTTCTGAAGTTTATGGAGATCATGGTGAGGTGACATTTACTGGGCAAGAGCTCATTAAGGCTTTCGATAAGTGGGAAGAGGATGCAGTTTTAAGAATCCCAATTATCCGTAACTATGCCCATATTCCAACTTTAGCAGATAAATTTTCAGAACATGTATTAGCGGATACTGGTGCTGTTTTGATCCGAAACCATGGAATTACAGTATGGGGAAGGAACGCTTTTGAAGCAAAAAAAATTCTTGAGGCTTCCGAATTTCTATTCCGTTACCAATTACGATTATTAGAACACAAACCATATCAATTGTATAAAGTTGTCTAACACAGAATTAAAGAGGAGAGATAAAAATGGCATATATTACATTCCAAAACAAAGAGGACCAAATTCACGAACAAGAAACAGTAGCAAGCTTCCTTGCATCACAAGAGGTTATTTATGAAAAATGGGATATTCGTAAACTCCCAACGTCGCTAGTCGAAAAATATCTTTTGAGCGATGAAGAAAAAGAGGAAATTCTCACTACTTTTGGCGATGAAATCGCTGATATTTCCACAAGACGAGGCTACAAGGCTCAAGATGTGATTTCTTTATCTGAAAATACACCAAATCTCGATACCCTGCTTACAAATTTTAAAAATGAGCACCATCATACGGATGATGAAGTCCGATTTATTGTGAGCGGACATGGAGTGTTTGTTATCCAAGGCAAAGATAGTGAATTTTTCGAAGTACATTTAAATCCTGGTGACCTAATCTCAGTTCCTGAAAATACAAGACACTACTTTACGCTTGAAGATGACCGGAAAGTTGTTGCCGTAAGAATCTTTGTAACAACAGAAGGCTGGGTACCCATCTATGAAACAGAAAAAGTGAATAATTAAGAAAAAAATAGCTGGCGGATTCCGTTAGCTTTTTTTGTTTTCAAAGGATTCTGTCGTAATTACAAGAAAGACACGGAGGAATTTGTCGAAAAACAAAAGAAATAGAATGTTTTGTCTACTTTTGCGAATGTATTTACTTTTAAAGAAATTCTTGCAATAATTCTTCAAGTAGTCTATTTTTTTAGTGGATTCAAGTATGTTTTTGCTAGAGTAGGAGGATAACATTGTACAAGCATAGTAATAGTCAATCTGAGATGATTGCAGAGATAAAGGTAAAAAGAGAACTAATGATCAAAAGCGCAAAAAAATCAGGCTTTACGAGTGAAGAAACAATAAAATACAGCCAAGAGCTTGATGAATTAATCAATGAGTACCAAAGGGCCGTTGGGCAAACTTTAAGACAAAATGAAGAAGTTAAATTTGCTTTTAAACAAATGATTATGGTTTGGCCCAAAGTGTTAGTTTAATGAGCATTTGGAAAGCACCTGTTAAGGTGCATGAATGAAGGCCTTTCATTTATTAATTGGATAATTAATGAAAACGTAACGTGATATGAAGGCCTTCCGGCGCATTTTGTAAACCAAACAAAATGCAAATATCTTTCTAGCCATTCTCCTTGTCCCCCCTATTTTTCAAATCCTAACCCCCAATGATTAAAATCAACAATATTTGACAAGCTGTGATTTTTATCATTGTTTATATCTCAATATTTCATATAGTTATATTAGTAGTATTTACTAAAACACACAACAAGATCAACTGCAATTCATACCACAACAAGTTAGTACTTCAACTACTTTTTTTAAAATCCACTTTATAGAACTGCATTAGGTTGTAAAAAGGCTTTCCCGTGATTTTATTTTTATGTTAAACACCAAAGAAAAATAGAAAACTCTCATTGTTTGGTACTATGCTAATGTTGCGATACATATATCGTTAATAAAAGCATTTTTAATAACCAAAGGAAGCAAACGCTTTCAACATTCTTAGATTATATGGAGGAGGGAAAGTCCTACATGCACATTGTCGTATGTGTCAAACAAGTCCCTGATACAAAAATTATTAAAATTAATCCAAAAACAAACACACTCGACCGCCGAAGTGCGCCAGCCATTTTGAACCCTTACGATGCTCATGCGGTTCAAGAGGCCGTCAAAATTAAGGAAAAAACGGGTGGTACTATTTCCGTATTGTCAATGGGCCCACCGCAGGCAACTGCAGTTATTAAAAAAAGTATTGAAATAGGGGCAGATAGAGGTTATTTAATTTCCGACCGCGCCTTCGCTGGGGCAGACACACTTGCAACTAGTTATGCCCTGTCAAAGGCACTGGAACGAATCAGTAAGGATCTCCCAGTGGATATGGTGATTTGCGGAAAACATGCCATCGATGGTGATACTGGACAGGTTGGGCCAGGTATCGCAAGGAGAATGGATATTCCCCCGGTTACCAATGTAATCGAAGTTACGGAAGTTAACCAAAAGGAAAAAACAGTATTAATTAAACGAAAGCTGACAAGCGGTCATGAATTAATTCAGGCAGAATTGCCATGCTTATTAACTGTTGAAAAAGAAATCAATGCGATCGAATATTCACCAATGACGAACATGATTAAAGCTGCGAGATACGAACCCGTTATTTGGGCAGTAAGTGATCTGGAAAATGTAGAGCGTACACAGCTTGGACTAAAAGGCTCACCAACTATTGTTGGTAAAATGTTTACACCTCCACGACCTGAAGGTGGTAAAAGATTAGAAGGTTCTGCTGATGAGCAGGTTGGTCAGCTCATGGAAATCCTAATGGAGAAAAGGGATCTATTAACGGTACAGACATCTAAATAATAAAGCTTATCTTTTGGGCAGGGAGGGATTTACATGAATCTAGACGATTATCGTGGAGTCTGGGTATTCATCGAACAGAACGATGCTAAAATCGAAGGCGTTTCATTAGAATTGCTTGGTGCTGGCAGAAAGTTAGCTGATAAATTACAAGTTCCATTAGCGGGATTTTTACTAGGAAGCGAGATTAAACCATTAGCGAACCAGGTCATTTCCTATGGGGCTGATAAAGTGTATTTGATTGATCATCCTGTACTAAAAAATTACAGGACAGAGTCTTATATGCAAGGAGTTATGGTGCTTGCCCAAAAATATATGCCGGAAATTATCCTTTATGGGGCAACACCAAATGGAAAAGACTTAGCAAGTGCTGTGGCAACAGATTTAAGTACCGGATTAACTGCTGATACAACGATGCTTGATGTAGATGTGGATAATAGATTGTTAGAGGCGAGCAGGCCGGCATTTGGCGGTAATATTATGGCAACTATCCTCTGTAAGAAACATCGGCCGCAAATGGCAACCGTAAGACCAAAGGTCATGAAGGCATTAGAGCCGGATAGCAAGAGACTTGGCAAAGTCATTGAAGAGAAAATAGATCTAAAAGAAGAAGATATGCGCACAAAAGTATTGCAAATTGTGAATGACGTAACAAAAAAGGCAAATTTAGCCGATGCCCATGTTATCGTCTGCGGTGGAAAAGGGATGGGTGACTTACAAAATTTCCAGCTCATCCATGAACTGGCTGAAACAATCGGAGCCAGTGTTGGCGGCACACGTGACGTGGTCGAAGCAGGCTGGCTGCCTCACGATCAGCAGGTTGGTCAAACGGGAGAAACCGTAACATCGAAAATCTATTTTGCAATAGGCATTTCTGGAGCGATTCAGCATGTAGTTGGAATGAAAAATTCCGAGTTCATCATTGCTATCAATAAGGATCCAAATGCCCCTATTTTTGATGTGGCAACTTATGGAATTGTAGGAGATGCAATGGAAATCGTACCTAAACTAATCGAACAATTTAAACAGCTGAGATCTGAAAAAGGCGGTGAAATAAGTTATGCCTGAAAAATTTGATGTCATCGTAGTTGGAGCAGGGCCGGCAGGTACCTCATGTGCCTTAACATGTGCCAAAAATGGGCTAAACGTCTTGCTTATTGAAAGAGGAGAATACCCAGGGGCTAAGAATGTTATGGGGGGAGTCCTATACCGCAAGCAAATGGAAGAGCTAATTCCCGAGTTTTGGAAGGAGGCACCGCTTGAGAGACCTGTGGTTGAGCAGCGTTTTTGGATGATGGATAAGGAATCAGTCGTACAATTCGGTTATAAGGGCCTTGAATGGGCAGTTGAACCCTATAATAACTTTACTGTGCTGCGGGCACAGTTTGACCAATGGTTTGCGGCAAAGGCTGTAGAGGCTGGAGCGCTTCTGATTAACGAAACGGTTGTGACCGAATGTATTGTTGAAAACGGGAAGGTTGTAGGTGTGCGCACCGACCGTCCGGATGGCGAGGTTTATGCAGATGTTGTTGTCCTTGCCGATGGAGTAAATTCACTTCTTTCCAAACAATTAGGCTTTCATAAAGAATTCCGTCCAGATGAAGTTGCTTTAACGGTAATGGAAGTTATTAATCTGCCAAAAGAAAAAATCAATGACCGCTTTAACTTGGAGGATAACCAAGGGTGTACAATCGAAATTTTTGGCGATTCAACAAAGGGGAACCTTGGGACAGCTTTTCTATATACGAATAAAGACAGTTTAAATATCGGGGTAGGTACAACCCTATCAAGTATGATTAAAGCAAAATTAAAGCCATATGAGCTTCTTGACTACCTGAAAAAACACCCGATGGTCCAACCGTTTATTGCCGGAGGGGAATCAGCGGAATATCTTGCCCATCTTATTCCAGAAGGCGGGTATCGTTCCGTACCAAGGGTAGCTGGGAATGGTGTTCTAGTCGTAGGGGACGCTGCACAGCTTGTTAATGCCATCCATCGTGAAGGTTCGAACATGGCAATGCATTCAGGGCTGTTGGCGGCGGAATCGATACTTGAGGCTAAAGCCAGAGGAGGCTATACAGAGGCTAACTTAAATATTTACCGTGAGAAGCTTTACGATAGTTTTATCATAAAGGACTTAGAGAAATACAAAGACGCGGCCCATACATTTGAGAAGTATCCGCAATATTTTAATGAATATGTCCCAATGATGAACAAAGCCATGAGTAAATTCTTCACAGTTGATGGCACTACAAAGCGAGAAAAACAAAAACAAATCATGAAGAGTGTAACAGCCGAAAAAGGAACGCTTCGAGTATTGCAAGATATTTATCGAGCTTGGAAGGCGGTGAAATAATGTCAACGAAGAATATCGAGGAAAAACAGTACCTCCTCAGGTTTAAGTGTGATACGAAGTCCCATTTGACGATCCTTGACCATGATGTTTGCATGACTCAATGTCCCGATAAAATTTGTACAGTATTTTGCCCAGCTGAAGTTTATAAGTGGGAAGGAACCCGCATGCAAGTAGGGTACGAAGGCTGTCATGAATGTGGCAGCTGCCGCATTGGCTGTCCATACCAGAACATAAAATGGGAATACCCTAAAGGCGGACATGGGATTGTGTTCCGATTGGCATAAAGAAGATTTTGAAAAGTGTTGTTTGCGATTTATGCAGACAGCACTTTTTTATGGTAGGAAACTTCTACTTTAAACGGGTGGTTTTGCTTTTATCACTATATGTAGGTTTTTTCACAAGTGGGGGTAAAAAGAAGGTGAAGCAAAAGGTAAGTAATTAGGGGGTTAGCTTATTTTCTCTAATAGTGTTACTTTGGTAAGTTCATCATTTTTGCTTGCTGTTGTTAATGAGGTAGCTAGTGCAATTGCATCATCAATTAACCTCATATTAGTTGTACAATAATAAGGTTTTTTCCAATTAAAATCGCCATCACTATCAGCCGGGTAGATACTTACTTTCCAATGGTAAAATATCTTTGACTGCGGGAGCTGCACCCCTTCTACAGCAATTAACCAATGTGTTGAAGGCGAATCAGGATTGATTGCCTCATCATCCTTTAAAGACAGCTGGTCATTTAAACCAATCGGAATTAAGGCCTTTTCATAAAAGTCATGATAATTTGGAGTTTTCATCTCTGTTTTCCTCCTTTATAGGTTTTATCTATATTATATGAAACTTTGCCTCCTTTTTTGTGTGATAAATGTTAAAACTTTTCAAATAATTTAAGCGTTTTCATAAAGATGACAAAAACAAGGCATTCGTATCCTTATTACAAAAAGAAAATATCCAAGAAAATAATGTAAGGATGGGCACGATGCCCATCCTTTATTTCGGGTTATTCCATTCCCAAACCTTCTGGTCTGTTGGAAGGGCGAATGCGATTAATCCTAGCAATGGCAGGACACCAAGCCATGTAATCATCGTTTGTAATCCAATCAAGTCTGCAATGTACCCAAGACCAACTGAACCAATTGCCCCCATTCCAAACGCAAGACCAACCGTCAAACCAGACATTGTGCCAATTTTTCCAGGGACTAATTCTTGTGCATACACAACGGTAACGGAAAAACTGGTCATTAAAATAAATCCGGTTAAAATAAGGAAGATAAAGGCTATTGTTGGTGGAACATAGGGTATAAGAATAGAAAAGGGCACGGTTGCTAACATTGAGAAGGAAATAATATTTTTCTTTCCAAAGCGATCTGCGAGCGGCCCGCCAAAGAAGGTACCAACCGCCCCAGAAAGTAAAAAGGCGAATAAAAAGACCTGTGATTCTTTAATCGTAAGGGCATATTCTTTAATCGCAAAAAATGTGTAGAAATTGGTAATGCCGGAAGAATACCACGTTCTTGCAAAGATTAATAACAGAATCAGCGACAATGTCTTTTTAACCTCTTTGGATAACCCTTCCTTCTTTCCTACACTTATACTCTTTTTCTTTCCTAAATTTGGTCTTGCTATCAATCTCTGTTTATACCAATTGGCGATATAAACTAGCAATATGACGGCAAGAGCGGCTACAATCGTAAACCAGGAGGCACCAATCTGTCCGAGGGGAACCAAAATAAGTGCAGTGATGACAGGAGCTAATGCCTGCCCGGTATTGCCCCCAACTTGATAAATGGATTGTGCAAGCCCCCGGCGACTTCCGGCAGCCATATAAGCTACCCGTGAACCTTCGGGATGAAAAACTGCGGAACCGAGACCAATGAACAGAACAGACAAGACAATCATCGCAAAACTTGAAGCAAACCCCAACCCAAGAATGCCGAATAAAGTAAACGTGAGTCCTATTGGTAAGGCATAGGGCATTGGCTTTTTGTCCGTTACCATGCCAACGACAGGCTGCATAACAGATGAGACCATATTTAAGGAAAATGCGATAATCCCTAGCTGGGTAAAGCTTAATCCCATTGATTTTTCTAAAATGGGAAACATAGCCGGTACAACAGCTTGAATGGCATCATTCAATAAATGGCACAGCCCGATAATAATAAGAATTTTATATATCGTTGATTCGGAGGCTTTTGGAGCTTTTGCTTGTAATACAGCTTGTTGACTCATGGAGGAAAATCACTTCCTTAAGATAAAATGACGAACTATTTTTCTATCCTATTTTACTACTGAATGATTAAAATAAGAAATATTTATTTCTAATTTCGAAATATTCAAATTGTAAATAGGGAAAATAAACAAAACGAGACCACAATTGGCCTCGTTTTATTTTAAATAGGTAAAATAATTCTAACAGTGGTTCCGATCTTTTCTTTGCTCTCAATTTGGATACTGCCGCCAAATGAGTTTATGATCCGTTTACAAATAACCAGTCCAAGACCAGTTCCTGTTTCTTTTGAGGTATAAAAAGGAAGAAATATTTTATTCAACTCAACTTTCGGTATTCCTTTACCATTGTCACTAATTTCAAGTGTACAGAAATCGTTTCCATGTTTTTGCAGCCTAATTACTAGAATTCCAGGTTTTTCGAATGATTCAAACGCATTTTTTGTTAGGTTTAAGATGACTTGTTTCATTTCGTCTTTAACACACTTAACGATGATTGGTTCACTAGGAAATTGCCAGTTACATTCTACATTGTGTGAATTTCCCTCAGATATGATAAGTGGCTTCAATTCTTCAAGTGTTTCGACTAAATTAATATTATTTGTCAATTGTGCAGTCGGTTTACCAAGGATTAAAAACTCACTAACGATTTCATTAATCCGTTTTAGCTCAGAGTTAATGACATCGAAATAATAGCGATCCTCAGGGGCGGTATATTTTTCACTAAGGAGCTGGATTAATCCTTTTACTCCTGTCAAAGGATTTCGAATTTCATGCGCCGTGCTTGCAGCTAAAGTGCCAACTAATTCGAGCTTCTGCAGTTCATTTTGCTTTCTTTCTTTACGTGCAAATCTTCTTAATAGAAGATATTCAATTAGTAAATAAAGGATATGTGTAATTACAAGGATGATAAATAAAACCTTACTTAATGTTTTCCCAATTTCTTTATAATTTCGTTCTGCAATTTTCACTTTTATACTCCATGGTATTCGATCCATTGGTGATGTAACCCAAGTGTTATCATCTCTGATTTCCTCATTGGTTACATTCATTTCAAGGATTGCAGTTTTCCCGCCATTCACAACATATAGCTTGGTTTCGGGTGTAAGAACCTTTATCAGGTTCCTCATATAATCAATCCGCAAATCCGCAATGAGAATGGCTTTTAATTCGCCATTTTCATCGAGAACGGGTTTAGCTAATCCAATAATTCTTTGGTTGTTTTTAAGAATTTCTTCATGTTTAGAAATGATTGTATCTTTTGTGCTGATAACCTCTTGTATAAATGGTAGTTTGGGAAAATCAGCTTCATCTCGCAATGGAACAGAGCCCGATAATAAATATCCTTTTTCATTTAGCAGGTACAGTCCTCCATACCGGGGGTCGTTTTGGTTTACCTTTATAAGTAATGGTTCCATTTTCTTAGGAGAATCTAGGTTTTCCTTGGCGGATAGGGAGAGTATATCTAGGCTTGTTTTCGTTTCGCTAATGAATTGATCCCAGTTTTTTTGATAAATAGAGGCGACCCATAAGGCGTCTTTTTTTCTTTCCAAGTCATTTTCTTTTAAAATATCATAAAAATAGTATAAGCCTAGAATGAAAACAGGCATGATCACCACGATAAAATAGATTAAAAAATTGCCTTTACGATTTTTCATGTAAGTACCTCAATTTGATCTTTAAATAATAGCGTTTTTATTATATCAGAAGTTTCACCTTATTACCGAAATATTCCTGTTGGATTAAATGAAATTGACAGAAATTAAAAAGTTTTTTATAATAGCTTTGAAATCGAGATAATTTTAAACGATGGTTCTATAACCAGAACTATTATATTAAAAACTTAAAAGGATGCGTTATTATGGAAAATGATTCGGTTGCAAAATCATTAAAGCTATTTATTGTCCTTTCCCGAGCATATAAAGCGATTAATGAACATGTAAATAAAGTCATCCAGGCGAATGGTTTAAATCCAACAGAATTTGCTGTATTAGAACTTCTCTATCACAAAGGTGATCAGCCGATGCAGCAAATCGGTGGAAAAATTTTGCTCGCTAGTGGCAGTATTACTTATGTGGTTGATAAGCTTGAACAAAAAGGATTTTTAAGAAGAATTGCCTGTCCGAAAGACCGGAGGGTAACATATGCACAAATAACAGATGCGGGGGAAAGTTTTATTCAAGAAATATTTCCTGAACATGCAAAACAAATCGATACGCTCATGTCGAGCCTTACTGATTCAGAAAAAACGGAAGCGATTGAGCTGTTGAAAAAGTTAGGATTGCCAGCGGGTAAATTTTAATACGGCCATTTGGTCGTATTTTTTTTGATTGAAGGAATAGTAATAAATAGTGTCGAAATAATTTAGTTGGAAAATTTAGAAATAGGGGGATTATAAAATGAGCTTTGAAACCTATACATACGTACGACCAAAGTTAGAAGAGGTAACGGCAAAATTTATAGCTGAGATTGAACGCTTTAAAAATTCAGCATCTATTGAGGAACAAAGCCAGGTCATGAATGAGATTAATAAGCTTAGAAATGATCTTGGTACAATGTTCAATCTTTGTTATATTCGTCATTCGATTGATACGAACGATGAATTTTATAAGCTGGAACAGGATTATATGGATGAAGTCCAGCCTGAAATTGAAGGGTTAGTGACTAAGTATTATCATGCACTTATTGACTCAAAATTCCGTAAGCAGCTTGAAGAAAAGTGGGGGAGGCAGCTATTCGCACTTGCTGAAGGGCAGCTTAAGACCTTTAAGCCGGAAATTGTCCCTTTATTACAGAAGGAAAACCGCTTGTCAACGGAATATACGAAGCTGTTAGCTTCTGCGAAAATAGATTTTGAGGGCGAAGAAAGAACGCTTGCCCAATTGGAACCATTCACGGAGTCGACTGACAGAGAAATGAGAAAACGCGCAACCGAGGCAAAATTTGCCTTCCTTGCAAAGCATGAGGCGGATCTTGACCGTATTTATGATGATCTGGTTAATGTGAGAACGGAAATTGCCCAAGCGCTTGGTTATAAAAACTTTGTTGAACTTGGCTATTATCGAATGATGCGAACAGATTACAACGCCGAAATGGTAGCAAATTTCCGAGCTCAGGTGAAGGACTTTATTGTTCCGATTGCAACTAAATTAAAGATGAGGCAACAGGAAAGGATCGGGCTCGACAAATTAAAGTTTTATGATGAAGGATTTAATTTTCAGACGGGAAATGCTGTACCAAAAGGCAGTCCGGAATGGATTATTGAAAACGGCCAAAAAATGTATGAGGATCTATCAGAAGAAACGGGTACATTTTTCCGCTTTATGCAGGATAATAAACTAATGGATCTTGTTGCGAAAAAAGGTAAAGCAGGTGGGGGTTATTGTACGTTTATTGAAAATTATAAAGCACCATTTATTTTTTCCAATTTCAATGGTACATCAGGTGATATTGATGTATTGACACATGAGGCTGGCCATGCCTTCCAGGTTTATTCTAGCCGCCACTTTGAGATTCCAGAATATAATTGGCCAACCTATGAGGCCTGTGAAATTCACTCAATGAGTATGGAATTCTTTACATGGCCGTGGATGGAATTGTTCTTTAAAGAGGATACGGACAAATATAAATTTTCACACCTAAGCGATGCCTTATTATTCTTACCATATGGAGTTTCCGTTGATGAATTCCAGCACTGGGTATATGAAAATCCTGAGGCTTCGCCAAAAGAGCGTAAGCTCAAATGGCGTAAGATAGAGAAAAAATATTTGCCGCATAAAGATTATGATGGCAATGAGTATTTAGAAAACGGCGGTTTCTGGCAGCGTCAGGGTCATATTTTTAATTCACCGTTTTATTATATTGATTATACGCTTGCGCAGATATGTGCCTTTCAATTCTGGAAGCGTTCAAGAGAGAATCAGGAAGCGGCTTGGGCGGATTATGTAAAGCTATGTAAGCTGGGCGGCAGCATGTCATTTACCAAATTAGTTGAGGCAGCCAATTTAATTTCCCCATTTGAGGATGGCTGTGTTGAATCAGTAGTTGGTGTCATTGAGAACTGGTTAAATTCAGTCGAAGATCAGAAACTTTAACAGCAAAAAAGCGAAGCCGCATAATGATTTGCGGCTTCGCTTTTTAATCTTATACTGCTACAACTTCAGGAACAACTTTCAACTCTCCATTTTCAACAACAGCTGCTAATTTTTTAACATCATGCTCTTCTAAAATAAAATCAGCAATCTTGTCTTCCAGCTGTTCTTGGATGACCCTTCGAAGCGGACGTGCCCCAAAAGCAGGGTGGTAGCCAAGTTCAGCTAATTTTTCTTTTGTTTCCATGGTGACTGTTATTTCAATGTTTTGTTCACGTAATCTTTCTTGTAATTCACACAGCATTAAATCGACAATGGTCAATATATGTTCTTGATTGAGTGTGTTAAATTCAATAATACTATCAAAACGATTTAAGAATTCCGGTTTAAAAAAACTACCAAGGGAGTCAAGAATACTTGCCTCTTCGATGATTTCATTTGTGCCAAATCCAACATGAACCGTTTTATGGCTGACACCTGCATTACTTGTCATAATAATAACCGTATCCTTAAAGCTGACAATTCTTCCCTGACTGTCAGTAAGCCGTCCATCTTCAAGGATTTGCAGAAACATATGCTGAACGTCAGGATGTGCTTTTTCAATTTCGTCCAATAAAATGATGCTATATGGGTTTCTGCGCACTTTTTCTGTAAGCTGACCGGCCTCATCATGACCAATATAGCCAGGTGGTGAACCAATCAGTTTTGATACACTGTGTTTCTCCATATATTCGCTCATATCTAGACGAACCATGGAATCCTTGGTGCCAAATAATTCTTCGGCAAGAGTCTTGGATAACTCTGTCTTACCAACCCCAGTCGGGCCGACAAAGAGGAAGGAGCCAATTGGACGATGTTTAGATTTTAAACCGGCACGGCTGCGTCTAATCGCCTTTGCTATCTTTTTTACAGCCTTTTCCTGACCGATAACCTTAGATTTTAGGTTTTCTTCTAATGCTTTCATTTTAAGCTGTTCATCCTGCTGCAGTTTTCCGACTGGAATTCCTGTTTTTTGTTCGATTATTTCTTGAATATGGGAGACAGTAACAATTGGTCTTTCTGAACTAAAATCATTATTTAGTTCCTTTTCTAGTTTAGCCTCCTCATCTCTCAGGATTGCAGCCTTTTCATATTGTTCACTTTTAAGAGCATCTTCTTTTTCAACTGAAATTTCATTGAGACGTGACTCAATCTGCTCATTGTTTTTATAATCGGAAGTTAGATTTAGTTTCGATCCTGCCTCATCAAGCAAATCGATTGCCTTGTCGGGTAAGAAGCGGTCTTGAATATAGCGCTGTGACAATTGAACACAGGCCTTAACTGCTTCCTCAGAATAGGTGACTTCATGGTAATCTTCATATTTCTTTTGAATTCCTTTTAAGATTTCAATTGCCGCCTCTGAGGCTGGTTCAAGGACATGCACAGGTTGGAAGCGGCGTTCTAATGCGGAATCCTTTTCAATTTGACGGTATTCCTTTAATGTTGTCGCGCCGATTACCTGTAGTTCGCCTCGTGCAAGCGCAGGTTTTAATAGGTTCCCCGCATCCATGGAGCCTTCAGCAGAACCTGCACCAACAAGTAAATGAATTTCATCGATAAACAGAATGATATTTTTTTGCTCCTGTAATTCAGAAATTAATTGCTTCATTCTTTCCTCAAATTGTCCGCGAATGCCAGTGTTGGCAACAAGGGAGGCAACATCTAGCAAGTAGACTTCTTTATTACGTAATTTGCCTGGAACATCGCCGTTTGCAATTTTCATAGCAAGCCCCTCAGCAATAGCGGTTTTTCCGACACCAGGTTCACCAATTAAAACCGGATTGTTTTTGTTTCTTCTGTTCAGAATTTCGACTACTCGTTTTATTTCTTCATCACGACCAATGACAGGGTCAATTAGACCTGCCTTTGCCATCGTGCTTAAATTCCGGCCGAATTGATCGATAAAGCCGCCATGTGCTGTTTTTCGCTCACCTTGTGGTGGTTGTTGTCCTGTCATATCCTGACCGTATGGCATGCCATTTGACATAAATAGGTTTTCAAAAGGAAAGTTTGGGAATGAATTCATATTGTGACCAAAACCAGCCCCTAAAGCTTGTTTTTCTCTTTTGTAACATTCATGACAAAGTTTTATTTCTTTCCGTTGACCGTTAAGATTCATCGTTAATTGTATATTTGCATGATTTTGATTACATTGTTGACAAAGCATTGAACATAACCTCCTTGGTTTTGTGCTTTTAATAATTTGACTTTGACTATCTTTGACCTTATGACCATAGTATACTCTGACCTTTTTTGACTTTCAAGTAATTTGTTTATAGCAATCGTTGCCAATAAAGGAAAAAAGCTCGTCTTTGTTTGTCCCTATAATCATATATTGATGATAAGGGGGAGATGGTGTGAAGAGGAATTGGACTCAAGCTTTTCAAATTGCGGCAGTTTATGTAGGTACAGTAGTTGGAGCTGGATTCGCCACTGGGAAGGAAATCGTGGAATTTTTTTCACGGTTTGGTTTCTTTGGCTTTATTAGTATATTAATGAGCGGCTATCTTTTTGTCAGTATTGGTTCGAAGATGATGCGAATGGCGGCACAAATCGAGGCAAAATCCTATCAAGAATTTAACGAGCATCTATTTGGAAAATGGGCGGGCAGTATCATCAATTTCTTTATGCTCTTTATGCTGCTTGGAGTAAGTGCTGTCATGCTGGCCGGGGCTGGAGCCGTCTTTGAAGAACAGCTTGGCTTGCCAAAAAATCTTGGTGTGTTTCTAACCATTTTTCTTTCTTATCTGGTCATGCTTGTTGGGACAAAGGGGCTTTTTGCGGTAAATACCTTCGTTGTTCCATTAATGATTACCTTTAGTTTAATCCTGATGTTTTTATCACTAAGAATGCCGAACTTTTTAGATCGCTTTTTGTTTATTCCACATGCAACAGACGGATGGAAGAGTGTGATTGCTCCATTTTCATATGCTGCCTTAAATTTGGGTTTGGCACAGGCAGTTCTGGTCCCCGTTGCCACAGAGGTTAAGGATGATTGGACGATTAAATGGGGAGGAATTCTAGGAGGTCTTGCGTTGACACTCATATTAATTGGCAGCCATTTTACGTTGGTTATGCTACCTAACCTTGAGTTGTATGACATCCCAATGGCGATTATTATGAAAAACGTTGCTCCGTTTTTATATTGGATATTTGTTCTTGTCATTTTTGGAGAAATCTTCACGTCTGTGATTGGAAATGTATTTGGACTTGACAGACAGCTGCAGCAATATATCCGTATTCCAACGCTTGTATCGGTTACAATCATTTTTGCTGTTTCCTATCTCATTAGTTTAGTGAATTACAGTACGCTGCTATCCTATTTGTATCCATTATTTGGCTATATTTGTATGACCTTTTTTATTTTATTATGGATGAAACCATTTACACCAACTAAGCAATAGGAAAAGCGTAAGCGCCCTGTTCAGCGGCGTATGGCCTGGAGCGCTCCAACTGAGATAAAGGAAACACGAA
>NZ_AJLS01000117.1 GCF_000307875.1 Neobacillus bataviensis LMG 21833
AAGATTAGTCCTTCATAGCCTTGATGAAGGACTAATCCCAGTCTTTCTATTAAAGATTAGTCCTTCATAGCTTTGATTAAGAACTAATCCCAGTCATTCTATTAAAGATTAGCCCTTCATAGTTTTTGATAAAGGATTTTCAACTTCACCTTTCCCCCCAAAATGAGCATTAATTTCATAAAAAGATGCCCTCTCTCGCCTTCAATTTAATGCAGCAAGAGTGGGCATCTTTCCTATTTATTGAACCAGCAATGATTGATGATAATTATAAAAAATATTTAGATACATAAAATGGTACATGATTGGATCTCACTATTTTTGCACACTCTCCCAAATGGTATAATCATATTAACTTACATTAGGACAAAGGGATGGGTAACATGAATAAAAAAGAAATTGAATATAAAATCCGCGAATTAAAATTTGAATATGTTCGACTGCAGAATGACCTTGAAAAATTGGAAAACGTCAAAGGGATTCTGTCTCCTTTAGAAAAACAATTAGCAGCCATCGAGTCTGAACTCCATTCACTTAATGAAGCATTGCGAAAAGGGGAATTTTAAACCATAGCTTTATCGTATCAGGGATCATTGGACTATGGGCAATTAAATAGTAAAGGAGATCTGTTTAAAATGGCGTCATCAGAAAAAACTTTAAGAACCTGCAATAAGGGACATAACTATTATAAAAGCAGTGAATGCCCAACTTGTCCGACCTGTGAGCAAGAAAGAAAACCTATCGAAGGTTTTCTTTCATTACTATCGGCACCAGCAAGACGAGCATTAGAAAACAATGGGATTACTTCTTTACAGAAACTATCTACATATAGCGAAAAGGAGATTTTGCAATTTCACGGTATGGGGCCTGCTTCAATACCTAAACTTAGGGATGCACTGGAGGAAAGTGGGTTGTCATTCAGGAACTAAACAAGTTTGGGTGGAAAAGCAATTTACATTTGAGCAATTGTTTATAACAAAAACAAGCAAAAGATGCACCAAATGGCACATCTTTAATAATCCACTTCCGTCCATTTTTGAAACCAAGTAACAATTTCCTCAAAGGTTACATCCAGCTGTTCCGGATCCACGATTTGAACGGAAAAATCCTCTGCCCTTTTCGGAGGGACGATTAACTTATATTTATTTTGTCTCAAAAACATATACAAACTAGCAAAAGCAGTGCGCTTTTCACAAGAGATTTATTCTCTTCCATGGAGTGTACCAAATCCTTACTTACTACAATCCCATCCCGTTCAATAAATCTCTTAGAGCCCTTAATTCCTCAGCATACAACGTAACACCCTTCCCCATCTTTTCATGTTCAGGTGCCCAATCTCGTAAATCGTATTTGGGTTCTTTACCATTCCAGCTAATCAGATTAAGTTCCTTATTCCAGCCTTTAGGGGACTGTGATATACTACCTACGGTTTCTTTGATTTCAAATTTGATTTCTGCCATAGTAATTGGCCTCCGTTAATTATTATAGAATCTGCTACGGTTTTCAGTTTTTCGAGTGTTTATTGCATTCAAAACATTGAGATAATGAATCATCAGGACATTCTCCACCAAAAGGCTTACACGGGTTGAAGCTCTGATTATCCAGAACTTCAAATGGTCTCATCATATCATGGTCTTCGTGTTCAAGGATGTGACAATGCCACGGGTAAATACCTTTAAAAGGACCAAATCGTGCGATGATACGGGTAACCTCCCCTGGATTGGCACGGATGGTATCCTTCCATCCCCTCTCACTTGGATCGGGTGGATGTGGTGATCCGACTTTAAGATTAGTACCATTGGGATTACCAATAAACCCAGCGCGATTTAAGATTTGAAAATTCACAAGATGCAAGTGAATAGGATGAGTGTCCATTGTCGTATTGTAAAGCTCCCAAATCTCTATCGTTCCATTATATGGGGTTTCAGTAAGGTGTGGGTGATCCCACTTCAGGTTATTTAATAATAATTTCGGACGGCCGAAACTATCTTTAGCTTCAACTAAGGTATTTTTTCGGATGATTATGGCATTTCTATGATCAAGTTGTTCCACGCAGCTTAGCTTTGCTGGGATTTTACTCTTGTCAGGTTTGGAGAGTTTTTGTTTGATACGAAATTGCATGATCTGCTTCACGTCTTCGGTGGGCTCTAGACCGTTAGGAAATGGAGTATTTGCGTCATTGGTTAAGATGATACTTTGACCTTTGTGAATAGCAAAATCAATAATGACATCGACACGTTCAGCCGGTGCAAGGATGATTTGGGATATCGTTATTGGCTTATCCAAAAGTCCTCCATCCGTGCCGATTTGAACAAAATCTTGTCCGGAACTTAGTCTTATTCGGTAAAAACGCGCATTAGAGCCATTAAGGATACGGAATCGATATTTCCGAGGCTCGACTTCAAGGAAAGGCCATACTTTTCCATTGGCTAAAATAGTGTTACCGAAAAACTCCGGGACCACGGATGGATTCGGTAATTTGGAATCTGCTGGTGGTGGAGGCTGTGGTGCCGGGGGCGGCTTATGGCCTGGCTGAGTAGGGTAGAATAATTCACCAGAAGGATAGAACGAACGATCTTGGATAACCAGTGGAATTTCAAATTTTCCACTGGGTAGATTCAATTTTTCCTCTTCTTCATCTCTGAGGAGATAAATGCCTGCAAGCCCTGCGTAAACGTTCAAACGTGTGATTCCAAGGGCATGATCATGATACCATAGCGTTGCAGGACGCTGACAGTTTGGGTAAAAGTTAACTTCATGGACAAATTTTGGCCCAACATTTTCAAAATTTCTCGTAAACCATGCCTCTGGATAGCCGTCGCTTTCCGGACTAACCCGTCCTTCATGCAAATGTACAACCGTCCTTACAGAAGGTTTATCTGGTTCTGCACCATGAACGGTTCGATCAACCGGTAGCAGGTGTTCATAGGGCAATTTGTTTTCCCACTTAACAAAGATAGGCTGGTTTCTCCTTACTTCAAAGGTAGGGCCAGGATACATGCCGTTATACCCCCAGATGGTAGTTGGTGGCAAATCTCGATGTAACTTTTGCTTGACTTGCTTCATCGTTACCTCATAGAATGGGGTCCCATCAAGCTTCCCTTTTGCTTTTAAGACGGGAGGAATCGGTAATGCATCTATAAATTTCTTTAAAGACATATACTGCCTCCTTTTAAAAAATCGAATTCTCAATTAGATTCGTTTGGTGAACCTTTTCATAACATAATATAGCCCCTTTTTTAAATAAATGATTAAAATTAAAATCTCAGTATGATTTCAATAACATTTCCATTCGAAATCAATTGTTTTAGAATGGCTTGGCCGGTTATGTGTTACATTGCTCCACACAATACTTACATAGCAAATAGATTTCATGGATTGATTCCAGTTGCATGAATAGAACTTCGCTTTTTCTCAAAAAATAAGCTAAAAAGGGGGGGAATATCATAATTTATATTTTTGCGATTATTGCATTAATCATGATTATTGGGTTAATTGTTACATTAAGAACAGGTAAAGTAATCGGTGAGGGAAATAGTGAATATGATAAAGAAATTCACGAAAATATTCAAAGACATCCTATTCTGCTTAATCCTGTTTTTCTTACCTATATCATTGCAATAGGTGCTGTTCTTGTTTATATCATCTATTTAGCCTTTACCTGATTCAAAGTTCAATGACCAAGGCTCTTTTAACCCTTGACAAAGAAAAAAGTTCCAGGCACCACCCAATTTTTGGGGTCGTGCCTGGCTCTCAAATTTATTTATCCACTGGAATTCTACCTCCTTATCGTAAAATGAAGTGACGGTATAGCCTTCTATTACTATTCCAACTGGAACATATTGCTCCTGTTTATTCTCCCGCGATAACTCGATATGGTGTTCAGTAGAGAAGAATCGTGGCTGATCAAGCTCATTTTGGCGAAACAAATAGTCACTTGCTTTATATTTGGCTCCCTTTTTATCAATAAAATATCCATCAATAAAAAAACGAATAGTGATTGTTACTGTTCACCCACATAACAAGATTGTGTAAAAAAAGCTTAGGAGTCAATTCCTAAGCTCATTCAAAACATTGTTTAATTATATTCTCGATTTGATCCGCTGTTATTCCATCGACTGCCTGGGCTTCTAATCTTTCAAACTTTTCAAGTGCTTCAGCAAGATGATCTCTTTCTTCTTCTTTCATATAATCACCCATCTTAAATATTTTATTATTTTTGAGCTCCAACATATCCTTCCCATTCTATTTACAAATTATTTAGAAGCACAGGAAAAGTACAAGAACCGTCCACTTCATGTAACCCCATAAAATTTCAATTTTTAATGGTTTATTCATAATTTGTTCATTTTTAAGGGTTAAGATAGATTCATGAAACGGGCATGAATTTTTCATAGCCTTTCAACCCCCTTTTAATATATATTTTTTTGATCCGGCATATGGCCGGATTTTTTTTTTGTCCACCTATTCTACTTAACATTGAACAAAAAAGTTTATAAAATTTCACTCCACTACAAAATGTGACAAATTCCACACCATCCAATCTAGTAGTATAATAGTAATAATTATGATTAGGTAAACGAATCAAAAGTCTTTGATGAAATTCACATGTTTAATGTTGACGGACATTAATAGCTGAGTTACCAGGTAGCGGAGGGAATGTTTATGAGTACGGTAAATGAAACAGTTGTAGAAATTGAGACTGGGCGGGGTAACCGATTCAAACGGCTTAGAAACCGTAATTTTATTATTATTGGAATGATCATTATTTTTGCACTCCTTTTTGCAGGAATTAGCTATTATCAAATAACCCGGTTCAATTCGCAGATTACGATTAATGATACGAAAGTCGGTGGACTAACTGCCGATCAGGTTATCAATAAATTAAAAACCTCTGAATTAAAAAACAGGGTCTTTATCGGATCACAACTCATTTTAGATGAAAAAGATACGCAAATGGTTTTTACAGATAAAGATTTGCCTGAAGTGAAGAAATTATTGAAAAGCCAGTGGACGCTTTTTCCCTCCTCAAAGGTAAAGGATTATTCGTTGTTACCAAAAAATGCGGATCAGTTTCGAAGCGAAACGATGAAAAAGCAAGTAAAGGAAATGCTCCTTACCATGAATCAGAGCTTAAAAGCCCCCCAGGATGCAGGGGCGAAATTGGAACAGGGTAAAATTGTCATCGCAGATGGCATTAATGGCGAACAGTATGATATCGCTGCTCTATTAAAGGATTATACCGAACAGAAATACACTAGTGATATCCATCTAAAACCGGTATTATTACAGCCAATTACAGCGGACAATCCGATTATAAAGGAAGAGGAGAAAATGCTGCAGGATCTCCTTGGGCGGACTGTTGATTATAAGGTACAAGAAACAGTGCATACGTTAAACGCTAGTGAATTAATTAAAGATGCCTCTGTGTCAAAAGATAAGCAGGTTACCATCACCATGACTGACATTAAGAATAAGATTGAAGAAATTAATAGTTCTCAATCAACATTAAATAAGGATTTCACTTTTACAACCCATTCTGGTTCGGCCATTTCGGTAAAAGGTCAAGGCTATGGCTGGGCATTAGATACTGAAAAAGAAACGGCGCGAGTTCAGGAGGCTTTTGAAAAAGGAGAACAAGCTATTCCTGCTTCTAATATTTACGGAAAAGGCTGGAGCAATGAAGGGATAGGCTATGAAACTACTTCAAATAATGGCATTGGCGACACATATGCTGAAGTGTCCATTGCAGAACAGCGGATATGGATTTATAAAAATGGGCAATTAGTACTCACAACCAATGTGGTTACAGGCAAACACAGCACCAGGGAAGATACCTCACCTGGGGTGTGGTATATCCTTTATAAACGACCACAGTATACACTTAGGGGCAGTGCAGTAGGTAAAGCTGATTATGCAGTTAAGGTAAATTATTGGGCTCCGTTTACAAATAGCGGTCAAGGATTCCACGATGCCAGCTGGCGGACAAACTGGTCAGGTAATGCCTATCTGACAGCCGGTTCAGGCGGCTGTGTAAATACACCCCCTAATATGATGAAAGCTGTGTATGACAATCTTAGTACATACGACCCAGTTGTTATTTATTAAGAAGGACGGATCTTGTGCTTCCTGCAAAGGAGTACAGGATCCGTCGTTTTTTGTTTGAAAGAAATTTAAAAAGATACCTGCCCCTTGTATCAGGGACAGGCTCGGTTCTTATATTGTAAACTTTTTAAAAATCAAGGTGGCATTATGACCGCCGAATCCTAATGAGTTGGATAACACAACTTGTACTTCTGTCTTCTTTGCTATATTCGGTACATAATCTAAATCGAGTTCCTCATCTGGTGTTTCATAATTAATGGTGGGCGGAATAATGCCTTCCTTGATGGCTAAAACTGAAAAAATGGCTTCAATCGCACCGGTTGCTCCCAGCATATGCCCCGTCATCGATTTCGTCGAACTGACAGATAACTGATAGGCGTGTTCTTTAAAGACTTCTTTGATGGCTAACGTTTCATTTAAATCATTATAATAGGTAGAAGTACCGTGGGCATTGATATAGTCCACTTGTTCCGGGGATATTCCGGCATCCTTTATCGCAAGTTTCATGGCACGCTGGGCGCCTTCACCCTCTGGTGCAGGCGTTGTAATATGGTGGGCATCTCCTGTGGCACCGTATCCAACCAGTTCGCCGTAGATATTAGCACCCCTGGCTAAAGCATGTCCAAGCTCTTCTAATATGACAATCCCTGCACCTTCCCCGATAACAAAGCCATCACGATTCTTATCAAACGGCCGGCTGGCTGTTTGAGGGTCTGGATTTTTTGAAAGAGCAGTCATATTGGAAAAGCCAGCGATGGTCATCTCAGTGATCGTTGCTTCTGTCCCACCAGTAATCATCAGATCCGCGTCTCCTTTTTGAATAACCCTGAAGGCATCACCGATGGAATTGGCTCCGGACGCACATGCTGTCACCGAGCAATTATTGATTCCTTTCGCTCCAAGTTCGATGGAAACCTGCCCTGCCGCCATATCCGGGATAAACATGGGAATCGTAAACGGATTGACCCGCCTTTGCCCTTTTTCAATAAATTTTCGGTGCTGTTCCTCGAATTCGGCTAATCCGCCAATTCCCGACCCGATCCAAACACCAACACGTTCGGGCTGCACATCCTTACCAATTTGAATCCCGGCATCGATGGCGGCCATTTTACTTGCTGCCACAGCGAATTGGCTGTACCGTCCCATCCTTCTCGCTTCTTTTTTATCCATGAACTCCTCTGGTGCAAACCCTTTTACTTCCGCAGCTATTTTAATATCGACTTTATCTGTATCAAAAATAGTACCTGCACCAATACCGGATACCCCGTTTTTAATGTTATCCCACGTTGAATGAGCATCATTCCCTAAAGGAGTGACTGCTCCAATCCCCGTAATCACCACTCTTTTTTCCATATAAGCTCTCTCCTACTAATTATTTTCCAATATTCTCACTAGTTCTATATTACTTTCCTCATTGTAACTAATTCAGGATGGTTGGACAAATGTAAAATTGGGAAAATGGCGGATATTCAAAAAAAGCGCTTGCATCTACTACAATAGTGGAGACAGGCACAAAACCTCGAATATTAAATTTCACTATATTATAATGGGTAGGAGTCAAATTATATAAGGAGTTGTTTTTATTGGCACAATCATTAAAAGGCAAAGTGGCATTTGTAACTGGTGCTGGGAGAGGAATCGGCCGAGCCATTGCGCTGGCATTAGCAAATGAAGGTGTGAACGTTGGATTACTAGCAAGAACGGAAGCCGCTTTAAAGGAAGTGGCAAGTGAAGTGGAAGCTTTAGGAGTAAAAGTAGCTTATTCCACCGTTGATGTTTCTTCATTTGAAGAAGTAAATCAGGCTGTTGAAAAATTGACAAACGATTTGGGCAAAACAGATATTCTGATTAATAATGCTGGAATTGGAACATTTGGGAGCCTTTTAGAAATGGATCCTAAGGAATGGAAAAGCATCATCGATGTCAATTTAATGGGAACATATTATATAACCCGTGCTGTTCTTCCCCAATTAATTGAAAAAAATGGCGGCGATATAATCAATATTTCATCGACAAATGGGTTAAATGGAGCTGCTACGTCCAGTGCATATAGTGCGTCTAAGTTTGGAGTAATCGGTCTAACCGAATCATTGGCACAGGAAGTCCGCAGAAACAATATTCGTGTAACGGCGCTGACACCTAGCACAGTTGCGACTGAACTTGCTGTCAAAACCAATTTAATCGCCGAAAACAATGAAGAAAAATATATGCAGCCGGAAGATATTGCAGAATATATTGTTTCACAATTAAAATTACATCCACGAATTTACATCAAAACGGCAAGTCTTTTGGCAACCAATCCATTTTGATTTATTAAGACGGTTCTTGTGCTTCCTTGAAAATCTAAGTTGCAAAGAGCATAGGAACCGTCCATCTCCCCAAAGTTATGGTTGTTGATTTGTTTGCTCATTTAATACATTAATTAATTCCCCCACATATTTAGAATCCTCTTCGTAATGCGGCATATGACCTGATTTTTCAAACCAGATTAATTTCTTTCTTGGTGCTTTTAATTGTTCTAAATAATCCTGTGCTAGTTCATATGGTGCAGAGAAGTCATGTTTTCCTAAGAAGAAATAAACAGGAATGTCTATTGAATTAACCATTTCATATAAGTTTGTTTGAAGTAATTCTTGATGTAAATATTTCACACTGAACAAAGCACCTCTAAAGAACTTTATTTTATCCAGTAAACTATATTCCGGTGCTGAAAAAATCCCTTTAAAGATTTCCGTTCCTTGGCTGCTGTACATTTTCCCGCCAAATTTAGCTAACCAGACTGAATATTTCCACAATCCCTTACTAAAATTTTTAAATGGCGGTCTTCCGATTTGTTTTAATTCATTTATGGCTTGTTGATTTCCAAGTTCTATTGCCTTTCTAATTGTCCAATCGTAAGATACTCTTAGATTATCAAGTAGACCTACCACTTGCGCTGTCCCAATATAAGCATGAAAATAATTTGGATATTTTTTTGCCATTAGCATCCCTAACACAGTTCCAAAGGAATGACCGTGTAAATATAGCTTTTCGTTGGGTTTATTTAATTTGTTTCTAACATATTGTATGACTTCTTCTCCATCAGCAAGCAATTGGGTAATCTTCATACTTTCCGGTTTGACACTCATGGAGTAGGATTTTGCGGCACCTCTTTGATCCCAATTCACAATGGTGAAATACTTTTCAAGTGGCCCATTAAGCATATGTGAAAGATAAATTCCACTTTGCCCCGGCCCCCCATGAATCATTAATAAAACTGGATTGTTCCGGTTTTCTCCACGAATCATTATAGATTGCTTTACCCCGCCAATTGATACATTTTCCATGCTCACAATACTATTTTCAACAGTTATTTTTCTTGTTTTAGCAATGATATTCATATCCATTTCGTCTCCCTTTATAAAGTTTGAATATCCAAATTTGGATACCTATTTAAAAATTTCGCATATCCAAATTTGGATATGCTCTCAAAAAAATTTAAATTAATTCTATTGCTCTTTCTACCGTTTTTATATCGATATCAAGGATCTCTATACTACTTTCAAAAGATAACAACATGAGTGGATTGGCCCCTTTTGATTCACTGGCAACTTGCTTTCTTGTTTCCCACTGTTCTTTTAGCTTTATTAAATCCTCAAGATTTTGCTTAAGAATTAATAAGGCTTCATCCTTATCAAGATGGTGAATCATTGACAATGCCAACATAAAATCTGATTTTAAGGAATGTGGCTTTTCACCAAGATTTTCTTTTAAGAGCTCTAAGTGTTTTTCTTCACCCGCCTTTGTAATTTTATATATAACCCTCACCCTTGATCCAGTCCGCTCCTCTTTGAAAGGTTCGATTAACCCCTCTTTATCTAGTTTAGAGATGGAGTAATATATCGATCCTGATAGAAGGTTGGCCCAGTCATCAATTTTACTATCCTGGATTATTGTCTGGATTTCATAGCCATGCATCGGCTTTATTTTCAATAATCCCAAAATCACTAATTCTGACATCCGCTAACCTCCAAGCTTTTATATCCAACTTTGGATAATTTGATTATAAACTTTCATCCAAATAATGTCAACTGTATTTTTAAAAAAAGCATAACAGTTTCAAACTATTGAAACTGTTATGCTTTTTCGCTATTTGCTCTCAGAGGCTGGTACTCCTGCCTTTCCCCAATGAGTTTTTGGCAATTCTGTCACCAATACTCTTATACTTTCTTTTGGTGCGTCTAATGTTTCAACAACTGTATCTGTGATATTTTCAATTAGTGCTTTTATCTTTTCAGGCGGTCTGCCTTCTATAAGATTTACCTGGATAATCGGCATACTAGTTCCCTCTCTAAAAAAGATCTTCTAATAGATAAATATTTTTATTCCCCAACAGAGAAGGTAACTTCCCCTAAACCATCAAATTTACCGGAAACAAAATCTCCGACTCTTAACAGTAGGGCACTTGTTATAGCACCAGATAAAATAATTTCACCCTTCTTAATTTTCTCGCCTTTCCTCGCAAGCATATTTGCTAATACAGCAATTGCATTGGCAGGATGTCCTAAAACAGCCGCACCAGCACCCAGTTCTTTAATTTGGCCATTAATAGATAAAGTTGCCCCTACTAATTCCAGTTCAAATTCACTTGGTTTTCTAAGTGTATTTCCAAATACTACTCTTGATGTAGAGGCATTATCTGCAATTACATCGGTATGTGTAAAGTTAAAGTTTTCATAACGGCTATCGATGATTTCAAGTGCTGGTAAAACATACTCCGTTTTAGCCAATACCTGGGCACCCGTAATGCCAGGTCCCTCAATATCTTCACCAATTAGGAAGGCAATTTCTGCTTCAGCCTTCGGATGGATTAGATCTGAAAAAGGAAGAACACCGCCATTATCGATCAGCATATAATCAAACACATAACCGTAAATTGGCTCTGATACACCCATTTGATCCCATTTTGCCCTACTTGTTAAGCCCATTTTAGGCCCAACAATTCTGTGCCCCTCATCTAATTTTTTCTGCACGAGTAATTCCTGTGCCTTATAAGCTTCCTCTACAGTTAAATCAGGTTTGATCGTCTTTGTTACCTTGACAACTTCACGTTTTTCCACCTCTGCAGCAACTAAGTAATCAGCAATTTTTTTGATAATTTCACTAGCCATTTTTCTTTTCCTCCTTCATTACGACGCTATGAATCTAGTATTAAGTCCAATTATCTAAAGTTCACGCTAACTTGCCCGAGATGAGCAAATCTTGCCGTAAAATTGTCGCCTGACTTTGCAGCGACCATGCCGGAAAGCGCACCTGAAAGGATCACTTCACCTGCTTTTAAGGAAATATCATAATCTGCCAATCGATTCGCTAACCAGGCAACACAAGTTGCAGGATTTCCCAGTGCAGCTGCTCCGACACCAGTATTGGCAACTTCACCATTATGTAACAGTACCATACCAAGTAATTCAAGATTAATATCTTCAATTTTTGTAGGTTTTCCACCTAATACATATAATCCAGAAGAAGCATTATCAGCAACGGTGTCTGGCAGCTTAATTTTCCAGTCTTGGATCCGGCTATCAACAATTTCCAAGGCTGGAACAACATAATCGGTTGCTTGCAGTACATCAAGAACTGTCACATTCGGACCTTTTAAATCTTTCTTTAAAATAAAGGCAATTTCACCTTCTACCTTCGGCTGAAGCATGGTTTCAGCGAAAATAGTACCTCCGTTTTCAACTGCCATGCTGTCTAATAGATGTCCATAATCAGGCTCATCAACGCCCAACATTTTTTGCACAGCAACAGAAGTTAAGCCAATTTTTTTCCCAACTATTTTTTGGCCTTCATTTAATCTCTTTTTAATATTTTCCAATTGAATGTAATAAGCCGCATCGACTGTAATCTCCGGATCGGTTACAGTTAGAGGTTCGATGCCGACTCGAGAAACTTCTGCTTCCGCCAATTTTGCAGCGAAGCTTTGAATTTTACTAAACATCAGAAAACTTCCTTTCTATTCATAATTTTGTAATGCTGCCAAACTACATGTATACATTATTGTGTTGATAACCCAAACCTTCAGAAATTTCCGTAGCTGCCTGTTTAATCTCCGTAATCACTTTCGAGAGCTTTGAATCATCGAGTCTCATTTTGGGCGAAGCACAGCTAATGGATCCAATGACTTTGCCATGATGATTAAAAATTGGAGCTGCAACACATTTGAGTCCCAATTCAATTTCTTCATCATCAATCGCGTAGCCCCGTTCGCGGATAGTTTGTAAATGTTTTTTTATCAATTCTTTATCCGTCATGGTGTAATTGGTGAATTGTTTAATATCGGCATTCGATAAGAGCCTTTCAATTTCTTTTTCCTCTTGAAAGGCAAGGATCGATTTTCCAACCCCTGTACAATGAATCGGCGCCCTTTTCCCAATCTGTGAGTAAATTCTTAATGCCCTGGGACCATCCATTTTTTCAACGTAAATTACTTCATCTCGTTCAAAAACAACTAGATGTACAGTCTCTTTTAGTTCATCAACGAGCTTTCTTATGATAGGACGGGTCATTTCACCTAGATCAAATTGACTACTAACCCTATTTCCCAGTTCAAATAGCTTCATTCCCAACTTATATTTTAAATCATCCGGGTTTTGCTTCAGGTACCCTCTAAACTCCAAAGTTTTGATAATACCATGAACTGTGCTTTTGGATAGTCCAACCTTTTCACTAATTTCCTTAACACTTAGTTCCTGATTGGCGGTTAAAAATAATTCAAGGACATCCGCCGCTCTTTCAATCGATTGAATAAATCGTTCAGCCATATTTCATTTTCCTTTCGTACGGCAATTTCAAACACGGTTCGATAATATTAAATGTTATGAATTAATAATAACGATTATCTTTATAAATTGTCAATTAATTCAAAAAATAACCAGACGATAAAGATGTTGAAATTTTCTAAAAACTAATTGTCGATTTTCCTATCTCCAGCTTATGATAAAGCTAAAACTATAACGAATACCATTCGGTAATATAGAACGATTCGTAGAAATAAGAAAAAATTTCGATCTGTAATCTTTTTTGATTATTGAAAACGCTATCGCATTACTCGAATGGGAGGAATTGTTAATGGAAAAGGAATTAAAAAAATTTGACGTTGCTGAGCTAACTCATATGGAGATTTATACACCAAATCCAGACGGAACTTTATGGTTTTTTAAAGAAATCTTAGGAATGATCGAAACAGCAAGAGTGGGGCAATCTGTCTATCTTCGAGCTTATGAGGACGCCTACCTACATTCTCTTAAAGTAACAGAGAGAAACGAGTCTGGATTAGGGCATATGAGTTTCAGAACAAGTTCAAAAAATGCTTTGGAAAGACGCGTCAAAGATCTTGAAAAATCAGGTTACGGTAAAGGCTGGATTGACGGTGATTTTGGTCATGGTGCAGCATATCAATCTGTAACACCAGATAATCATTTGATGGAAATTCTTTGGGAGATTGAAGAATATCGGGCGCCGGAAAGTGAAATAACAGTCTTAAAAAATCGTCCACAAAAACGTCCAACTAAAGGATATCCAGTACGCCGATTAGACCATGCCATGTTAATGTCCAAAGATGTAACGGGGAATAAAAACTTATTTATGAATGAACTTGGTTTGAAATTAAGTGAACACATTTTGAAAGAAGATGGAACGGATCTTGGCATTTGGTTAAGGGCTACAAATACAGTAAATGAGTTGGTATTTACGGAAGATGAAGGATCATATGATAAAGGATTAGGCAGACTACACCATTTTGCATTCCTGTATGGAAACACGCAAAATTTATATGAGGTGGCTGAAATATTCACAGAACACGGTATTGAAATTGAAGCTGGCCCTTTTAAACATGGGATAAGCCAAACTACAAGTCTATATGTCTATGAACCAGGTGGAACCGTGTGGAACTATATGGTGACCCCGGATACCTTATCTTTAATCCAGATTGGAAACCAGTTAGCTGGGCGAAAGATGAAGTAGAGAAAGCCATTATGTTATTTGGATCGCCATTACCGGAGTCATTCTTTTCGAAGGGAACTCCACCTCTTAAACCATCTCTATCAGTAAAATAAGAAAAAAAACGGTTCACCGTATCACAACCCAATCCCCCTACGTTAGGAACATAGGGGGATTGGAAGTTTAAAAGCACGCTGAACGCAAGAAAATTCAATCCGGAATAATCATCTCCAGTTTCCCATCCTGACTCATTATCTCAATCACTTTATCGGCAAATAGATAAGGGGTGTCGTACCGATCCTGCTTTTTCATATCTAGATAACTATTATTGGCAGTCAACACAGGAAAGACAGCGTTAGTCTTTTTAAACATATTTTGATACACCTCAATTTCAGCCATCAAAATTATCTGTTTACTAGAAATGGCAAAAAAGAGTTTCCCAATCTCTCTGTCGTCATCCATAATGGGAATCTGTTGCAAGATAGAAATAAGGCAAGTGACAAAATCATTCATCTGCGCGTTTGTTAAACCATCTAACTGCCATTGCTCTAGAGCCTTGTTTATTCCATTTTTCATTTCCTTAAAGGAAAATACATCCTCAATTCGAAGTGCTGTTTTCGTTTTTCCGAGGCTTTCAAACTTCTTTCTCATTTCAAATAAATAGCCCTTAATATAACCTGTATACTGGTCCCTTTGCACAACGAAATCTGTAAGCTCATTTATACAACGATTCTCTTTGCTGCGATTGCGGATTAATTGTAAAAAAGCATAGACATCCTTCTCATCAAACGTATGATCCATCAACTTACTATAATAATAATTCAATAATGATTGTTCTTTCGTATCCATTTGTCTCTCCTAGAAGTAATATTCAACTCTTCCCTATTGTACAACTAATTAGTTTAGGAGAACAAACCTGCAAATGGAAGGCTTTCATACGCAATTTGTGCCAAGTGCCTAAACATCAAGGCTGATGGCAGGCTTTCGAGATTTGTGTAAAACCTGGATTATCCCCTATACGAACCGTCCGATTGCACTTGGTACACTTTTTACGATAGTTCTCCTTCAGAAACCGATAATTCCTTTATCTTGTCTATCCAATCTTTAAAACTTCCAAATTCACTTTGAGCGAATCCGAAGTGTTTTTTTATTAGGAGAACAGATTCCCTTTCTTGGTCTTGCAAAACTCCATCTGAATAAATAAGTTGAAAGAGTTCAGCTAAGACAATATTTTTAGATCGTTCTGTTTTAAATATCTTGAGAATATCCCCAATTGCCAACCCCTTCATTTTATAATTTTCAAGGTCCATTTCCTTTTTATATTTGTTAAGAAAGGAATTTTCATAAACAGATAGGTTACCATCAATTTTTGCTATCAAAGCGGCCAGTTCAAGAAACGCTTCTCTTTCCTCTAGGTGAAGTTCTGCTAAGAACATTTATACAGCTCCTTAAAATCTTTGTCCCGTTTATACGAATGAAACCTAGTTTGGTTTCATTATTCCAAATGAATCAAGGAATGATACTGAATACATTTTACTGTTATGTTTGAATTAGATTTTCCGTACTTAATTTGGCTCTACATGTACATGAACATCGTAGACTCCGTAATCTTTGATCATGACTTTTTCAACATGTGTAGCGATATCATGGGCAGAGCGAATATCTAAGGTTGATTGAACGAGGATGACAACGTCGATGACTTCGTTATTGCCATAGTTTCTTCCCTTAATATCTTTTATTCCTTTCACACCGTCTACTTTTGTAATGACTTCTTGATAAAGATGAATCTTTTCTTCATCGAATCCGTCCGAAAGATCATGAGATGCGTCCTTAAAGATCTCCCAAGCCGTTTTACAAATTAACAGTCCTACAATCATAGCTGTTACTGTATCCAGCCAAGGCATATTTAATTGGGATCCAAATACACCAGCAGCCGTTCCTATACTAACCCACGCATCGGAAATGTTATCTTTTGCGGCTGCCAGCACGGATTTACTCTTAATTTTAGAAGCCAGTTTTTTATTATAACGATAAACAAAATACATCACGAGTGCTGAAAAAAGACCTGTATAGGCAGCCAGCATGTCCGGAGATTCTTTTCCCCCCCGAAATATAGAGGTAAAGGCATCCTCAAACACTTGAATACCAACAGCCAACATAATAAAAGAGGCGACCATCGAGGCAATTGTTTCACTTTTCCAATGACCATATCCATGATCTCCATCAGGCGGTCTTTGGGAAAGCTTGAGTCCTACAAATACTGCTAAAGAAGCAATGATATCGGTAGTATTGTTTAATCCGTCTGCTTTTAATGCAGCAGAATCACTTATATATCCAATTGCTAGTTTAATAATAGAAAGGCATATGTAGGCAATCATGCTTATGATAGCCCCGCGTTCACCTAATTTAAGATTTTGATATTTTTCAGTATCCATCCTTCTTGCCTCCTGCCAACGTACATCCCTATGATAGCAACACAAATATGGATGGGTCTAGAGCAACCTTATTGCATCGTTATATAAAAGTAGCCTCGCGATAATAATGTTTCGTAAGGGAAAGATTTCTGGAATGGTGCCTGAAACCCTTTACACTATATTAGCTTTGTATAGATGTTTAAGAGCTGTTGTTGTTGTTCGGCCGTTAATTTTTCAAACAGTTGTTTTCGCAGTATTTTTCCTTCTTCTTGTGCTTTGGTTAAGATGTTGAGCCCTTTATCCCTGATCTCTAAATAAAGAATTCGTTTATCTATTTCATCTGTCACACGGACAGCGAGTTCCTTTTGGATTAATTTTTCACTTAAATGTGTAATCGAGGGCGGGGCTATACCTAAGGCCTTCGCAATATCTGATGGCCGACTTTTGCCATGAAGCTTCAAGTGACTCAAAACTAATACATGCGAGATGCCAATATTTTCATTGAACATTTTATTCCACTCGATAATCAGTCGATTGTTCACCTTATCCATCATATGGATGAGTTCAAAGATAGATGGATTTTCCACAATACAATACCCCTGCTTTCAATAAAATTTACCCTTCTAACTATATAGGAAAGGCCCCTTCATTGAAAAGGGACCTAATAAATTTCAATTATTGAGCGGAATAGCCGCCATCAATGACCAGTTCAGCTCCAGCGATATAGGCCGATTCATCACTTGCTAAGAATAGTGCTGCATTCGCAACATCTTCCGGTTTACCAAGTCGTTGCAATGGTGTCATGGCAACTAAGTGTTTCATGATTTCCTTTGATGACTCTAGGTTTTTCGTCATCGGGGTTTCAATTGTACCAGGGAATAGGGTATTAACGCGGATTCCGAAACGGCCATATTGAGTGGCTGCCGCTTTAGAAATCGCACGAACCGCACCCTTCGACGCTGAATAATGGTTAAAGCCCATTCCGATTTGTGCCGTATAAGAGGAAATGTTCACAATCGAGCCTTTTTGTTGTTCTTTCATGTACGGAACTACATGCTTCATGCCAAGAAATGGCCCAAATCCATTGATCGTCAACATCTTTTGCCAATCATCAATGTTGATTTCCTCCACTGGCTTTTCAGAGGAAATGCCAGCATTGTTGACTAGAATATCAATTCTTCCAAAGCGTTCCTTGACTTCCTTTAACAGTTGCTCCCAATCCTCTTCGGAAGCAACATTCAGTTTCATGCCATACACATTTTCCTTTTGGTTGGCTCTTTCAAGTGCAGCTTCATTAATATCAGCCGCAATGACAATGGCACCTTCTTTACTAAACAGGTCTACCATACTTTCTCCGATTCCAGACGCACCACCGGTAATAATCGCTACTTTATTCAATAATCGTTCCATTTGGATCCAGCTCCTTTATTTATCTGCTTGCATTATAAATGAAGATTCCTTTAATTATTTCTATTTACACTATGCGAAAAGTATTTAGACGTCTAAATAAATAATAACCACTGGCCCTCAGCATGTCAAGAATAGTAAACTACTAGTTTGCGATACCCTTTCTATTACAATGGTGCCTGACACCATTACTACTATCTTCGCGTTATTATCCGTGAGTGGCGGTGGTATCATTTCTTTGTGTCTCCATCTGGAATTGAGGCTTGAGTTTTTTTAATTGTGCGTATATTCTATTTAATAGCAAGGGGGAATGTACTGTGATTAGAAAGCTGACGGAGCAAGACCATGATCAGGTTCTCGCTTTTTTAAGTGAGGAGCCGTCTATTAATCTATTTATCATTGGGGATATAGAGGTCTTCGGATACTCTTCGGAATTCCAGGAAATTTGGGCAGAGTTTGATGAACAGAACAACTCGATTAAAGCTGTTCTTCTAAGGTTTCACCAATCCTTTATTCCATATGCTAAGGGTGAATTCGATACGGAGGGCTTTGTTTCGATTATGAAACGGTACAACCAGCCCGTTTTATTATCCGGGAAGTCTGACATTGTGGAGAAATTCGAAGCCTTCGATGATCTACAACTTGGTAAGAAACAAGCAACATTCTTTGCTGAATGCCTGACGGATGAATACCTTAATATCATAGATCAGTCCATCGCTATTAATAAGGCTACAATCGAAGAAGTAGATCAAATTATTGAAATTCGCGAATCGATTGAAGAATTTGTTATCAGAGACGATGCACGGGAGCTTTTAGTACAGGCAATGGAATCTAATACAGCAAGAACCTATTATACGGAAGATCACGGTGTCATCACTTCATGTGTTTCGACAACGGCCGAAAATTCCATGTCAGCCATGATTGTCGGTGTCTGTACCCGTAAGGAGTATCGCCGTCAAGGTCTCGCTACTACTATCATGCAAAAGTTATTTCAGGATGTCCTTGACGAAGGGAAAACACTTTGTCTATTTTATGATAACCCTGCTGCAGGCCGCATCTATAAGCGACTTGGCTTTAAGGACATTGGAATGTGGACCATGTATCGATAATAAGAGCACCACTACCAATAAAAAGGTAGAAGACCGCTGAGTATTTTCTCAGCGGTTTTGGTTATGCATGAAAAGTTCGGCTGTAAAGGGTATAGCGGTCAATCCGCTCACGGTTAGGTTCATAGCCGATTCCAGGAAGTGTTGGTACGGTAATCATTCCATCCTCCACCGTTACCTCAGGGTCGATGATATCTTCCTTCCAGTAACGTGATGAGGCGGCCGTATCACCTGGAAGTGTAAAATTAGACAAGCTTGTAATGGCGATATTATGCGCCCTTCCAATACCAGATTCAAGCATACCCCCGCACCATACGGGAATCCCGTTCGCCTCACATAAATCGTGGATTCTTTTCGATTCCGTTAATCCGCCGACACGGCCAATCTTGATGTTGATGACTTTACAGCTGCCAAGGTAAATTGCTTTTCTGACATCGTCAACACTATGAATGCTTTCATCCAAACAGATCGGTGTTTTAATTTGTGCTTGCAGCTGGGCATGATCTACAATGTCATCAAACCCTAAAGGCTGCTCAATCATTGTCAAATTAAATTCATCCATAGCCTTAAGGGTATCGATATCGTCAAGAGTATAGGCAGTATTGGCATCGGCCATTAATGCGATATCAGGGTATCTTAGGCGAATCTCTCTTAAAATATTGAGATCCCACCCGGGCTGGATTTTCACCTTGATCCGCTTATATCCCGTTTTGAGATAGCCTTCAATCATATGTAGAAGCTCATCGACAGAATCCTGAATCCCTACACTGATGCCGGCTTCAATTTTATCCCTTGTACCCCCTAAAGCTTTTGCCAGGCTGACTCCCTGCTGTTTGGCATAAGCATCCCAAACGGCTCCCTCAAGGGCAGCCTTTGCCATGTAGTTCCCCCGAACATGGTGGAACCGTTCAAACACCTCGTCCGGGTGGGAAATTGGCTCTTTTAAAAGCAGCGGGATAAGAAAATCCTCCATCATATGCCAATTCGTTTTTACCGTTTCTTCCTTGTAAGTAGCGTCAATTGCTGCAACTGATTCTGCCCACCCGGAAATTCCATCCTTTGTTTTCACTTCTACTAGGATAAAATCTTTATCATATTCCGTTCCCACAGCCGTGGTGAACGGATGCAAAAGATCCATTTTCATATGCCTTAACACAATTCGTTGAATTTCCATCTTATTTATCCCTCAATCCCTTTTTTGTAAAATATAATAATAGAGGTTAGGATTCTCGCTTTTCCTTAATGCCGTAACCATCCACCCTTTGTTCAGGTAATGGCTGAAAATCTGTCGGGTCTTTAATCTCCATTCTAATGCCGCTGCCATCCGCTCGGTTTTAATGGCCTGGATGTGACTTGGCACAGGTACGTATAAGACATTTGCATCATTTCCGTCATCAAGAAGGACAGGTTCCGGTACTGGGAATCCCTGTTCATCAAAAACTACATTAATTAGGAATGGCCCTTCACCACTCTCGTTCGCCACCCTGCACTCGGATCGTGAATCCTCTGCAATACGCCATTCAACTAAAAAACGATCGGATGGCATGCCTGCATTAAGGATGTCTGGCATATCCCCGTAACAATTCTCAATGTACTGGGTACAAACAGCTCCTAATTTGCTTAAATTCAGATACCCGTTTACGGTTTCCAATGGGTCGTACGTCCACACGATGAGACTGTACCCTTTTTTGAGGGCCACTTCCCTTTGCTTTAATTTTAACTTTTCCCCAATTCCCATTTTTCGAAAGTCTGGGTGAATCCCCATACTGTGAGAAACAAGATAGACATTTGTGCCATCAAATCCTGGAAAACTGTACTGAAAACCGATTAATTGCTCCTCTATGAATGCTCCAATGACCATTCCGCCATTTTTCACCACAGCAATGGAATGGTTCACTGGCACAGGGTCTTCATCAGCCCAAACGAGACTCTCCAGATTTTTAACAAGGGTTAAATCCTCGGGGCTGGTTAACGTTTTTATTGATATTGTTTTCATCGAAAGTAATCATGCCTTTCCTATTTTTCATTTTTTGTCCTCCATTGAAGCTGCTTGATATAGTAGATTGGCTAAAATTTTTGTTCCATACAGAAGAGCCTCTTTGTTGAATTGCATCTCCGGATGGTGGAGGCCTGGCCGCAGGTCACATCCCAGCCCAATCATGGTTCCTTTGACATCCGGTTTTTGAAGAGTATAAAAATGAAAATCCTCTCCACCTTGTGAAGCACAAGGATCTACTACATTTTCCTCTCCAATCACAGCGGCAATGGCCTTTCCTGCTAGATTCGCTGCCTCTTTGTTCGTAGTTGCGGCAGGAACAAATTCCGTTAATTGTCCGCTAATCGCTGTACCTGTTAAATGCCCTACCTTCTCCAGCAAATCCTCCGTCTTGACTCTCAACTCCTCCATCGCCGCATTTGTCCTTGCACGCAAGTCCAAAATGAATTCTGCCTTCTCAGGAATCACATTTGAAGAGTCACCGCCTGACTTTAGACCCGTCATCTTTATTGAAAAAGAATCAGGATTCTGTAAGCGGATATTTTGTAGGGCTTGAATAAGGAAGGAGGCAGCTTCGATTGGATTGTTGCCATCCTGCGGCCTTGAAGCATGTGCTTGCTGTCCCTTAATCGTTCCATATATCGTTGCGCAAGAGCTATGAATGATGACAGGGGAAGCTTTTCCCATTGGCACTTCCATCCAGGGGCGAAGGTGAACTCCGAATAAATAGTGGACACGATCTAGGGCTCCCTCCTCTACCATTTTTAGAGCGCCTTCCCCTTTTTCTTCCGCCGGTTGAAAAATAAAGCGGACCGATTTCTTCAGACGAGGTTTACATGCCGCAAAAGCCAATGCTGTATGTAATACCATGGTACTGTGGGCATCATGACCACATGAATGATTAAGTTGCACCTTTCCTTTGACCTCCTGCACAAGGGCATCCATATCGGCACGGAGCACAACTACCTCATCACTTTCACCTGGAATATCAGCAATAATGCCAAAATGACCTTCGAAGGTTTTGACTGTAATGCCCGCTCGTGTTAATGCCTCCTGAATATATGCAGAGGTCTTTCGTTCCTGCCAGCTGGGCTCGGCTAGTTGATGCAGGTCAGCGTATGTTTGTTGAATCTCGTGGACTTTCCCGTTTAAAAAATCAACAAGTTGACTCATGTTGTCCCTCCTGTCATTCCACGTAAACACCGTAATTGGTGTAGAGTGCTTCTAACTTCTGTTGTCTGGCCTGGATTCTTTCCCGATCCTTCACCGTTATTCCTGCGATGATATAATCTAGTAAACTAATGGCAGGTGTAATGGAATGAGCCATCGACTCTGAATTTTCTTCCGTCGTCAGCGTATAATCGGCAATGCGGCCGACAGGCGACAATAACCGGTCTGTTACACAGATTAATGGAACACCTTGTTTTTTGGCACTTTCTGCAATGTGCAAAGCATCCTTCGAATAACGGGGAAACGAAATAACAAATAGGACAGAGTTTTCATTTAAATCTACCAGCCGTTCATAAATATCTCCTGTTGTTGGGCAAAGTGTGACTCGTTCCCGAAGTGTATGGAGCTGGAAAGAAAACCAATAGGCCGGTGCATAGGAGGCGCCCATTCCTAAAATGAAAATTTGCTCTGCTTTCATTAATACCTCTACAACCTTCCAAAGCTCCTTTTCATTCAGCTGCCGGAAGGCTTGCCGTTGGGAGAGAATCTCCTTTTCCAAGATTTCCGAAAAAGGAGAGCTATGCTCTTCATCTTGATGTACATTTTCCGAATCTGCCCCAAATGGGTGTAAGCTGTTGGTTAAGATTTGTTGCTGAATTACATGCTGCATTTCACTAAAACCGTTAAAGCCCAAGGCATAGGACAAGCGAATCACAGTCGTTTCACTTACGTCCACCTTCCGGCCGATCATGGCCGCTGTATTAAATGCGGATTCATCCAGTTTCTGTATCAAATACTCTGCCACTTTTTTTTGACCGGGAGACAATGTATCATATTTTTCCTTTATTAATCTTTCAAAACTTTGCATACTGCCCTCCATCTCCATGCAATAAATGCTTCATTTTTTAAAAAAGTTGCAGGAACTTCTTCAACTAACTGGATTATACCACGATAACTGAAAATTTAGAAATATCTTTTTTAAAAAATATCTATAAGAAAAGCGCAAGCGCCCTGGTCAGCGGCGTATGGCCTGGAGCGCTCCAACTGAGATAAAGGAAACACGAAGA
>NZ_AJLS01000118.1 GCF_000307875.1 Neobacillus bataviensis LMG 21833
GCGAAGCGAACCGATATTGACTTATCGTAGGGAGAAGAGCGAAGTACACTAGCCGATGGCGCCTGGAGCTGGACAATTCTCAAAGTCCATTTTTATAACTTTTTAAACGGGTGCCAAAAGGCACCCGTTTATTTCAATGTAAATCCGGTTACATTTTTTATTGGGTTATCCTGATTTGATCCATCAGGATAAAGAATGTGAACTGGCCCATCTGAAGATAATGGTTGTCCATTTTTTGAAAATGCTAAAATGAACTCATATGCTTTTTCAAGTGAAAACTCAGATTCGCCTTTTGTTGTATGAACTACCAGGGTTTTTGCTTCACTAGCCGGTTCGGCATTTAACAAGAACGGTTTTAAAGGGATTCCGAAGGTACCCGTTAAAACTTTTTCTTTTTCAAATTTCTTCTCTGTTTTTAAGGTAGGAGGAACGACTGCCCCTTCCATGATTTCACGATCCCAATGCTTTGAAACTGCTTTCGTATATGCCTCAACAGAATCAGAATTTGCTTTTTCCTTTATAAAATAAGTCGTTAAATCAATCCGGCGGTCATCAAAAATCCAGACGCCTGGATCAAGCGTAATAGGATATTTCACATTTCCCGATATACTCATAATTGTTTCCATTATCCATGCCCCCTCAAGTTCTACCAAGATTAAGTATAGCTTTTTTTGTGTGGAATGTCATAGATGTAACATATGTTTTGCAAAATCCTTCATTGTTCTTGCAATTTTAACTTGTAAACGGTAAAATTTATAGATAAGTTGAATTATCGCTCTGAAACGGGGGGATCAATGGTGGCGTCTGAAATGATCGTGAATCACCAGGAAAAAGCCTTAGCATTATTACAGGCTGATGCTGATAAAATATTAAAGCTTATCAAAGTGCAAATGGACAATCTCACGATGCCTCAATGCCCTCTTTATGAAGAGGTATTGGATACACAAATGTTTGGATTATCTAGGGAAATAGACTTTGCTGTTCGATTAGGCTTAATAGATGGTAAGGATGGTAAAGCGATTCTAGCTCAATTAGAGAAAGAATTATCGGCACTTCACGATGCATCCTTGAAAAAATGATGACTTAAAAACTCAAACAATTCACCGTAATTGTTTGGGTTTTTTATTAAGTTAAATAAGTTTCAGAATCTTCTTTATTAAATTATTATAACAAATGAACTTTTCATCAAGTCATATCATTCATTTTCTATTATAATAGAGTGTATATATCAATTTTGAAAATGAGGACGTCTTACATGGTTAAAAAAATACTGAAATCATACGATTATACCTTGTTCATAACCATAATCCTTTTGTGTGCTTTTGGATTAGTTATGATTTATAGCGCAAGCATGGCCTGGACTGTTCAATATTATAATAAGCCAAGTGATTTCTATTATCAAAGACAAAAATTGTTTTTGATAGCCGCTTTATTCGTATTTATGGTTTGTGCCATTATTCCTTATAAAATAATGCAATTTACCAAATGGTTTCTAGCACCAATGGTTTGCCTGTCTATTTTGGGGCTTTTGGGGTTGGATGTTTTTGGACATGTTGCCGGCGGTGCTCAAAGCTGGTATCAAATTGGTCCGTTTAAATTTCAGCCTTCTGAGTTTGTAAAGCTAACTATTATTATCTATTTAGCTGCAGTCTATGCAAAAAAGCAGAATTACATTAATCAATTTAATAAAGGGATTCTTCCTCCACTAGTTTTGCTTTTTATCGTTTGCGGGTTAATCATCTTACAGCCGGATTATGGCACAGCTTTTATTATTGCGGCAATTGCGGTTACGATTATATTTGCATCCGGAATGAGCTTTAAAAGTATTTCAAAATTAGTGATTATGGCACTGATCATCCTTCTTCCACTTGTTTTTGTTGCAAAGGATAAAATCTTTTCTGAAAAACGACTGAGTCGATTTACGGTATTAAATAATCCATTTGCAGAAGATATTGTAAACAAAAGCGGGTTTCATCTGGCGAATTCTTACATAGCTATTGGATCAGGGGGCATCAATGGACTTGGCCTAGGGAAAAGCATTCAAAAGCTTGGCTACTTACCTGAAGCACACACTGACTTCATTATGGCTATTGTCGCCGAAGAATTAGGGATTTGGGGAGTAGGATTCGTCATTATTTTATTGGCTTATTTAGTTTTAAGAGGAATTTATATTGGTATTCAATGTAAGGATCCATTTGGAAGCCTGCTAGCCATAGGGATATCCAGTATGATTGGTATTCAATCTTTTATCAATTTAGGCGGTGTATCAGGGGTTATCCCTCTTACAGGTGTAACACTGCCATTTATTAGCTATGGAGGTTCATCTTTGTTAATGCTTGCTGCAGCGGCTGGAATTCTTTTGAATGTGTCAATGTTTGTGAAGTATGAAAAGAAATATAAAAACAAACAAGAAGAAATTGGTAAAAAGCCAAAAACCAAAGATGGAAAAGTTTATTACATGTAATGAAAACGCTGGGGACAAGTAATCCCTTGCGTTTTTAAAAATACATAGAATAGAAGGTGCTTTAAGAGTGACAAGACAGATAAATAAAGTATTGGTTGCTAATCGGGGAGAGATTGCAATAAGGGTTTTCCGCGCTTGTACTGAACTGAATATTCGCACTGTTGCAATTTATTCGAAAGAGGATTCAGGATCCTACCATCGCTATAAAGCGGATGAGGCCTACATAGTTGGGGAAGGAAAAAAACCAATTGATGCCTATTTGGATATAGACGGTATCATTGCCATCGCCAAAAAGAGCGGTGTGAATGCGATCCATCCCGGCTATGGCTTTATGTCCGAAAACATTCATTTTGCCAAACGTTGTGAAGAAGAGGGAATTATTTTTATCGGCCCAACGTCCGAACACTTGGACATGTTTGGAGATAAGGTAAAAGCGAGAAGACAAGCAGAGCTTGCCAATATTCCAGTTATACCTGGAAGTAATGGACCCGTTGATAATGTAATGGAAGTGGAAGAGTTTGCAAATGTTCACGGATTCCCGATCATTATTAAAGCCTCGCTTGGCGGCGGCGGCCGTGGGATGAGAATTGTCAAAACTCGGCAAGAGGTTCGGGAGGCCTTCGACCGGGCAAAATCAGAAGCAAAAGCGGCGTTCGGTAATGATGAAGTCTATCTTGAAAAGTTAATTGAAAAACCTAAGCACATTGAGGTTCAAATCATTGGAGACAGTCACGGGAATATCGTACATCTTTTTGACCGTGATTGTTCCGTTCAAAGACGTCATCAAAAAGTAGTTGAAGTTGCCCCAAGTGTATCCATCTCGGATGACCTACGTAAGCGCATTTGTGATGCTGCTGTAAAATTAATGAAAAATGTCGATTATTTAAACGCAGGGACTGTTGAGTTTCTTGTTGCAGGAAATGAATTTTATTTTATTGAAGTAAACCCTCGTATTCAAGTTGAACATACGGTGACGGAATTAGTCACAGGTATTGATATCGTCCAAACACAAATATTAGTTTCGGAGGGCCATGAGTTACACGGACCAATCATTAACATACCGGCACAGGATAAAATACAGCTTAATGGATTTGCTATTCAATCACGGGTCACCACAGAAGATCCACTAAATCAATTCATGCCTGACACAGGTAAAATTATGGCTTACCGTTCTGGAGGGGGATTTGGGGTTCGTCTTGATGCGGGAAATGGGTTTCAAGGGGCTGTGATTACCCCATATTATGACTCGTTGCTTGTTAAACTTTCTACATGGGCTTTGACTTTTGAACAAGCTGCATCAAAAATGGTTCGTAATTTACAAGAATTTAGAATAAGAGGAATTAAAACCAATATTCCGTTTTTAGAGAATGTAGTCAAGCATGAGAAGTTTCGGAATGGGGAATATGATACCTCTTTTATTGATACGACACCTGAATTATTCATTTTTCCGGTAAGCAAAGACCGAGGAACAAAGATGCTAAATTACATTGGAACGGTAATAGTTAATGGGTTTCCAGGTATTGAGAAAAAGAAAAGGCCTGTTTTCGTCAAGCCAAGAATACCAACCGTAAAATTTGACTTACCTTTGCAAGACGGAACCAAGCAAATCTTGGATAAGTACGGAGCGGATGGACTTGTTCAATGGGTAAAGGATCAAAAACAGGTTTTATTAACGGATACAACCTTTCGGGATGCACATCAATCATTGTTAGCGACGAGGATGCGGACAACAGATATCATGCATATTGCAGAACCAACTGCCAAACTACTACCTGATTTATTTTCGTTTGAAATGTGGGGCGGAGCAACGTTTGATGTTGCTTATCGGTTTTTAAAAGAAGATCCATGGGATCGATTATTAACACTGCGTGAAAATATTCCCAATGTTCTGTTCCAGATGCTCATCCGCGGAGCCAATGCCGTAGGCTATAAAAACTATCCGGATAATTTAATTCGAGAGTTTGTTAACCAATCAGCAGCTGCGGGAATTGATGTTTTCCGGATTTTTGACAGCTTAAACTGGGTAAAAGGTATGGAAGTGGCGATTGACGCAGTTCGTCAGACCGGAAAAATAGCAGAAGCTTCGATTTGTTATACTGGCGATATTTTAGACCCAACAAGAGCGAAATATAATCTTGAATATTATAAAAATCTTGCTAAAGAGCTTGAGCAGCAGGGTGCCCATATTTTAGGAATCAAGGATATGGCAGGCTTATTGAAACCTGAGGCAGCCTACCGTTTAGTGTCCGAATTAAAAGAAGCAATCGAGATCCCAATTCATCTCCACACACACGATACAAGTGGAAATGGAATCTTTACTTATGCTCGTGCAATTGATGGAGGGGTTGACATTGTTGATACTGCCTTAAGTACAATGGCGGGGTTAACGTCCCAGCCGAGTGCAAATTCATTATATTACGCGCTACAAGGTACTGATCGAAGACCAAAAGTAAATATTGAGGCACTTGAGAAATTATCGTATTACTGGGAAGATGTCCGCAAATATTATCAGGACTTTGAGAGTGGGATGATGTCACCACATTCTGAAATTTATCAGCATGAAATGCCTGGCGGACAATATAGTAATCTGCAGCAACAGGCTAAGGCAGTTGGCCTTGGAGAGCAATGGGAAGAAGTAAAAGAAATGTATGCCCGAGTGAATAACCTGTTCGGTGATCTTGTCAAAGTGACACCTTCATCAAAGGTTGTCGGGGATATGGCATTATTTATGGTTCAAAATGAGTTAACAGAGGATGACGTATTATTAAAGGGACATACGCTTGATTTTCCTGACTCTGTTGTGGAATTATTCGAGGGATACCTTGGGCAGCCATATGGAGGATTTCCCGAGGAGCTCCAAAAGGTCATTTTAAAAGGGAAGAAGCCTTTAGAAGTAAGACCTGGTGAACTGCTTGAGCAAGTGGATTTTAGCAAGCTCCAGTCAGAACTTTTTGACGAGCTTGGCAGACAAGTGACAACACATGAGATCATTTCCTATGCATTGTATCCAAAGGTATTTATGGAATATAGAAAAACGATAGAACTTTATGGGAAAATTTCTATGCTCGATACCCCAACATTCCTTTACGGGATGAGACTGGGTGAAGAAATTGAAATCGAAATTGAAACAGGTAAAACACTGATTGTTAAACTTGTATCTATTGGACAGCCTCAGGCTGATGGCACGAGAGTAGTCTATTTTGAACTAAATGGACAGCCGCGGGAAGTCGTGATCAAGGATGAAAGTATCAAATCCACCGTGATTTCAAGATTAAAAGCGGATCCGAAAAACGAAGAACATCTATCAGCTTCAATGCCAGGAACAGTCATAAAAGTTGTCGTCCAAAAAGGGGAAAAGGTTGAACGTGGTGACCATTTAATGATTACAGAAGCGATGAAAATGGAAACGACGGTTCAGGCTCCTTTTTCAGGTATTGTAAAGGATATTTATTTGAAGAGCGGTGATGCAATCCTAACAGGTGATCTTTTACTTGAATTAACTAAAGCATAAAAAAAGCTGCCGGGAGAATTTCACCGGCAGCTTTTTAGTTATGTTTTCTTTTTGAACGAGAATATAACAACAGAAAATAACTTAATACACCAAACAAGCATGTAATAAAGAAGGCATGAAGCAGTGCAATATATAAGTTTAATCTGCTAAAAATAATGAACGCACCCGCTATCACCTGTAATGACACAAGGATGAAGGAGATCATCCACCCATAATATAGTACCTTTTGATCCTTGTAATGGCGAACGGCCAAATAAAAAATATAGGTAATCCAGATAAAGATAAGTCCTGCAGCAGCCCGGTGTCCCATTTGCACCCATTCATAAATGTTAGACGGCAATGAAGGCGCATCATTTAAACATAGTGGCCAATCGCGGCAAACGAGGCTTGCTTTCATATGCCGTACTAATGCACCTGTATAAATTACAAGGTAGCTATAGATGGATACACCAAGGATGTGGAAGCCCATCCGCTTATCAATGTAGACCTTATCAGCATCAAATTTTTTATCAATTTCAAAAATTAGCAGTGTCAGTAATAAGACAGCTGCAAAAGAAACGAGAGAAATACCAAAATGTAAGGCAAGGACAAAACTTGATTGCCCCCATTTTACGGCAGCAGCTCCAATCAATGCTTGTAATAGTAAAAAGAAAAAAGAAAGCAAGGAAAGAAATTTGGTTTCCCGAATATGACCAATCGCCTTCCAAGACCAAACTGAAAGAGCGAGAACCATAATCCCGCCTACACCGGAGACAAGCCGATGGGCAAGTTCAATGATTAATTCAGGAGTTATTTCCGAAGGAAGAAATTTACCATGGCATAAGGGCCAGGATCTGCCACAGCCCATTCCGGAACCAGTCTTTGTCACTAATGCCCCGCCAATTAAAATAAATATCATTCCGATTGTAGTTGCAACAGCCAACCACTTCAAAGAACGTCGCAAAAAATTCACCTCTTAAAAAAGTTCAATAATTTGTCATAGGATAAACCTGACAGTATAATGAATGAAAAGTAACTAGATTTAAAAGTCCCTACCTATCATAACGAAAAAAAAAGAAAAAGAACAGGTTTTAAGCATAGATTTTTAGATTACTTTTAATAAACAAAAACAACTAATGAATAATAAATATTTTTCACTATTATTATAGTGAAAACAGTTGAAACTTAAGTTTGAGTCTGTTAGAAATATATATATAGGTGTTTTATTTAGAATGATTATTTTTTAAAAGTAATAAAAATTAATTTAATTTAGGTTAATTACTCTAGACTTTTCAAGAATATAATATGAATTGATATGTATGAAAAGAGTAATTATTGATAATTGTACTAGTTTTGAAAAAAAAAATTAACTCTGTCACAATTTAGTCAAAAATTATTCAAAAAAAATTCACAAAAATACCGGAAAGTGTGATTTAATATACAGAGAAAGTGTTTTAAAAATCACTACTTTTTTTAGAATTCGATTTTTACATAATGATTTTCGGACAAAATAAATAATAGCGACTTATAAAAATAATTTTTGTATTTATATCCCCTCGTTTGGTTAATATTTGTAAGTAAGGATTAGGAGGAGAAATATATGTCCAACACAAAGGCTTATGGAGATGCTGCCATCGAAAATGGCGCTGCAAGCCTACATACAACATTGGAAAAGACCTCGGCTTGGAAAGACTTCATGGCCCTAATCAAGATTGGGATTGTGAATTCCAATTTGATTACCACATTTACAGGACTTTGGCTTGCGCTCCATTTTTCAGGTCAAAGCTTTCTAGGTAATTTAGATATTATATTTTTTACTGTGGCAGGTTCTTCCCTGATCATTGCAGGGTCATGTGCCGTCAATAATTATGTAGATCGTGATATCGATCATTTGATGGAAAGAACGAAAACAAGACCTACCGTTACAGGAAAAATAGTACCCGCTAAAGTTCTTGGTTTAGGTATTTTACTAATTGGACTGGGAACACTGTGTTTATTCTTTACAACCATGACTGCAACAGTAATTGGACTGCTTGGAGTTTTTAGTTATGTTTTCCTCTATACGCTGTGGTCAAAGCGTCAATTGGTTTCAAATACAATCATTGGAAGTATTTCAGGTGCGGTTCCACCGTTAATTGGCTGGGCTGCAGTTGATGCGAATCTTGACATCATGGCGTGGGCATTATTTGTTCTTATGTTTGTTTGGCAGCCTCCACATTTTTATGCACTCGCAATGAGGAGAGTAAAAGAATACAAAGCAGCTGGTGTTCCGATGCTCCCTGTAGTGAAGGGCTTCAAAACAACCAAAATTCATATTTTAACATGGGTAGCGCTGCTCTTGCCCATCCCATTTTTTCTTACCAAATTAGGAATCCCATTTCTAATTCTAGCGACTGCGTTAAATATTGGTTGGCTGGCATTAGGGATTTATGGATATAGGGTCAAAGATGATATTAAGTGGGCAAAGCTAATGTTTGTTTATTCTTTGCAATATTTAACTATTATTTTTGTAGCAATGGTTATCGTTACACTCATTTAGTTTTGTCAACGATTCTTTCCGATTTTAAAAGAAAGGAAAGGGTCGTCTTACATACTTCTTCGACCAAACAAATTTTTTTAGAATTCATTAGTGAAAGAGGGGTTTGATTAAGCTATGAAAAGGCTTGCGAAATGGCGTCTGACATCGTTATTTGCGATCTTAGCGCTTATACTTTCCGGATGCAGCGGTGAAAGATATGTTTCTGCACTCCGACCAGCCGGTGAAGTTGCCGACATGCAATATGATTTAATGAAGTTAAGCACCTACGTCATGGTGGGAGTAATCATTGTAGTAATGCTCATTTTTGTTATTATATTTTTCCGTTTTAGAAGGAAAGATGACAAAATTCCTAAGCAAGTAGAAGGAAGTCATACATTAGAAATATTATGGACTGCGATTCCTATTCTTTTACTACTAATTTTGGCGGTTCCAACTGTTTCCGCAACATTTAAGCTTGCTGATGTTAAAGAGATGGATAAGAAAGACTCTAAAGCTCTTGTTATTAATGTTAGATCACATTTATATTGGTGGGACTTTGAATATCCCGGACAAAAGATTGTGACGAGTCAGGAATTAGTCGTTCCTACAGATGAGAAGGTTTATTTCAACCTAAAATCTTTAGATGTAAAACACTCATTCTGGATCCCAGCTGTTGGTGGGAAACTAGATACCAACACTGATAACATCAATAAATTCTGGTTGGAATTTGATGATAAACGTGCAAATGAAGCCGGAAATCTTTTTTACGGAAAATGTGCTGAGCTTTGCGGGCCATCACACGCTTTGATGGACTTTAAGGTAAAAGCTATAAGCCGTGATAAGTTTGATACATGGGTATCTGCGATGCAGGATGTAAAAGAGCCACAAAAAGCGCAAACAGATTTAGCAGTAAAAGGACAAGATATTTTTAATCAAAGCTGTATCGGCTGTCATGCTGTTACACCTGCGAATAAAATGCCAGAGACAGCACGTCTTGCACCTAACCTTTCCAATTTTGGTGAAAGATCCCGTGTCGCAGGTATTTTAGATCATAATAAAGAAGAATTAAAAAATTGGATCAAAAATCCTGAAACCTATAAACCAGGTAATACGATGACTGGCAAGTATCCAGAGATGTCAGATGACCAGCTTGATGCGTTAGCGGAGTATCTGATGGGCTTAAAGGTTCAGGAATAAGGGGAATTGGTTGAAAGGGAGGTAAAATTGTGAGTACCATTGCTCAAAAAAAGGGATTTGGCGCAACAATATGGGACTTTTTAACAACTGTCGACCATAAAAAGATTGCCATTCTCTATATGATTGCAGGTGGATTTTTCTTCGTAGTCGGAGGACTAGAGGCTGTATTTATTCGGATCCAACTTGCTGTACCAAATAATGATTTTGTCAGTGCAGGTGCATTTAATGAAATTATTACGATGCACGGAACAACGATGATTTTCTTAGCCGCCATGCCGCTTCTTATTGGTTTTATGAATGCGGTTATGCCATTGCAAATTGGTGCCCGTGACGTTGCATTTCCATTTCTGAATGCATTGGGATTCTGGCTGTTCTTCTTTGGGGGAATCTTTCTAAATCTATCATGGTTTTTAGGGGGAGCTCCTGATTCAGGCTGGACGTCTTATGCATCACTTGCCTTACACTCAAAAGGACACGGCGTTGATTTTTATGTATTAGGACTTCAAATATCAGGTCTTGGTACATTAATTGGTGGTATTAACTTCCTCGTTACAATTATTAACATGCGTGCACCAGGAATGACATATATGAGAATGCCATTATTTACATGGACAACATTCGTTGCATCTGCAATGATTCTGTTTGCATTCCCGCCTTTAACAGTTGGTCTTACACTGATGATGTTTGACCGTATGTTTGGTGCTAATTTCTTTGATGTAACAATGGGCGGTAATACTGTTATTTGGGAGCATCTTTTCTGGATTTTCGGGCATCCTGAAGTTTATATCTTAATCCTACCGGCTTTTGGTATTTTCTCGGAAATTTTTTCGATTTTTTCAAGAAAGCGTTTATTCGGATATTCATCAATGGTTTTCGCAACCGTGTTGATTGGTTTCTTAGGGTTCATGGTTTGGGCACACCACATGTTCACAACTGGTTTAGGACCTGTTGCTAATGCGATTTTCGCTGTTGCAACAATGGCAATTGGTGTACCTACAGGTATTAAGATTTTTAACTGGTTATTTACGATGTGGGGCGGCAGTGTTAAGTTCACGACTCCAATGTATTATGCATTTGGATTTATTCCATCATTTGTTTGCGGTGGTGTAACTGGGGTAATGGTAGCTACTGCTGCGGCTGACTATCAGTATCATGATACTTATTTTGTTGTCGCACACTTCCACTATGTAATCGTTGGTGGAGTAGTATTAGCTATCCTTGCAGGTGTACATTTATGGTGGCCAAAAATGTTTGGAACAATGTTGAATGAAACATTAGGTAAAGTTACATTCTGGTTCTTCTTTATTGGATTCCATTTAACATTCTTTATCCAGCATTTCTTAGGTCTATGGGGCATGCCTCGTCGTGTCTTCACATACCTGCCAGGTCAAGGATTTGATACGGCAAATATGATTAGTTCTGTTGGTGCAGCATTTATGTCTATTGGTGTCATTGTCTTGCTTATTAACATTATTGTTACTTCTGTTAAAAATGTTAAAGTCGGAAATGATCCATGGGGCGACGGAAGAACACTTGAATGGGCAATACCATCACCTCCGCCATTCTATAACTTTAAACAACTTCCACTTGTTCGCGGATTGGATGCTTATTGGTTGGAAAAAATGGAAGGTAAAAAAGGCATGACGCCTGCAGAACCACTTGGTGACATTCACATGCCGAATGCTTCGTTCATTCCATTCATGATTTCGCTTGGTTTGTTTATTGCTGCTTTCGGTGCAATGTATCATGTTGACAAGGTTGCATGGGCATTACCGCTTATGATTTTTGGTTTACTTGTAACATTTGGGTCTATGTTAGTTCGCTCAATCAAGGACGATCACGGTTTCCATATCCATAAAGAAGAATTACAAGAAGAGAAGGGGGCTAAGGCATAATGCATGTTGAAGATAAAATGACGTATGAAACATGGCCTGCGGCACCGGAGAAATCCACCCTTGAAGCAAAAAATAAATTTTTAGGCTTTTGGTTATTCTTAGGGGGAGAGACAGTTTTATTCGCCTCTCTCTTTGCCACCTATCTTGCCTTAAAAGATAAGGTGCCAGATACGAGTCAACATTTGGCAAAGGATTTATATGAATTGCCGCTTACATTTGTTGCTACGATGTTGTTATTAACAAGTTCCTTAACAAGTGTTTACGCGATGTACCATATGAAAAACTTTGCCTTTAAGAAAATGATGGTTTGGCTTGGTTTGACAGTTTTATTAGGTGCTGGATTCCTAGGGCTTGAGGTTTATGAATTTACACATTACGTCCATGAATTTCACCATACCTTTACAAGCAGTGCATTTGGATCCGCCTTCTATACGCTTGTTGGATTCCACGGTGCGCACGTGGCCTTTGGGTTATGTTGGATTTTATCGTTAATGATTCGTAATTCTAAACGAGGTCTAGACCTTTACAATGCTCCAAAGTTCTATGTCTTCAGTCTTTACTGGCATTTTATCGACGTTGTATGGGTATTTATCTTTACGGTAGTTTATTTAATGGGGATGGTGGGATAACATGACAAATCAGCCATTAAACTCAGGTAATCCAAGTGTAGATCTTGAATATCGCCGCAAGAAAAGTGCGGAGGAAATGCGCTATCAAATTATTTCCTTTGCCTTGATGATTTTCTTAACGCTTATTGCGTTTGCTTGTGTAGCAATCAAGGGATTTTCCTCATGGTTTACCGTACCATTTATACTGCTATTAGCGGCAGTTCAAGTTGTTTTTCAATTATTTTACTTTATGCATATGAGCCATAAAGGCCATGAAGCTCCACAAATGTTTCTGTTTTCTGGAGTGTTTGTAGCTATACTAACGATATTGACATTTGTTACCATTATTTGGTGGTAATGAAAAAAAAAGAAAATCGGCTTTATGCCGATTTTCTTTTTAGGTAAAGAAATAGTAAACATTATGGTAATTTTATTTTTTGCACTAAAAATTTTCTATGGTTATAATAAAGAAAATACTTCTTTTACTATATACTTGAGGTGATATCAAGGTGCTACCATTAGATATATTTGGATTTAAAGCCCTTTGGAGCCCGTACTTTTTGCTAATCTTGCTTGCGCTGACTGTTGGATATTTTCTCATTACGATTCCCTTTAGATCAAAGTTTCGTGATAGTGAACCATTAGCAGTGAAACAAGCTATGTTATTCTTGACAGCTATTGTTTTATTATATGCGATTAAAGGTTCACCACTAGATTTAATGGGTCATCTTATGTTTTATATTCATGGGATAACAATGGTTATTTTAGTCTTATTGATCCCTCCATTGTTTATATTATCGATTCCTAAGTGGCTTTGGAGAAGTGTTCTTGATGTTAAAATAATCAAATCGATATTTAAGCTCTTTACAAAACCGGTTATTGCGATTCTATTATTTAACGGCTTTTTCTCCTTTTATCACATCCCGATCATTTTTGATCACGTTATGCAAAACAGATATTACCATGGCGGATACTCGATTCTATTATTTGTAATGGCTGTTTTTATGTGGTGGTCATTAATCAGCCCGCTTCCTGAATATCAACCATTAAGCGGGATTAAAAAAGTAGCTTATTTATTTGCAAACAGTATGTTAATCACACCTGCTTGTGCCTTGATTATTTTTTCAGATGCCTCCCTTTATGCAACCTATCACGATCCGAAAGTTTGGGGGCAGGTAATGAGTTTATGTGTGGGGCCATCTGTATTTTCAAATTTGAATCTGAGTGGACCAGAATTATTTAGTTCTCTGTCACTTGTTGATGATCAACGTCTTGGCGGGGTAGTCATGAAAATTATTCAGGAAATTATTTATGCTATTGTTTTAGCCCAAGTATTTTTTGAATGGTACCGTAAAGATCAAGAAGAATCTGAACGCGAAATGAAGAACCAAATGTTAAATCCACATTTTGTTGAATAAACTCCCATTCAATTGGGGGTTTTTTTTGAAAACCTCTGTATTATTTGAAATGGATAGGGAACTAAACTAAAATGAGGGTAGAATATGTAAAAAGTGAGGAAATATATGAATTCGTTACCGATTTTACCAACAATCAGCACCACCTTTATCTTGTTAAGCGCCATTACCGTTGCGATTGGATGGTGGCAAATAAAACAAAGGAAAATTGAGGCTCACAAAAAGACCATGTTTATTGCCGGGGTTTTTGCACTTCTCTTTTTTATTATTTATGCCTCACGAACGATTTTTATAGGAAACACTGCTTTTGGCGGACCGAAAGAGATTAAGATTTATTACACGATATTTTTAGTTTTTCATATTACGCTGGCGACCATTGGGGCTGTATTTGGGGTGGTTTCCATCTTGACCGGGTTTAAGAATAAGCTTTCCATTCATCGTAAGCTTGGACCTGTCACGAGTATCATTTGGTTTTTCTCAGCGATTACGGGTGTCGCTGTCTACCTATTGTTATATGTTTTTTATCATGGCGGTGAAACGACCTCGATGATCAAAGCGATTCTTGGTTTTTAAATAAAAATGAGGGAGCATGGTTTGTTAACCATGCTCCCTCATTTTTATTCTTAATTATACTGCAAATTTACTTACTTCCTCTTTAACAGTTTCGAGAATCTTTTTGCATTGGTTAACGAGTGAGGCTGGGAAGTTCTCACCTTCTCCATATTCAACCCCGTGTGGATAATAATGTTTTCCTAAAAATGGTGTCATTAATTGAATCGTTGCTTTGAACGTATCGACGTCCCCTTCAAGCGCATAGCCCTGAACACGAAGGTAATATACACCTTCTTTTAATTCAAACTTGCGGTCGTATGTAACGCGTTCGTAATCCCATTGTCCTGCACGAACCAAACCATGTTCATGCATGACTTCGTCTAAACGGTTTAATTCCGCTTTTAACTTCTCAATTCCCGTATTCTCAAATTTCATTAACTAGCCCTCCTAAAACGATTGCCTTACCCATTTTCCCTATATTGGTATTATAGCAATTATAGTTCATTTTAATAATAGTTGAAAATGTTTCAACTTGCAATGGATAGTTCAGCCGAATAAAACATTCACGGTTTGATAACCATAGTATTGTTAACAGAAATATATAATTGGAGGAGTATGACATGGAAGAAATTCGTGAGATTATGACAGATAATGTGGAATGCTGCACATTATTAGATAATTTGTTTGAGGTTGCAGTAAAAATGAAGGAATTAAATGTTGGTGCCATTCCCATTGTTGACGAGGAAAAACTTGTCGGTATGATAACAGATAGAGATATTGTCATCAGAGGAGTTGCTGAAAAACATCCCGGTTCAACAAAAGTAGAAGATATTATGAGTAAAACTCTCGTAACGGTTACTCCAGATACTTCTAGCAGGGATGCAGCAAAGTTGATGGCAGAGCATCAAATCCGGCGGTTGCCAGTAGAGGAGAATGGAAAGTTAATAGGAATTGTTTCACTCGGAGATTTTGCAATTCGCGATTTAACTGACGATCAAGCAAAAGAAGCGCTGACAGAAATCTCTGAGCAAAACTATAATGGTGTACAATACTAAATTTATTTTTTTGAAAAGTAAAATTTAACGAAAAACAGGTGCATAGAGTACCTGTTTTATTTATTATCAGACATTTTTGTTAATGATTATTACTAATCGGGATATTGGTGATATAATTAATTTACCCATACATAAAATGATAGAAAAAGGAATAGAGAGGGTGAATGCCTCTGCGGACTCTTAGTAGAATTTTAATACTCTCAGTCGTTTTTTTAACCATTGGTTTTTATGTTAGCATAAATGAAAAAAATGATGATAATGTATTGATTAAAGAGGATCCTACCTTGAAAATGAAACAATCATTGCCTCAAGGGCTTAATAATCAAGAAGGTAATAAAACATCTTTAGAAAAACCAAAAGAAGGGGTAGCATTATTGATTGGACAAGACGTTTCTGTCCTGGAAAAGGAATTCGGGGCTCCTACAAGGATTGATGAATCTTTGTATGGGTATCAATGGTATATATATAAGCAGAATTATAACCGTTATTTACAGGTTGGGGTCGAAAATAATCAGGTAGTGACCATTTTTGCAATTGGAGAAACACTTGATGTTGCTCCTTTTGAAATCGGACAGCCAGTTGAGGAAATTTTTAATACACAATATTTTGATACCAATATAAATCTTGAAGTGAATGGAAATTCCTACCGATTTGAACTGAATGATAATGATTTAAATCTTCGGCCAATGGTAAAATTAGGGGATCTGTATGTCCAACTCTACATTGACAGGATTACAGGCAATTTATCAAGTGTGCGCTTTCTAAACGCTGAAACTCTTATTAAACAACGTCCATATGAACTTGTTTATAGCGGCGAATTACCTCAGGTGGAAGGCCCGAGTGAAGAGGCGTGGAAGCTCATAGAAGATGGGATGGCACAGGAGATATTTGATATCACGAATGTATTACGGGTAAGGAATAAATTAAAACCGTTAATTTGGGATGAGGTAATTGCTGATGCGGCCTTTGGGCATAGCAGAGATATGGCAGAAAATGACGACTTTTCCCATACCTCCAAAAAATTCGGTGATTTGACCAATCGATTAAAGGCAGCAAAAGTAGCCTACGTGTCGGCCGGGGAAAATATTGCCGCAAAATATTCGGATGCCCCGGCAGTAGTAGAGGGCTGGCTCAATAGTAAAGGTCACAGAGATAAATTATTAAATAAGGATTATTCCCATCTTGGTGTTGGGGTCTATCAAAAATATTATACTCAAAATTTTATTCAAAAAGTGGAACAATGAAAAAAGGTGACGTAAACAGTCACCTTTTTTCATTGTTCAGCTCCCTGGCCATTTTGTCTTTCATAATAACTAAACAAAAATGTGCTGCCTTCCCAGCTTCCATATACACGAATAACATCACCAATGGTGAAAGAATCTGTTTTTATGTTTTTCTTTATAGGAGTGATCATTTTTGCTGTGGATAATTTTGATGCGGTTTGCAGTTTAAGGGTCTGTACAAAAATGTAACGATGGTAATAAAAGCGCTGCCGCTCTTCCATGATACTTTTTACTTCTCCTATTATGACAGCCTCATGCCGGACATCCCCTGCATTTAGCCATTTCACATCCTGTTCTTTCATCTCTTTTCTTGTCAGCCAATAAAAATATAGACAAATGATTGGAATCACGATGGCGGTAACCATTTTGATTAAACGCCCCTTATTTTTTTATGATAAAAAAGGTTCCGGTTGCATAAGCGATTTTTTTCCCATCATTACGGTATACTTCCCCGGATATCACCATAGTTTTACTGCCATGATGGATGATTTCAGCTTTACAGCGGAGTGAGTCACCAATTCCCGGTGCAATATAATGGATATTAAGCTGATTGGTTACTGCAGCAAATTCTTCTGGAAGCTGTTGGTAAGCCATGACACCCATAGCTGAATCAAGAAGCGTAGCGGTGATTCCACCGTGGACAATATCAAGGTCATTATTAATAATTGGATTAATCGGAATCGTAATTTCGCAGGAATTTTGGTCAAAACTTCTTTCCATATGTAGAAGGCCATCAATAAAGGTATTCCTGTTACGTTTAATCTTTCTTTGGACACCTTCTAATAGGGTGGTAATAGCCTGCAGGTCTGTTTCTGACCCAGTTTCGAGACATGATTCTAATAATAGACGCAATTCGTCTTTCATACTTCTACCCCTTTCATTACGTTTTCTTTTGACATCTTACCACTTAGAAGCTTAATAATAAATCATTTCACATTTCATCTTTTGATACATATTGTATTATTGGCGATTAATATGGGCAGAGGTGAGAAACATGACGCAAAAAAAATTGCACCCTTCCGTGCTCAAATTTAAAGAATTTGTAAAGAATAATCCGAAAATCATCAAAGAGGTTCGGGATGGGAAGGCGACCTGGCAAGAGCTGTATGAGGATTGGTACCTATTAGGAGAAGAGGATCAACGTTGGGAAACTATTGGTACAGAAAAGGCCACTGAGCCTGAAACAAGTAATGAATCCAAAGGAGATTGGATGTCCAATATTATGGGGATGGTCAAAAAGATGGATCCAAATCAAATGCAAAATCATATTAATAACTTAAGTCAGGCTTTAGGCGCAATCCAGGGTGTTATTTCACAATTTCAAGGCGGTAATGCTGCTGCCGGATCGATCAAGCCGCCCGAGGGGCCAAAAAATCCTTTTGGATTTCGAAAAGACTAATGGAAGGGAATAGTAAAAAATGCGAAGAGATGTACTAGATTATTTAGGACGACAGAAGGATTTAAAGCAATTTGTACGGGAGCAGCCACATTGGTATCGAAAACTATCAAGAAATCCCTATGATTTACAGTCGCTTGAAGTTGCATCATTACATTATTATAAAAAGACAATTCCTGATCAGGTTGAAAAGTTTTCTAATAGTGTCCAAATGGCCTCCATGATGTATGCTATGTTTCAAGCAATGAAGACACAAACTTAACAAACGGCCACATAAAAAAATATGTGGCTCTTTTTTTTGCTTTTAAGGAAAAAGACTAAAAAAATAAAAGGAGGCGAACAATACCTACATAAGGAGTGATAAGGTTGAAGAGGATCATACCATTTTATATTCTACTATTCCTGTTTACGGGGAGTGTTTCTGGATGCCAAAAAGATTTGCCAAAACCTGAAACAAAACCGAAAATCATAGCTATTGATCAGTCAAGTCATTTACAAGCCGATATCGTCCCTGTTTATAATCAAAATTTAAGGGAAATTCCTTCACTATTTGTTCAGCACAAGACAAATGGAAACCAAGTTTTAGTTGAATGCATTGTTAATGGAGTTAGCTTCCGGGAATCCGACCATTCCAAGCAAAAGATTGGAAAAATGATTGTTTGGGTTGATGGGAAAAGGAATACAGAGGTGACTTCAGCAGCGTTTATTATTAAGGATCTTCGTCCAGGCGGACATAAAATAAAGCTAGAAGTGGTAAAGCTTACTAATGAGCCATATGGATTAACAAAAGAATTTATGGTAAATATCCATAGATAGATGGAATTTTTCGCTTTCTTTTTGCTTTCATGGTAAAATGGCATTGGAGGTGGGCGCAGTGCTTGCTACTATTGAGAGAATTGAGTTATTAGAAAATGCCGAGAGTTTAGCTAAGATGGTATTAGAGTCTGACATAGCGGAACAATACCAAATTTGTTTATATAAAATGCAACATAACAAAGAGACACAGCGTAAGATTAAGCAATTTGTCGGCCTAAAGGAACTTTATGAAGAGGTTCAACGCTTTGGGAAATACCATCCGGATTATAAAAAGGTCATGATGCAAATTCGTGAGTATAAAAGGGAAATGGATTTAGATCCATTCGTTGCCGAGTTTAAAGTCGCTGAAAATGAATTGCAGGATCTTTTGGATCAAATCAGCAGGCTCGTCGGAAATTCGGTTTCAGAACATATTAAGGTACCTAGTGGGAACCCATTTTTTGATAATGGTCATGGTAGTGGCTGTGGCACCGGTGGCAGCTGTGGGTGCGGATGATAAAAATCAGCTTATTTTCAGCTGATTTTTTTTATTATTAAGTTTGAATTGAAAAAGATTGATTTAATGTGCTAGACTTATGTAAAATGATGGTTTTGCTGAAGGGGAAAAAAGTATGTTTGTTCAGAGACAGGGATTAGTTGTTTGGCTATATTCTTTAAAACAAGCTAAGATGTTAAGGCGATTCGGAAATGTTCATTTTGTGTCGAAAAAGCTGAAATATGTCGTCTTGTATTGTAATCAAGATGAGATTGAGGGAATAATGGAGAAGTTAAAATCTTTTTCATTTGTTAAGAAAGTAGAACCTTCATATAAGCCATTTTTAAGAATGGAGTATGAAAATTCGGCTCCAGATAAAGCAAAAGAATATGACTATAAAATGGGTATTTAAAATGGCGGGGGATTTCGGAACCCTCGCCTTTTAATATTAATTTGGTAATAAGAAAAGCGCTAGGGCACTGGAGCTGGACAAATAAAAAAAACCCTGCAGAAAATTCTGCAGGGTCCTTCTACATCCTAAAAAAAGGATAGAAGGCAAAGGGAGAGGAGAAACCGGAGGAAGAACTTATGGGGAAACGTAAGTCTTCTCCGCGGTTGGCAACAACATCCTCGAATTGATGTTGTTACTTACATTATTTCCACAACGCAAAAGGTTATACGTCTTTTCAATAATTTTTCCATTCGGAAGGATTTTTGCTAAATACTTATCATTATTAAAAGAAATTCCGGAACGGATTGTCTACTTTTTATAAATTATGATAGGATGTATTAAGAAAATTGATTTTTGAAAAAATGTGGTGATAGGTCTATGAGAGTAGTATCAGGTATATGCAAGGGGAGACCTCTTAAAGCAGTTCCAGGAAATACGACTCGTCCGACGACAGATAAAGTGAAGGAAGCCTTATTTAACATGATTGGCCCTTATTTTGATGGGGGGATAGGGTTGGATTTATTTGCCGGCAGCGGAGGGTTAGGCTTGGAGGCTCTAAGCAGAGGATTAGAGAAGGTTATATTTGTTGACCGAGAGTCAAAGGCCATCCAAGTGATTCATGAAAATATTAAAGCCTGCAAATTTGAGGAGAATTCCGAAGTTTTTCGTAATGATGCAGATAGAGCCTTAAAAGCACTTATAAAAAGGGATATTTGTTTTGATTATATATTTTTGGATCCGCCTTATAAAAAACAACAGCTTGTTCATTTAATGGAAAAGATGGATCAGCAAAACTTAGTAAAGAAAAGTGGTATTGTTGTTTGTGAGCACAGCTTTGATATTGAACTGCCACAAACGGTTGGACGATTTACAGAAATTAAACATGAAGCGTATGGAATGATTGCGATAACAATTTATTCAAGAGACAGTGAAAAGTAGGGGGAGTTAAGTTGGTTAGAATAGCTGTTTGTCCGGGGAGTTTTGATCCAATTACATATGGCCATTTAGATATCATTAGAAGAGGTGCAAAGGTATTTGATATGGTCTATGTAAGTGTTATGAACAATTCAGCAAAAAATCCGTTATTTAGTGTTGAGGAGCGAATTAATCTTATTAAAGAGGTAACAAAAGATCTTCCAAATGTAAAGGTTGATGAACATTCTGGATTACTGGTTGATTACGCTAAAGAGGTCAATGCAAATGCGATTATACGTGGCTTGCGGGCGGTTTCGGACTTTGAGTACGAAATGCAAATTACCTCGATGAACAGGGTGCTGAATGAAGATATTGAAACCTTTTTTATTATGACAAACAATCAGTATTCCTTCTTAAGCTCCAGCATTGTCAAAGAAGTAGCTAAGTATAATGGGGATATTTCATCACTTGTCCCGCCAATTGTTGAAAAAGAACTGCACAAAAAATTTAAACGGTAAAAGAGCTGGGCATTTGCCTAGCTCTTTTTTAACCTCGTAATCAATATAAGGATATAAAGAAACAATGAACAGATGGTTATGAGTGGCCCAATCTCCATCATTTTATGGTAAAAATTGTTTGTCCATGAACCTTCTTCGAAGAACCAGCCAACTGGCAAGGCGTTTGTGGGCTGTTCTATATTATTAAAATGTACATAAATTGGTTTCCACAGAAGGATTGCAAAAAAGCTGGCGAGAATACCGTGAATTATTCTTGCGATAAAAAAAGGCTTAAATCTAATATCTGTTTGTGCAAGGATACTGGCAACTTGTGCTTGGACACTAAATCCGCTAAAAGCTAAAATAAAACTGACAATCACTGCCTGTTGAAGAAGTGTTGCTGCTCCAACATGGCTGGTCAGGTCACTTCCCAGCGTAATTTCAAATAGTCCCGATATAAGTGGAATGCTTAACTTTTCCGGAAATGATAAAAATGTCAGGACAATTTCCATGAACTTTCCAAGTGCTGCCGTTATATGTAAGTGATAAAGAAGTTTATTAAGCACTGAAAATATGATAATAAATCCACCAACCATTAACAGGGTTTGAATCGAAGAATTGACAGCATCACCTAAAAGTTTCCCGATGGGGCGATTATCTTTTAATCTAGTTTGATGCAAGGTTGATAAAGCAGCTTTTATTTTAAATCCTTTCCTTTTTTCAGCCATTTTGTCAGGAGATTCATTTCCATAAAAACGCATAATAATCCCTACGGAAATATTCCCAAAATAATGAGCTAATGCAAGGAGAATTCCTAAATTGGGGTTATGAAAGAATCCTACGGATACAGCCCCGAAGATAAATAAAGGATTCGAGGAATTCGTAAAAGAAACGAGCCTTTCTGCTTCTATTTGCGTTAATTGCCCCTCTTGGCGTAATCTTGCAGTAAACTTAGCACCCGCTGGAAATCCAGAGGCCATTCCCATTGCCAATACAAACCCGCCCACACCGGGAACTTTAAAAAGTGGTCTCATGAAGGGTTCTAGCAAAACGCCAATGAACTTGACCACTCCAAAACCAATCATCATTTCTGAGACAATAAAAAAAGGAAGAAGTGAAGGGAAGACAATTTTCCACCACATATTAAGGCCACGGATCGAGGCTTCAACTGATTCTTGTGGAAAGGAAATAAGTGAAGCTGCTAAAATAGTGACAGAAACAGAAAGTAAAATCGTTTTTAATTTTGACCGAAACAATGATAGACCTCCTTCCAGGGCGGATTACTCAAACTGTGCAAATCAATAGCTTCAGTGCTAAAATAGAGATTATTCTCAGGGTGTAAATCAACTAACCCTTGTCCTCATATAACTCAAATATACTCATAGAACGTTATTTTAGACCATAAGATTGAACGAGATTTCTATTCAGTAATTTTTAGGAGGTCAAGCGTTATGGAGCACCCTAAAATAGGCCTGGCACTTGGTTCAGGTGGAGCACGCGGGTTTGCTCATTTAGGTGTCATTATGGCATTGACAGAAGCAGGGATTCCGATTCATTTGATTGCAGGAAGCAGTATGGGGGCACTTGTAGCAGGCTTCTACGGGGCGGGAATTGACTTGGATCGATTATATAAATTATCAACCGCTTTTAAAAGAAAATACTTTTTAGATTTTACTGTTCCTAAAATGGGGTTAATCTCAGGAAAAAAAATCAAAGAGTTTATAAGGGTTTTTACCCATGGAAAAAATATTGAAGAGCTTTCATTACCCATCAGCATTGTGGCAACTGATTTATTGACTGGCGAAAAGGTCATTTTTCAAAAGGGTCCTGTTGCTGAAGCGGTACGAGCAAGTATCTCCATTCCCGGTATTTTTGTGCCGGAAAAATATAATGGAAGAATTTTAGTGGATGGCGGGGTAGCTGACCGTGTTCCTATTTCGGTTGCCAAAGAAATGGGGGCGGATATTGTCATTGCAGTGGATGTGTCACGAGTGAAACGGAATGCTGAAATAACCACCATTTACGATGTTATTATGCAGAGCATTGATATTATGCATACGGAGATCATCAACAATCGGGAAACCTCCGCTGATGTGATGATTCGACCCCCTGTTGAAATGTATAGCTCACGAGCCTTCACACATCATGAAGAAATCATCAAAGCCGGAAGAGAAGAGACAAAAAAACATTTACTACAAATTGAAACCGTTATTGAACAGTGGAAGGGTGAGCACTAGGTATGCGTAAAAAAATTTATATAGGATCTTTACTATTAATAGCACTTATTCTTATAGGCGGAATGTATTATTCTCTGCCATACTATGTATCCAAACCGGGCATGGCTAAAGAACTAGCACCTATCATTTCGGTTGAGGACGGCAACAAGGATGAAGGGAATTTTATGTTGACAACTGTTAGAATGGGCAGAGCCAATATTTATTCCTATTTAGAAGCAAAACTGCGAAAATATGAAGAAATTTATCCATTGGAAATGATTTTATATAAAAAAGAAACAGAGGAAGAGTATAATGCCAGACAATTGCACCTGATGGCCGGTTCGAAACTAAATGCGATTGAGGTTGCCTACCGTAAAGCAGGATTACCCGTAAATTATAAATATAAAGGCATTTATGTCGTACAGGTGGTACCGGGTATGCCCGCCGAAGGAAAACTTCAGGCAGGTGATCGAATTTATAAAATAGATGGGCATCAGTTTCCTTCTTCGGAAAAATTTATTGAATATGTTGGCCAAAAACGGACCGGGGATGAGGTCACGCTAACGTACTCTAGAAATAAAAAAACAGACATAGTCAGCTTAAGTCTGCAGTCATTTAAAGAGGATCCTACTAAAATAGGAATAGGAATTTCACTTGTGGACGATAAAGAAATATTGGTTAAGCCTAAGGTAAAGGTAAAAACGGATGAAATTGGCGGACCATCCGCTGGATTAATGTTTTCCTTAGAAATTTATAACCAGTTAACAAGTGAAGACTTAACGAGAGGATACCAGATAGCTGGTACAGGAACGATTGACGAGAAAGGAAATGTCGGGCCTATTGGTGGGATTGAACAAAAGATTGTCGCGGCTGACAAGGCGGGAGCGGAAATTTTCTTAGCTCCAAATGAAAAAGGGGCAAAAAAATCAAACTACAAGGATGCGATAAAAACGGCTCGCGATATTCACACTAAAATGAAAATTGTTCCAATCGACACATTTGATGAAGCAGTGAAATATTTAGAAAAACTGCCTGAAAAGTAGAAAAGATGATGCATATCGCATCATCTTTTCTACTTAATATAGATAGGCGGTTGTGTAAATTCCTGCTTAATCATTTCATTTTTCAGCTGATTAGGGACACCAAGAGAATACACACGTGAAGCCCTAACATCAAGGAGGATTTCATTATCCTTAAAAGAAGAAAGTTTAGAAACAAGAGGAAGACTGAAATTCTTTTTATTCTTGTTCAAATATTCTCTTCCTTTGCTGGTCATCCCTAATAGTCTTAAATAGGAGGCGGTACCTAGTTGATTGTTCATTTCTTTTTTTGGGGTATTTGTTAGAATATGAACGCACAAACGCTGTAGTCTCGTCCAAGTATATCGTTTCGTTTTTACCTTCCGCATAAATTCCTGAAAGCTCGCTGCCTCTAATGCCGCTGCTAGTAACCTGTTTTCAAGACCCTCCTCCATTTCATAGATTTCTCTAAGGTCGTCCGGGGTCGTATGGAGAAGCCGGAATTGCAGGTAGCTCCAATAATTTTCCCATTGATGGAAAACAAGATAGTGGTGAAGATAGTCCTTTAACAATTGTTTGGTTGGTTCAGGTACATATTGGTCAATTTCCGTTTTGCCATCTAGTTTAGAGAAAATGGCTTTACGGATACTCGTTGCACTTGCAATTGTTTCGGAGGAAAAATGTTCATCATGGTAATCAGCATTTTTTCGTGGTACCGTCAACGGCTGGATTCTGCTTTTTTGTTCGTTAACCGCTTTTATGTATTCAAGTCCAAGAATGTTGTTCGGCTTCGCCAAATCCAAATATTTTTCTGAGTTTGCCAATTGTTTAAAAGCGAGGGATACGGCCTTTGGATAACTGACCCCTGTATCTATAAATTGATGGATATTTCCCTCAAATGGTTGTTTATGCTCCCGTAAAAAATTGATCGTTTGATAAAAATCAGAGATATTTCCGCTCTCACTTCCGAAACAGACCGATTCGCAGCAGGCGGCATCTAGAATTGACACGGCTCCATTTGCAAAGGTTTCTGCCTTTTGCACGGCGAAGCGGTATGGAAGTTCAAAGACCAGGTCAACACCATTCAGTAACGCCATTTTCGTACGGTACCATTTGGAAACAAGTGCCGGTTCCCCTCGCTGCAAAAAATTCCCGCTCATGACAGCGATAACAACATCAGCATTTGCGGCTTCCTTTGAAGCTTTTAAATGGAAGGCATGTCCGTTGTGAAAAGGGTTATATTCGACAATAACGCCAACTGCATTCATTTACAATCTCCCTTTGAATTATTACTTTTTTAACATTATAGCAAATTTCTAAGGAAACCAATCAAATATTGTGATAAGATGTTGAAGATGTTTGTCTTGGACGTATCTGGATACACTATAAAGGAAAAACTCTTTTATGTAATTCTAGTTACTGTAAAAACACCTGACGGGGTGTAAAGAAAAAACATTGACAAAAATTTTATCGAAGGCTATAATTACCTTTGTTGCCTTGGGGTGATTCAATTGAAATGGACATTAAGTCAATTACAAAAATATCGAAACAAGGAATTTTTAATTGATGAGACAACTCGTGTGGATGAGATCAAACAAATTGATACGACCGTTCGCGAGGTTTCGCCGATGCATATCACTGGTCGGGGAGATATCGACTCAGCAAAAGTGACATTCCATTTAAAAATCGAAGGTCATTTAATCCTTCCTTGTTCTCGTACTTTAGTGGATGTAAAACTTCCAATTAATGTCGAAACAACTGAAACTTTCCTCTTACAAGGTTCAGTTTATGAAAGTGGAGAGGAAGCTTACCAGGTAAATGGAGATGTGATTGATATAATGCCAATCATTAAAGAGATCCTTTTACTTGAGATTCCAATGCAAGTGTTTTGCGAGGATGTAGAGTCTGAAGATGCTGCTCCGCAGTCCGGCAAGGATTGGGAAGTCCTTCATGAAGAAGGTTCATCGAAAAAGATTGACCCGCGCCTGGCAGGGCTTGCAAAGTTTTTTGACAAAAACAATTCTTCCGAATCATAATCGGCAAACCTAAGAAGCTAAGTGAAGAACCAGAACTCCTGGTCTTCATTACTTTCTTAATATTCTTTAAGGAGGTGGGAAGAATGGCTGTACCTTTTAGAAGAACTTCTAAAACTGCAAAAAGAAAGCGTCGTACTCATTTTAAACTAAACGTACCTGGTATGGTAGCTTGCCCTAACTGTGGTGAAATGAAACTTGCTCACCGCGTATGTAAAGCTTGCGGAACATACAAAGGAAAAGAAGTTGTGAACGACTAATTTCCGTTAAGGATAGAAAGCACAAGGAGCTAGTAAAGCCCTTGTGCTTTTATCGTTTCTATACATACTATAGCTGCTAAAGAATTAATTGGTGAATATTTCTATTTAGAGGTGATAGAGATTGGCCTATACCATCGAAAAACGTGAGAAGGGCTATTTATTATTTACTATTACAAGAAGTGAAAAAAGAAACGCCATTAATTATGAAGTAATGGATGGCCTTCGTGAGGCGGTAAAAAGAGCCGCTGAATCAGATATTAAGGCACTTATCATTACCGGAGAAGGGTCACAAGCCTTTTGTTCTGGTGGTGATTTATCCGTTTTTCATAACCTTCATACGAAGGAAGAAGCATATCCTATGCTTTCGATGATGGCTAACATTCTATATTCGCTGCTTACCTTACCAATACCGACCATTGCACTTATTAATGGGACGGTCATTGGTGGAGGTTGTGAGCTTGCGGCTGCATGTGATTTTCGTTTAGCACGAAAGGGAATTAAAGCAGGGTTTATTCAGGGAAAGCAAGCAATCACAACGGGCTGGGGCGGCGGTACCATTCTAGCAGAAAAACTTTCAGCATCGGATGCGATGCAACTTTTAATGGAGGCAGAACTCAAAGAAGCTGAAGACTTAAAAAAACTTGGCTTTTTTAATGACCTCTTCGAAACCGACTCTCTCCAGGCATGTGAGGCATTTATGGAAAAGATGTTAGCCATTGATGGAAGTGTCCTCCAATCCTATAAAAAAGTGTGGATTAGAAAATGGGAGCAATCGCTGCTGAGTGAAAGAATAGAGGAAGAAGTTCAAAATTGTTCACGACTATGGGAAAGCGATGCCCATCATCGTTATGTAAAAACGTTTGTGAGTAAAAAAACTTTGAATAAAGAGTAAAAGACAACTCTTGGCTAAGTCTATCTTTTCTAGTAGATGCATATGTATTATAAAAAACACTAGGAGGGATGGACTGATGTCACCAACAAGACAAGATGCATGGTCCCAGGATGAGGATTTGTTGCTTGCTGAAGTTGTCCTAAGGCATATCCGTGAAGGCGGAACGCAACTGCAGGCATTTGAGGAGGTTGGCAAACGGCTGTCGAGAACTTCCGCGGCCTGCGGTTTTAGGTGGAACTCATATGTACGTAAGCAGTATAAGTCGGGAATAGAGCTTGCAAAGAAGCAGCGGAAGGAGTTAAAGAAACATGACGCTCCCGTCGTTGAAGGTGAGCCTATTCAAGAGCCTGCAAATGTGGAAGTTCTCCAGTCTCCGCCAGGATGTGATCAGGGGAGTACGATCACCTTTCCCGCCGTGATTCATTTCTTAGAAGGGCTTCAAAAGCAAGTGGAGACCTCAGCTAGTTTTGAAGAGGACAGGAACAAATCCGCTGAAAAAATCAAAGAGTTGGAAAAGAAGTCTTATTATTTGGCAGCTGAAAATGAAAGATTGGCAAAAAATTTAAAGGCAATCGAGGAAGACTACCGTTCTTTAATTGAAATTATGGAAAGAGCCAGGAAAATGGTCGTCCTTCATGATGAGGATCGACAACAAAAAGTGAAATTCCAAATGGATAAAAACGGGAACCTTGAAAGAGTGGAGAAATAACTAGAAAAGCGAAAGGCGCCCGTTTATCGTCGTATGGACTGGAGCTAGACAAGAAAAAGCGGACAATTTTGTCCGCTTTTTCCTTACTTTTTGTCTAGCTACAGCGCCTAGCCCCTCGAGGTCACAAGCCAATCCGTCCAAAAGGTTAAAAAGCAACCTTTCGGCCGGCTCGTCTTGTGCTATGCCTGAGGCTGACCAAGGCGCTTGCGCATATTTTATTGATGCCGTGCTTCCACACCTGCTGGATACCAGACTAATGGATTTTCTCCACGGTCACGCTCCATATCATATTCTACATTAGAAAACTCCATATGTTCCCAGAACTCTCTGGATTGAACTCTTGGGTTTGTCTTGATTGGGAGACCAAAGCTTTTGGCAAATTCCACAAGGATTTTTCCAAATCCCTTACCCTGATAGCCAGGTAATACCTCAAGCTTCCATAATTCTAAATAGTTTTGCGGGGGATAAAAATAGCGGTCAAATTTAGCATCAATTTGATATAAACTCATACGCGCTACTAGTTTGTCCCCGAAATAAATCCCGTAAAATGGTGATTCACTATCATTATCAACCATATTTGCTTCAAGATCCTCAAGCATGGATAGTTCCTGAATTCCATATTCTTTAAATTTTTTAAATTCTTCTAGCGTTTTAAAATTTACTTTTAGTTTTTCCACTTTTGCTTTCATGGTCAACCTCCATAAAATGATAATCTAATAATATTGTATATATTCTTGTGGATCTGAATAACATGAAATGAATAATTTTCGCATTATTCAAAATGGATTACTATCATTATATAACAAAACCACAAAAAATTCTTCAAATAACTTTCGAAAGCGTTTTCAAAATTTGCAGGAAATTCGGGGAATGATGTAGAAATTTAATTATGATGGAACAAAAGGGGTATGAAAGGGGAAAAAATGTGCAAAAAATTTTAATTGCCAATCGGGGAGAAATTGCCCTTCGGATTATTAAAACCTGTCATGTGATGGGAATTGAAACAATTGCTATTTATTCTGATGCCGATAAGGAAATGCCTTTTGTAAAAGCGGCAACAAAGGCTGTTTATGTGGGAGAATCACCAGTTAACAAATCCTATTTACTAAGTGATAAAATTTTGGAAATAGCAAAGAACGAAAAAGTGGATGCCATCCACCCAGGATATGGATTTTTATCTGAAAATGCAGCATTTGCTAAAAAGGCCATCAACGAAGGTATCATTTTTATTGGGCCGAAGCCCGAGACAATTGAATTAATGGGGGATAAAATTGTTTCGCGGCAAACCATGGAGAAGGCCGGTGTTCCAGTTGTACCTGGTAGTGGAGGCGGTTTAAAAACCATCGAAGAAGCTCTTAGTCTTGCTGAGACAATCGGATACCCTGTCATGCTTAAAGCAAGCGGTGGAGGCGGCGGAATTGGTATGGTGCTTTGTGAAAATGAGCAAGCGCTCGTTAAGTCTTATGTTTCGACAAAGTCCAGGGCAATGGCCTATTTCGGTTCAGATGAAGTGTTTATTGAAAAATATATAGCGAACAGCAGGCATGTTGAAATTCAGGTATTTGGCGACCACAGTGGAAACATTGTTCACATGTTTGAAAGAGATTGTTCCATCCAAAGAAGACACCAAAAGGTTGTCGAGGAATCACCTTCCCCATTTCTGTCTGAAGCAGTCAGGCAGAAAATGTACGAAACTGCGGTAACAGCCGCACATGCTGTCGATTATTCAAATGCGGGAACGATCGAATTTATTGTCGATGAAAATGAAAACTTTTATTTTCTCGAAATGAATACACGACTCCAAGTAGAGCATCCTGTGACCGAAATGATTACAGGGCTTGATTTAGTTAAATGGCAAATACTTGTGGCTCGGGGCGAGAAATTACCATTGCTGCAGCCTGAGATTGTATCTTCCGGGAATGCTATTGAGTTTCGGCTTTATGCTGAAGATCCTGTCCGCTTTTTACCTTCACCGGGGAAAATTACCTCGCTTCATTGGAATGAAAATAATGGGGTGAGAATTGATTCGGGATATGAAGAAGGCGGAACCGTAACACCATACTATGATCCGATGATTGCCAAATGTATTTTTCACGGTGCAACAAGGGGATTGGCATTAGCTGCTGCGGAAAACTTCTTTAGCAAGTTGAAAATTGAAGGTATCAAAACAAATGCACCGCTTTTCTTAAATATTTTGGCGGATGAAGACTTCCAACAGGGATTGTACACCACGAGCTTTTTAACCAAAAATTTAGTGAAATAATAAGGAGTGTAAAAATCATGAAAGAAATCACAGCATCAATGGCAGGGACAGTATTAAATATATTTGCTCAAGCAGGTGACCAAGTAAACTCAGGACAAGAAGTATTAATGTTGGAATCAATGAAAATGGAAATTCCAATCGAATGCGGAATCGAAGGTGTAGTTCAGAAAGTAAATGTCAGCATCGGTGACTTCGTCAATGAAGGCGATGTTTTAATTGTTCTAGCATAGTATTTCTAAGAGGGGGAGCATGATGGCAACAACTAATACATTAAATGACCTATTAAATGAAAATAGGAAAAAAATCGAGGCTGGCGGACATCCAAAATATCATGAAAAGCTGGCAGAGCAAAAAAAGCTGTTTGTTCGTGACCGCTTAGCATTATTATTCGATGAAGGAAAATATGAAGAGGATGGAAAATTTGCTAATTTCCAAGCTGGTGATCTGCCTGCAGACGGTGTTGTAACAGCTATTGGTAAAATTAATGGTCAGACAGTTTGTGTCATGGCCAATGATTCAACGATTAAAGCAGGTTCATGGGGTGCTCGCACGGTTGAAAAGATCATCCGGATTCAAGAAACAGCGGAAAAATTAAAGGTTCCATTATTCTATCTTGTCGATTCTGCTGGAGCGAGAATCACCGACCAAGTAGAAATGTTTCCAAATCGCCGCGGAGCAGGGAAAATCTTTTATAACCAAGTAAAGCTTTCGGGAATGATTCCACAGGTTTGTATTCTATTTGGCCCTTCCGCGGCTGGTGGCGCATACATCCCGGCATTTTGCGATATTGTCATTATGGTTGATCAAAATGCGTCGATGTATTTGGGTTCACCACGGATGGCTGAAAAGGTGATTGGTGAAAAAGTAACGCTTGAGGAAATGGGCGGAGCCCGCATGCACTGTACAATCAGTGGCTGCGGTGATGTACTGGTTTACAGTGAGGAAGAAGCCATTGAATCGGCCAAAAAATATATAAGTTATTTTCCCGCAAGTTTTAAAGATAAGCCAAAATTGACTGAGGGTGTGGCAACAAAAGAAGGCCGTGAACTGGAAGCGATCATCCCTGAAAATCAAAATGCCCCATTTGATATGTTCGAATGTATTGACCGACTAGTGGATAATGCTAGTTTTTATGAAATAAAAAAATTATTTGCTCCGGAATTAATCACAGGGATAGCTAGAATTAATGGAAGAGCCGTTGGAATTATTGCCAACCAGCCTAAGGTAAAAGGCGGTGTTTTATTTGTTGATTCTGCTGATAAAGCAGCAAAATTCATCCAGCTCTGTGATGCTTTCCATATACCATTATTATTTCTAGCAGATGTTCCCGGCTTTATGATTGGCACGAAAGTAGAACGAGCAGGAATCATTCGTCATGGAGCAAAATTAATTGCCGCTATGAGTTCAGCAACTGTACCGAAGATCTCAGTCATTGTGAGAAAAGCTTATGGCGCAGGTCTTTATGCGATGGCGGGTCCAGCGTTTGAGCCTGATTGCTGTATTGCCCTGCCAACCGCCCAAATTGCCGTAATGGGTCCGGAAGCTGCTGTAAATGCTGTTTATTCAAATAAAATTAATGAAATTGAGGATGCAAAGGAAAGAATCGCCTTTGTTCAAGAAAAGCATAAAGAATATAAAGAACATATTGATATTTATAAACTCGCTTCAGAGCTCATTGTTGATGAAATTGTTGCCCCGTCAGAATTAAGAGAGGTGCTCATTCAACGGTTCGCTTACTATGAATCGAAAGAATTAAACTTCAGTGACAGGAAGCATCCGGTTTATCCAGTCTAAAGAAAATCCCCTTTTCGATCTTTTCGGAAAGGGGATATTTTTTGAAAAGTTCTACTAATAATCCTACAGCATCTGCTAAAATAGCGAATATAGACAATATAAAATGAGGGATTACGATGAAAGTTGGCATTATTGGAGCAGGTTCAATTGGATTGTTATTTGCATCCTACATTAGCAGGGTTTTTGAGGTGGCGATTTACACAAGAACTGCTAAGCAAGCACAGGAAATCAATAAAAATGGAATTATCCTAAGAAAAGGGGAAGAAGAAAAGGTAACAATGGTCAAGGCACAGCCATTTTCGCTGTGGCAGGGTACAGAGGATGTAACGATTATAGCGGTGAAGCAATATCAGCTTCCATCCATTATCGAAAAAATAAATCTTTTATCGGTTATGCCTGATCATTTCTTATTTTTACAGAATGGAATGGGGCATTTAAAGCTGCTCGAAGAGATTGGGGCAAACCATCTTTATGTTGGGTCTATCGAACATGGGGCACTAAAGGAAAATTCATATACGGTGAGCCATAATGGGAACGGAGTAACGAATGTGGCCGTATTCAAAGGCGATACCATTACATTACAACAATTTTCATCAGCTTTTACAAGAGAATTTCCAATGTCTTTTCAAGAAGATTTTTATCCTATGTTGGAAAAAAAATTAATTGTTAATGCAGTTATTAACCCATTAACTGCCCTCCTTCAAGTGAAAAATGGTGTTTTAATCGCCAATCCGTTCTATTACCAGGCAGTACGGAATATTTTTGCGGAAATTTCCTTTATTTTGAACCTTGAACAATCGGATGAATATTTACAGCTGGTAATTGATATTTGTAAGAATACGGCAGATAATCGTTCCTCAATGCTTAAAGATATGGAAGCCAACAGGTTGACTGAAGTAGATGCAATTTTAGGCTATTTACTTGATGAAGCGAGAAGGCAGGAAAAACAGGCACCACAGATAAGTAATCTTTATCATTTTATTAAGGGAAACGAACTAGAGAGGGAGGAGGTTTTATGAGCACCATTCTCTCTGCCTTTTTAACTGTGTTCTTTACACTGCCGTTTTTAGGAACTATTCTTGTTTTTATCGTGCTAAAATTAATCACAAAAAATGCACGTAAATCCCTGCATAGAGCACTAGATTATACCACCATTTTGTTTATCATTTCTGTTCATTTCTTAATCGTTACCATTTGGGGGAAATCGTTATTTTGGGTGATCATCCTCATCATGATTATGATTGCTATGGTATTTGTGTTTGTTCATTGGAAGGTAAAAGAAGAAATTGTCCTAGGTAAAGTGATGAAAGGGTTTTGGCGCTTTAGTTTTCTGTTCTATTTTCTCGCATATATCACTTTAACCTTGTATGGGTTAATCCATCGAGTTGTTATTTTTACGTTTTTTACATAAAAATAAGTCGAAGTTTTTTTCAAATTGAATGGGGAGTGGTATACTCGTAAAAGAATGAATTTAGGTGATCAGAAAGGAAGTACATAAATGGAGATTTTAAATCTCTCGTTACCAGCAACGAACCGGTTTGCCTCAAATTATTTGGAACAATCAGTTGAAATCCAGCCTTTTTTTCATTATCGGTTTAATGATGTACAAGAAGATATGAAAAGAATAGCTGAACTTAGTAGCCGATCGTTTCCCCGCATAGAGGTTGCTGCACATATTGAGGGTTTTATGGAGCGCTTTCCGTCTTCAGATGCTGTAAAGAATTCAATTGAAAAGTTGAAGGCAAGTAATAGTGCTGTTGTTATTGGCGGCCAACAGGCCGGGATCCTAACGGGACCGCTTTATTCCATACATAAAGTCATTTCTATTATAAAATTAGCAGAGCAAAAAGAAAGACAGCTGGGAATCCCTATTATCCCTGTTTTTTGGATTGCCGGCGAAGACCATGATTTCCAAGAAGTCAATCATGTCTTTGTCCCTTGTGAGGAAAAAATAGATAAGTGGACATATCCTGAAAAAGTTCATCAAAAGAAAATGGTGTCCGATATCACTCTAAACAAAGATATATGTCTTTCGTGGGTAGAGAATTTGATTGAGAATTTTGGAGAAACAGAATACACAAATAGTCTTTTAGAATTTGCCGAAGTGCAAATATCAAAGTCAACCACCTTTGTTGATTTCTTTGCGAATATTATTATGGAACTTTTCAAGGATTACGGACTGTTAATTGTTGATTCGGGGAATAGGGAATTCCGTCAGTTACAAACGGATTTTTTCAAAGAACAAATTGTTCACCATGAGGCAATTACCTTTTCACTTTTGGAGCAGCAAAGGCTAATAACAAAAAATGGTTTCCCTATTACTATTGAAGCGAACGAGAAAGCTGCAAATCTTTTCTATTATAATGAAAGAGCAAATGAACGAATTTTGCTGGAATATGATCGTGAAATTGATTGCTTCGTGGGGAAAAGTGGTACTATTACCTTTACTAAAGAAAAATTAGTGGTGTTGGCTGAGGAAAATCCCGCAGCATTAAGTAACAATGTGGTGACACGACCGCTCATGCAGGAATGGCTTTTTCCAACTGTTGCATTTATAGCGGGTCCAGGTGAAATTGCTTACTGGGCTGAGCTTAAGCTTGTGTTTGAGCATTTTCATCTAAAAATGCCGCCCATTGTTCCACGCTTGAATATTACTTTTTTAGATCGTTCAGTGGAAACGGATGTGTCAGAATTAAATCTTAATCTGATAGATATCTTGAAAAATGGAACCAAGCAGGAAAAAGAAAAATTTTTAGCCGCCATTAAAGATAAAGAATTAGCGGAATTATTCTCACGTACAATCGAACAGTTGGGAAAACAATATAAACTGATTGAAGCCAAAACAGAGCAATTAGACCGTGCACTTTTGCCAATGTTGAAGAAAAACGAGAATTACTTACTAAAAGAGATTAACTTCATGCAAACAAAACTAGAAAACGCAGTAAAATTGAAACATGACGTTCTCTTAAAAAAATATGCCCGGATTGATTTGGCATTACGGCCTGATGGATTTCCGCAAGAACGAGTGTGGAATGTATTTTATTATTTGAATAAACATGGTTTAACGTTCATGAAAAATGTCATGGCAGGAACCTTTGAGTTTGATGGCCGTCATAAGGTTTTGAAAGTATAGAAAACTTCACACCCGTTGTGAGGTTTTTTTTTTTCAAAAATTTACGGATAAAAAAGGATTTCAAGAAATTGGGGCGAATTGTTTAAAAATAGGTGGTGAAAAGTGGGGGAATGTGGTACATTTTTTATAGAAAGTGGGGGTAACGGGTATGTTCATGGGTGAATACCATCACAGCATTGATAATAAAGGCCGTATAATTGTGCCCTCCAAATTCCGCGATGAACTTGGCGACATGTTTATCATCACAAGGGGATTGGATCAATGTCTATTTGGTTACCCAGTTTCAGAGTGGGCGCTAATTGAAGAAAAGCTTAAAGGCCTGCCGCTGACAAAAAAGGATGCCCGTGCTTTTACAAGATTCTTCTTTTCAGGTGCAACAGAGAGTGAACTTGATAAGCAAGGAAGAATCAATATCCCTGCACCACTGTTGCAATATGGAAAATTGGAAAAAGAATGCGTAATCTTAGGTGTTTCCAATCGAATTGAAATTTGGAGCAAACAGATTTGGGAAGATTATTTTACACAGTCTGAGGAATCTTTTGCGGAAATTGCAGAAAATATGATTGGCTTTGATATATAATGGATAAGTTATATTAATATATTTTCTGTAATATTGTTCGATTGGAAAAGGTGGTAACTAATATGTTTGAACATACAACTGTGTTATTAAAAGAAGCTGTTGACGGCTTAAATATTAAGCCAGATGGAATTTATGTCGATTGTACCCTGGGCGGTGCGGGTCATAGTTCCCTCATTCTTTCAAGACTTGGGGCAGGTGGTAAACTATATGCATTTGACCAAGATGAAACAGCCATTGCGCATGCAAAAGAAAAATTATCCGAATACGGAGAACGATTAGTAATCATTAAAAGCAATTTCTTATATTTAAAAGAGGAACTTGAGAGTCTTGGAATTGATTATGTAGATGGAGTTCTCTATGACTTAGGCGTATCCTCACCGCAGCTGGATACACCCGAGAGGGGCTTTAGCTACCATCATGATGCACCACTGGACATGAGGATGGATAATGATGCAGACGTTTCCGCATATGATGTCATTAATCATTGGTCATATGAAGACTTAGTCCGCATCTTTTTTCGCTACGGGGAGGAGAAATTCTCCAAACAAATCGCTCGTAAAATTGAGGCAGCGAGAGAAGTAAAACCAATTGAAACGACGTTTGAGTTAGTAGAATTGATTAAGGATGGGATTCCGGCACCTGCGAGAAGAAAAGGTGGACATCCTGCGAAAAGAATTTTTCAAGCTGTCAGAATAGCTGTAAATGATGAATTAGCGGTATTTGAAAAGTCTTTGAACCAAGCGATTGACCTGCTAAAGCCGGAGGGGCGAATAAGTGTCATCACCTTCCATTCACTTGAGGATCGAATTTGTAAGGCGGCCTTAAAAAAAGCGAGTGAGACTCCACAATTGCCTAAGGGTTTGCCTATCATTCCTGATGAGTATAAACCGGTACTAAAGCTAGTCTCCCGGAAACCAATTCTTCCAACTGAAGAAGAATTAGAACAAAATAATCGTGCGCGATCTGCAAAGCTTCGTATAGCAGAAAAATTATAAAAATAAAAGCGAAAGCGCCTTGCCCAGGGGCGACAGGCATAAGACGAGCAGGCGCGAAGGTTGCACTTTAACCTTCTTGACTGATTGGCTTATGACCCCGAGCCCCTAGGCGCTTTCGCTAGATAAGAATAACAATCTGGAGGGGAAATGGTTGAGTAATCTTGCCAGGAAATATTTAGAACAGCAACAAGCGGAACAAAAAGTGCAAAACAAAAGTCAAGTGAAAATTAAAAAATCCTGGCTTACTCCAGGGGAAAAAGTAATTGGCGTCGTATTTGCCGGAATGGTATGTTTTGGTTCAGTTCACCTTATTACAAACCAATCAAAAATATACGAGGTTAACAAAGACATTCAATTGGTGGAAGAAAAAATTTCAGATCAAAAAAAGGTTAACAGTGATTTACAGGTACAAGTAAAAGAATTAAGTTCCTATGATCGAATTTTTAAAAAGGCTGTGGAAATGGGTCTTTTTAGGGATGAAAATAACGTCAAGGTTGTGCAGAAAAAATGAACAAGAAACAGCCATATATGAATGTAGGAGCAGCGATATTGTTTGCGATATTCGGCCTGCTCTTTTTTGTATTGATCTGCAGGTATTTTACGATTCAAATTTCCGGGGAAGTAAGCGGGCAGCCACTTGCCGCAAAGGCTCAGCAAAAATATGGCCAAAAGGGAACCCTGCAAGCTAACCGTGGAATCATCTTAGATCGAAATGGCGAGTTGGTGGCCGAGGATACAGCTTCATATACCCTTATCGCGATCCTAGATAAAAAGATGACAACGAATCCAAAAAAACCGAAACATGTAAAGGATATTAGTAAAACAGCACAAGAGCTTTCCAAGTATATTAAAATGGATGAAACAGAGATTAATAAAATCTTAACCAAAGGGAAAGAGAATAAAAGGTTCCAGGTCGAATTTGGCAAAGCAGGAAGAGATATTTCTTATGACACAAAGAAAAAAATAGAAGACCTTGAGCTTCCGGGTATCACATTTTCCCGTGACTCCAAACGTTTCTATCCAAATGGAATCTTTGCTTCACATTTAATTGGATATGCAGATAGAGTTAAAAATAAGGATGAAAGCTATGTTATCCAAAAGGATGGAACCTATTTAACAGAAGGAAAAATGGGGATTGAGAAAGCCTTCAACGATGAGCTAACAGGGAAAAATGGAAAAATAAATTATGAAAGTGATTTGTGGGGTTATATTCTTCCAGATGGAAAGCAAAAGATTTCCCCGGCGCAGGATGGGGACGATATATATTTGACCATCGACCAAAAAATTCAAGCCTTTTTGGAAGATGCCATGGATAATGTGGTGAAAGAATATAAACCGAAAAAAATCATCGCAGTAGTGGCAGACCCGAAAACAGGGGAAATCCTGGCAATGGGTCAGCGTCCTTCTTTCCATCCGAAAACAAAAGAAGGAATTGAAAAAAGCTGGCATAATGAGGCGATTGAAACGTCCTTTGAACCAGGGTCAACCATGAAGATATTTACCCTTGCTGCCGCGATACAAGAAAATAAATTCGATCCGAATGAAACGTATCAGTCCGGCTCCTATAGAGTTACGGATAAGGATAAAGCTATTCATGATCATAATGGATCCGGTTGGGGAACGATCACCTATCTAGAAGGTGTGCAACGATCTTCAAATGTAGCGTTTGCCAAAATCGCCAAAGAAAAATTAGGCTTTGAAACATTTAGAGAATATTTAACAAAGTTTGGTTTTGATAAACCGACGGGAATTGAACTTCCAGATGAAACATCAGGAAAAATTCAATATACGTATCCAAGTGAAAAAATCACGACCTCCTATGGTCAGGGAACAGCGATTACCCCGATACAGCAAATCCAAGCGGCGACAGCAATAGCTAACAACGGGAAAATGCTCAAGCCGCATGTAGTTAAAAAAATTGTAAATCATAATACCGGTGAAACAGTAAAAGAAGAATCACCGGAAGTTGTGTCAACGCCGATATCGGCAGAAACTGCAAAACAGGTGCGTGATATTCTCGAAACGGTTGTCACCTCACCTAAAGGTACCGGAGGCCGTTATAAGATAGAGGGTTACAGTGTGGCCGGTAAGACAGGAACGGCTAATATTCCAGGCCCTGGCGGTTATTTATCAGGGGTTAATAATTATATGTTTTCATTCCTAGGGATGGCGCCAAAGGATGACCCAAAATTAATCGTTTATGTTGCCGTTCAGCAGCCTGAGCTTGAAGGGCTTGATGCAGGACAAGGCGCAATACCAGTTTCGGCTATTTTTAATCCTGTGATGAAAAATAGTCTGCACTACTTAAATATCCAACCATCTATGCTCGAAAAGGCTGTGGTAAATAAATTAGCAAATCTTAAGGGACAAGCTGCCGATGAAGCTGAAAAGAATCTAAAAGAAAAGGGCTATGAAACCGTTGTGCTCGGCAGTGGAACAAAAGTTATTGGTCAGCTGCCAAAAGCGGGGACAACTGTTTTAGAAGGCGAGAAAGTAATCATCCAAACCGATGGTGAACTGACGGCACCAGATATGACAGGTTGGTCACTTAGGGATGTTATGAAATTAGCTACTATGGCTGAATTAAAATTAAATTCTAAGGGTAAAGGCTATGTCTCACAGCAAAATATTACACCAAACACCATTTTGCAGCGTGGGGATTTCCTTATTGTCGACTTAAAAACTCCCGAAGAAAAATGGGATATAGAAAAAAAGGCAGCACAGGATGAAAATGGAAAGACGAAGGAAGAACAAGTAGATAAGGTGCAAGATTAATTGATAATCCCGCTTATTAAGCGGGATTTTTGCTTATCTGTGGTCAATCATGACAACGTTCTATTTGGACTAGTACAAGCATATAAATGAACGATAAAGCAATGAAAGTGTGTGATAAAGGAGGATTATTCATTGTATGCGTGTTTCTAATGTAACTGTCCGTAAACGGCTTATGATTGCCCTATTCGTTGGAATTCTAACCTTCTTAATCATTGATGTTCGATTGGGATATGTTCAATTTATCCTAGGTGACATGTTGACGGATGGTGCAAAAGGATTATGGAGCCGGAATATCCCTTTTGAACCTGAGCGTGGAAAAATAGTTGATCGGAACGGGGTACCGTTAGCAACAAATATTAGTGCCCCCACTGTTTATGTGATTCCGAGACAAGTAAAAGACCCAGCAACAACGGCTGAAAAGCTCGCGGCAGTGCTCGATATGCCAAAAGACAAAGCATATCGAGAAATTACGAAGGGCGCATCGTCCGTCCGGATTAAGGAAGGCAGAAAAATCTCTCATGAAAAAGCAAAGGAGATAAGAGCTCTCGATCTTGAAGGTGTCTATATTGGTGAAGACTCAAAACGGCATTATCCAAATGGGAGTTATCTTTCCCATGTTCTAGGGTTTACAGGGGTGGACAACCAAGGATTAATGGGACTTGAGAAGTATTACGATAAAGAGTTGAGTGGTGAACGCGGGGCTGTTAAATTTTTTGCTGATGCTAAGGGCAAAAGAATGAAGGGGATGGCTGATGATTATGAGCATCCTGTTAACGGCCTCGATTTGAAACTTACGATTGATTCAAGAATAGAAACCATTATTGAAAGGGAACTGGATATTGCCGAAGCAAAATATAATCCGGACGGAATTGTTGCGATTGCCATGAAACCAAATAGCGGCGAAATATTAGGGATGTCAAGCAGACCGACATTTGACCCGGCTAATTTCCGTAATGTTCCCCAAGAGGTATATAACCGGAATCTTCCAGTCTGGTCAACCTATGAACCAGGTTCCACCTTTAAAATTATTACCCTTGCTGCTGCACTAAATGAAGGAAAAATCGACTTAGAAAAAGATCATTTCCATGATTCAGGGTCCGTCCAGGTTGCAGGAGCAAGGTTAAAATGCTGGAAAAGAGGCGGTCATGGGAGCCAAACCATGTTGGAAGTAGTTCAAAATTCCTGTAACCCAGGATTTGTGAAAATGGGCGACCTTTTAGGCAAAGACAAGCTTTTTAAATATATAAAGGATTTCGGCTTTGGTCAGAAGACCGGGATTGATTTACAAGGGGAAGGAACGGGGATTTTATTTAACCTAGACCGAGTGGGACCTGTTGAACAAGCTACAACCGCCTTTGGGCAGGGTGTTTCGGTAACGCCTATCCAGCAGGTAACAGCTGTTTCAGCAGCAATAAATGGCGGGATTCTTTACAAGCCATTTATCGCAAAGGAGTTAATTGATCCGGTTACAAAAGAAGTGGTGATGAGAAATACTCCAGTCGAGAAAAGACGAGTGATAACAGAGGAAACATCTAAGGAGATCCGCCATGCTCTTGAAAGTGTGGTTGCAGAGGGAACAGGCGGTAAAGCATTTGTGGAAGGATATCGTGTTGGCGGTAAAACGGGAACGGCACAAAAGGCACAAGGCGGGAGATACTTGGAAAATAACTATATTGTCTCCTTTATTGGTTTTGCTCCAGCTGATGATCCGCAGATTGTTATTTATGTGGCCGTGGATAATCCCAAAGGTGTTACTGCCTTCGGGGGAACCATTAGTGCACCGATCGTTGGAAATATTATGAAGGATAGTTTAAGTGCGATGGGAATAGAACCAAGAAAGGATCAAATTGAAAAAGAAATAAAATGGCCTGATACCCCATTGCTGACATTACCTGACTTTGTGGGAATGTCAAAAAGTGAACTTATGGAGCAGATGATTAATTTAAAAGTAGATGCCAGTGGAGAAGGTGATATCGTTGTAAGACAATCACCAGACCCGGGAACGAAAGTGAAGGAAGGCTCAAAAGTACGGCTTTACTTCGGTAAAGGCGATTAACCTGAATAAAAAGATAATAATTAATTGGGGCGGTCGGAATATTTTCCGCCGCCTAAAATTTTATTAAGCTTTGATTACTAAATGGTAAAATAAAATATTTTAATGTAAAATAAGATGGAACTTTCGAAAGAAGTTTTTTTTAGGTGAATGCTGGTAAATAGATTTGGACGGTTTATGAGAGGATTTGAGAGAAATGAAGCTACAAAAGCTACTTGAGTATTTGCATCCAATCCATCCTTATAAGGGGGAAGACCCGGAAATTACTTCAATTGAAAATGATAACCGGAAGGTGCAAAAAGGGAGCTTATTTATTTGTATTAATGGCTATACTGTGGACGGTCATGATTTTGCTGCGTCTGCCGTTAATAGTGGTGCTGCAGCAATACTTGCTGAGCGTCCGTTAGACCTGGATGTACCTGTTATCGTTGTTAACGATACAACAAGAGCAATGGCAGTGCTAGCTGATGCCTATTACGGACAGCCGACAAAAAAACTGCAATTAATTGGCATCACAGGAACAAATGGAAAAACCACTACCAGTCATTTGATTGAAAAAATATTCGCTGATACAGGCCGAACCACAGGCTTAATTGGCACTATGTATACGAAAATTGCTGACAAAACAATTGAAACAAAAAACACAACTCCTGAAAGCCTGATCCTCCAAAAAACATTTCAACATATGGTTGATGCTGGTGTGAGCCTTGCAGTAATGGAGGTATCATCGCATGCCCTCGATTTAGGCAGGGTTCACGGATGTGATTATGATATTGCTGTTTTTACTAACCTAACGCAGGATCATCTTGATTACCATAAAACGATGGCGGAATATAAGCGGGCAAAAAGCTTGTTGTTTGCCCAGCTTGGCAACTCCTTCGAAAAAGATAAACCAAAATTCGCCGTCTTAAATGCAGATGACCCTGCATCGGAAATGTACAGAAGGTCAACGGCTGCACATGTGATTACATATGGAATTGAACAAAATGCAGATCTACAAGCTGAAAATATTAAAATGACACCAAGGGGAACAAATTTTGATCTTGTAATTGAGGGTGCCATCTATCCAGTTCAAATGCAATTAATTGGTAAATTTAGCGTTTATAATGTTTTAGCGAGTATTTCGGCGGCGTTAGTCTCCGGTATTGAGATTCATGATATCATCCATTCTATCGAAAGTGTCGAAGGGGTAGCTGGAAGGGTTGAACTTGTTAATGCCGGCCAAGACTTTACCGTGATTGTTGATTATGCACATACACCTGACAGTCTTGAAAATGTATTAAAGACAATTCAGCATTTCGCGAAAAATAGGATTTTCGTCATTGTTGGCTGTGGGGGAGATCGTGATCGCACTAAACGGCCATTGATGGCACAAATTGCCTGCAATTGGGCAACAGACCCTATTCTCACCTCGGATAATCCGAGAAGTGAAGATCCGCAAGCGATTTTAAAGGAAATGGAAGCAGGTGTGCAAGGTAAATCATACCAAGTCATTCCTGATCGAAGGGAAGCGATTTATTCAGCTGTCCATCAGGCCACCGCTGGCGACGTCATTTTAATTGCGGGTAAAGGACATGAAACCTATCAAATCATTGGCACTGTCGTTCACGATTTTGATGATCGGATTGTAGCCAGAGAAGCAATTGAGGGGAGATAGGTATGTATTTAGCTTTGAACGACTTGGCAAGTTTGTTTCCTGATAAACAAGGAATCCAGGACGAAATGGTGTTTCATACTGTTACGGATCAAGCAACTACTAATCAGCCCAAAGGTTTATTTTTATCAATAAATGAGGAGTCAGGGGAACTCTCAGATGCGATTGCGAATGGAGCCATTGCTGCTATCTGGGATCATCAAAAAAAACTCCCACGATACACACCAACCTATTTTCCTGTTTTTTTTACAAAGGATGTGGCTTGGTCAGTAAAAAAGATAATAACACTTTATAAAGAAAAATTAGACGGAGAAACGAATAAGCGTATGGAGATCACTAATTTTATATTATTAAATAAAAAACTTCTTAATAAAAATAATCAAACATATGATATAGCTGGGATACTAGAAAAGCTGGAAAATAAACGATCGAATGATACCGAAAGGAGGGGATAAAATGAAGGAGCAAGTTATTTTTTTCACAATAATCATGGGGTTTCTTATTTCAGTTTTACTTTCTCCCATTTTTATTCCCTTCTTAAGAAGGTTAAAATTTGGACAAAGCATTCGGGAAGAAGGACCCAAATCACATCAAAAAAAATCTGGCACGCCGACAATGGGCGGTGTCATGATTTTATTCTCGATTATCATTACCACTTTGGTCATGATGGGGAAATACTCGGATCAAATTCCGATGACAACATTTTTACTAATATTTGTGACCTTTGGGTTCGGTTTACTCGGTTTTTTAGATGACTTTATCAAAGTAGTTTTGAAACGAAATTTAGGATTAACATCAAGGCAAAAGCTTTTAGGTCAAATTATTATTTCTGTTATATTTTATTTAATCTATAAACATACAGGACTTTCTACAGAAATTAAACTGCCATTTGGGGATTACTCGATTGATTTAGGCTGGTCATATGTGTTTTTTATCATCTTCTGGCTCGTGGGATTCTCAAACGCAGTGAACCTGACTGATGGATTGGACGGTTTGGTATCAGGCACCGCTGCGATTGCTTTTGGGGCATTTGCTGTATTGGCGTGGAATCAAAATAACTTTGAAATTGCTGTTTTCTCTGTTGCTGTGGTTGGTGCGGTGTTAGGGTTTTTGGTCTTTAATGCCCATCCGGCTAAAGTATTTATGGGGGATACTGGATCGCTTGCACTCGGCGGTGCCATTGCAGGGATTGCCATTTTAACGAAACTGGAGATTCTGCTCATTATTATTGGCGGCGTTTTTGTTATCGAAACATTATCCGTTATTCTTCAGGTTGCCTCCTTTAAGACGACCGGGAAACGAATTTTTCGAATGAGTCCCTTGCACCATCATTATGAACTGGTGGGCTGGTCAGAATGGCGGGTAGTCGTTACATTTTGGAGTGTTGGTTTAATATTTGCGATACTAGGTATCTATATCGAGGTGTGGTTGTAAGTGAGACAGATTGAATCCTATCAACATAAAAAAATTCTTGTCCTTGGATTGGCTAAAAGTGGTGTAACAGCTGCGACTCTGCTACATAAGCTTGGAGCATTTGTAACAGTTAACGATAAAAAGCCATTATCGGAAAATCCCGAAGCGCAAGGATTATTAGAGCAAGGGATTAAGGTAATTTGTGGTGAGCACCCAATTGAACTCCTTGATGAAGGGTTCGAACTAATTGTGAAAAATCCAGGTATTCCGTATTACAATCCAATGATTGAAGGAGCTCTTGAAAAGGGGATACCGGTCATTACAGAGGTTGAGCTTGCCTATGAAATTTCCGAAGCACCATTTATTGCGATTACCGGGACAAATGGAAAGACAACAACGACAACACTTGTTTTTGAAATGCTGAAAGCAGGAAAGAAGGAGCCGTTAATTGCAGGGAATATTGGGACAGTGGCTTCTGGTGTTGCCGAAGAGGCAACACAGGATAATATGATTGTCATCGAATTATCTTCGTTCCAGTTAATGGGGATCCGGTCTTTTAATCCGAAAATTGCAATCATCACAAACCTGTATGATGCCCATTTGGATTATCACGGATCACGACGGGAATACATTAATGCCAAAGCGAACATTACGAAAAACCAGACAGAGCTGGAATATTTAATCATAAATGCAGACCAAGAAGAAACAATGGAAATCGCCCGTCAATCAAAAGCCAGTATCATCCCGTTTTCCACAAAGCAGGAATTAACGGAAGGTGCTTTTCTAAAAGATGGCTGGATCATGTTTAATCGTGAAAAGGTAATGAAAATCAATGAAATAGCCTTACCGGGGGTACATAATCTCGAAAATATTTTATCCTCCATGGCCGCGGCCAAACTTTCCGGGGTAGAAAATAGCTCAATCCAAGAGGTGCTCCGAACCTTTACGGGTGTCAGGCACCGTTTGCAATATGTAGCTGATGTTAATGGGCGAAGGGTTTATAATGATTCAAAGGCGACGAATAGTTTAGCGACGATCAATGCGCTTGCTGCGTTTGAAGCACCAATCATCCTGCTTGCCGGTGGGCTCGACCGCGGTAATGAATTTGATGAACTTCTGCCCTATTTGAAAAATGTAAAGTCGTTAGTCACATTTGGTCAAACCGCCCCTAAGATTGAGCGAGTTGGCGCCCAAGCGGGAATAAAAATAATCAACCGTGTCGATAATGTTGAAAAGGCAGTGCCTGAAGCTTATCGATACTCCGAACCGGGGGACATCATATTATTGTCTCCTGCCTGCGCCAGCTGGGATCAATATAAAAGTTTTGAAGTCAGAGGAGACATTTTTATCGAGGCCGTGCATAAGCTTAAGTAAGGGCTTGTCCAACGAAAAGCGGAAGCGCTGGAGCTAGACACTTATCTAAGTTCAGCTATTACTACTTGCTAAGCCCTAAAACTCGTGGTTGAGGTGTATAGCGGTGCCGACAAAGAGAACAACTCCTGATTTTATTTTAATGATTGTCACTTTCACGCTGCTGGCAATTGGGCTCATTATGGTATACAGCGCGAGTGCGATATGGGCTGAATTTAAATTTGATGATTCCTTTTTCTTTGCTAAAAGGCAAACCCTATTTGCCGGTGTTGGGATCATTGCCATGTTTTTTATTATGAACATTAACTACTGGACATGGCGGACTTGGGCTAAAACCATTTTAATTGTTTGCTTTGTTTTGTTGGTACTCGTCTTGATACCGGGCATTGGGAATGTTCGCAATGGCTCAAGAAGCTGGATAGGAGTAGGAGCATTTTCGATTCAGCCTTCGGAATTTATGAAGCTGGCGATGATCGCTTTTCTGGCAAAATTCCTTTCCGAGCGGCAGAAGGTGATTACCTCTTTTAAAAAAGGACTTGTTCCTTCATTGGGCCTTGCCTTTATCGCTTTTGCTATGATCATGCTCCAGCCCGATTTAGGTACCGGAACCGTCATGATGGGAACCTGTGTGGTAATGATTTTCATTGCCGGTGCACGGGTCAGTCATTTTGCTTTCCTAGGGCTTTTGGGTGTTGCGGGGTTTGTTGGCTTAATTGCTTCCGCCCCCTATCGAATAAAACGAATCACCTCGTTTTTAGATCCCTGGTCAGATCCATTAGGCAGTGGATTTCAAATTATTCAATCCCTATATGCAATCGGCCCCGGAGGCTTATTCGGACTCGGTCTTGGTGAAAGCAGGCAGAAGTTCTTTTACTTACCTGAACCGCAGACAGACTTTATCTTTGCCATTCTTTCGGAAGAATTAGGATTTATTGGCGGCTCTTTTATCCTGCTCTTATTCGCACTATTGTTGTGGCGTGGAATACGCATTGCACTTGGGGCTCCTGATTTATATGGAAGCTTTCTTGCTGTAGGAATTATCGCCATGGTGGCCATCCAAGTTATGATTAATATCGGTGTTGTTACCGGTCTAATGCCGGTAACTGGCATAACACTGCCATTTTTAAGCTATGGTGGCTCCTCGTTGACCTTGATGTTAATGGCTATCGGTGTTCTCCTAAATATTAGCCGTTATTCAAGATATTAAGAATGATACCCTGTTCGGTGGCAGGGTTCTTTTTATTTTTTGTAAAAAAGAAATCATTACATTTAGGTAACATTCTTTTTTCATTCGCATTTTTTCATATGTTTTTATAGTAGAATGTGTTTAGCAACTTTTTAGAGGTGAGAAAATGAAAATAGTAGTAAGCGGTGGCGGGACTGGTGGACATATTTATCCTGCGCTCGCATTAATCAGAGAAATTCAAAAAGAGAACAAAGATGCCGAGTTTCTATACATAGGTACAATAAATGGCTTGGAAAGTAAAATCGTCCCTAGGGAAAATATTGCTTTTAAATCGATTCATATTACGGGATTTAAAAGAAAGCTTTCCATAGAAAATGTCAAAACTGTTTTTCGATTTCTAAAGGGTGTGAAAGACAGCAAAAGAATTTTAAAAGAGTTTAAACCTGACATTGTCATTGGAACTGGCGGATATGTGTGCGGGCCAGTTGTTTATGCAGCACATAAGTTGCGGATTCCAACGATTATTCATGAACAAAATAGTGTCCCGGGTCTAACCAATAAATTCTTAAGCCGCTATGTAAACAAAATTGCTATTTGTTTTGAAGAAGCAAAGGCATATTTTCCAAGTGATAAGATTGTTTTCACGGGGAATCCGCGTGCTACTGAGGTCATAGGCAAGGATGGTATAAAAGGTCGCCTGTCAGCGGGGCTTAGTACAACTAAATCTGCCGTCCTCATTTTCGGTGGCAGCCGTGGGGCACGGCCAATCAATGAGTCGGTCGTGAAAGCCTTCGCTGAATTAGCTGAAAAACCGTACCAGATTCTCTATATTACAGGTGACGTACATTTTGAGGATGTCAAAAAGGAAGTAGAGTTGGTTGGAAGTCCGAATAATGTAGTGATAAAGCCATTTATTCACAATATGCCGGAAGTTCTTGCCGGAATTGATTTAGTTGTATCACGAGCGGGAGCAACAACAATTGCCGAAATTACCTCACTTGGTATTCCGAGCATTCTTGTCCCAAGCCCGTATGTGACAAATAATCATCAAGAAAAAAATGCCAGGTCACTAAGTGATCATGGTGCTGCTGAATTGCTTTTAGAAAAGGACTTAAATAATAAAAGTCTTGTCAACCACATTGATCGAATTCTATTGAATAAAGATAATTTACAGGATATGAAAATAAAAGCTAAGAAAATGGGTGTCCCTGATGCAGCAAGCAGACTTTATGCAGTTATGAGACAACTTGTAAAAAGTAAACCATAGGTAGCCCAAAAGATTTTTATGCATAAACTGTAATAAACGCATCATGGAAAGATAGGGTGATAAAAATGGAAGCAATTTTAACGGAATTGCAAAACTTATATATTGGGAAAGTGAAACAAAATGAACCCCTTCTTAATCACACAACAATAAAAATTGGCGGCCCGGCTGATCTTTTTATTGAGCCTTCATCAGTTGAAAATTTAAAACAGGTAATGTCCGTGATTGAAAAACACCGACTTAATTGGCGTGCGATTGGCAGGGGTTCCAATCTATTAGTATCTGACAAAGGGATTGAGGGTGTTGTAATAAAGCTCGGTTCTGGTTTGGATCATCTTGAGGTTAGCGACACCGAAATTACAGTCGGCGGAGGTCATTCGCTAGTCAGCTTAGCCACATTAATTAGCAAAAAAGGGCTGACAGGACTTGAGTTTGCCAGCGGTATCCCAGGATCTGTCGGTGGTGCCGTTTATATGAACGCCGGTGCACATGGCTCAGATATTAGCAAAATATTAACAAGGGCCCATATATTATTTGATGATGGAACGATGGAGTGGCTCTCGAATGATGAAATGGAGTTTTCTTATAGAACATCCGTCCTCCAGAAGAAACGACCGGGTATCGTGGTGGAAGCCGTTTTTCATCTTGCTCTTGGAGATCGAGCTGCAATAGTTTCGAAAATGCAACACAATAAAGATTATCGAAAAGAGACACAGCCATGGAATTTTCCGTGTGCAGGCAGTATTTTCCGAAATCCGCTGCCTAACTACGCAGGAAAGCTAATCGAAGCTGCCGACTTAAAAGGATATAGTATTGGCGGAGCAAAGATTTCCGAAATGCATGGGAATTTCATTGTCAATGCCGGAAATGCGACTGCAGTAGACGTGCTCGCCTTAATCCAGCATGTCAAGGATACCATCTATAGTCTATATGAAGTGAAGATGGAAACTGAGGTAGAAATAATCGGAAGAAAATAGCCATGTAAAACTAATCAAAGTTCCCAAATTTCGGCTTACTTTTCTTGTAAGAAATCCCTTACGAATGACAAATATTGTGTTATAATTACTGATAACATTATATGAGGAAAAAACAGTGGGAACGAATAACGGCATGATTTTTCGTGCCGTTGTTCTCTTTTTTAAGTATCCTTTAACTTGTTTAGTGGACAAGCTTTTAGTAAATTAGGGCAACTGCTTTTTATTGAAATGTCCAGCTTCAGCGCCTAGCCCCTCGAGGTCACAAACCAATCCGTCCAAAAGGTTAAAAAGCAACCTTTCGACCGGCTCGTCTTGTGCTTGTCGGGGCTGACCAAGGCGCTTGCGCTTTTCTAGGGAGGAATAATGAATGGAAAAGGGTAAAATTGTTGCTCTAGAAGATCGTATACCAAAATTAAAGGAGCAAAGACGGCGAAAAGCCAACAAACGGCTTGTACTTCTGCTCATTTTATTTTTTACCATGATTGTCGTTATCGCGTATACTCAATCACCATTAAGTCATGTGAAACACATTACTGTTAAAGGAAATGAAGTGTATACCAAAAGTGAATTAATTAAACTAAGCGGTATTACAAATGATACAAATATTTGGAAAGTAAGTAAAAGTGATGTCACTTCAAAGCTTGGACAGTTATCTGAAATGAAAAAGGCCATAATTAAAATTCAGTGGCCAAACACCATCCAAATTCAGGTTAAAGAGCATAAAAGGGTGGCATATCTTAAGCAAGATACTACTTTTTTTCCCGTTATGGAAAACGGTAAAATTTTAAAAGATAGAAAAACGGAAATAATCCCAGTTAATTCTCCGATTCTTTTCGAATTCACCGAAGGTAAAGTCCTTAATCAAATGGTAAAAGAGTTAGAAATTCTTCCGAGTGAAATTTTAAACTCCATTTCTGAAATTCATTATTCTCCGAAAAAAACTGATCAGTATCATATTTCCTTATTTATGAATGATGGCTTTGAAGTAAGTGCTACACTTAGAACTTTTTCGGAAAAGATGTCCCATTACCCTTCAATCATAAGCCAATTAGACCCTAACAAAAAGGGCATCATTGACTTGGAAGTAGGTTCGTATTTTAAGGCTTTTGAACCGGAAGTGGAGGAAACAGAAGTTGAAAAAGATAAAGGTGAAGGGTAAGCATTTAATCATGTCCCTTGTCTGCCTTGTTTTGGGGTTTATGTTGGCATTCTCCTTTCATCTAACCCAAAAAGAAAATCAAACAAAAAATTGGGACATGTCAAATAAGCAATATGAAAAGACCCTTGCATTAAGAGATCAGTTAATTGCCCAAGAGGAAACGAATCAAAAACTTCAAAGAGAGTTAAATCAAAAGCAAGAACAGGTTCTAAAAAATGAAAAGGATCTTTCTAAGGAAGCACAGGTTTTCCTTAACCTTGCGGAGGATGCAGAGAAGTATCGGATGTATCTTGGAAAGGTGAAGGTAAAAGGAAAAGGCGTCAAGATTACTCTTTCTGATGGTGCATATGACCCAAAAGAAGATAATATAAACAATTATTTAGTTCATGAGCATCATGTTTTTAAGGTAGTGAATGAGCTTTATATCTCAGGGGCCGTGGCTATTGCTATAAATGGACAAAGGCTGACGAGTCATTCTTATATTGTTTGTAACGGACCAGTCATTACGGTTGATGGCGTTCCATATCCTGCACCGTTTGTTATTACTGCAATTGGTGAACCAGATGTCCTCTCGTCCGCACTAAACTTGACGGGGGGAGTTAAGGATCAATTAGTCAATGATAATCTTGTTTTTACACTGGAAAAGATAAATGAAATTGTCCTAAACCCTATTTTAGGCAGTTAATCAGTGTCCACCTTAAAAAGGATATTAAAGGTTAGGTGAGTAGAGTGGACAAGCCGAAATTAAATATAAGTTTTACTTTAATCGCAACGGTGGTTGGATTTATGATTGCGATTCAATTCCAAACGGTAAAAAAACCTGTTGAGCGTGACACACGAGATATTTGGCAGCTCCGCGAGGCATTATTAAAAGAAAAAGAACTCCAGTCCGAACTATTAAGCGAAATTCGATCGAATGAAATAAAACTATCTGCCTATGAATCTAAACGGAAACAAAGTAAGGGGCAAGTGTTAAAGGAAACATTACAGGAATTGAAAACAGAAGCAGGACTTACTGAGGTTTCAGGACCTGGTATTACTTTACAAATTGAACCTGTAATCGAAAGTGTTCAATTGGGAACTCCAGTTACAAAAGACGTTTCACCTGAGCTGTTAAAAAGATTATTAAATGAAATAAATATGTATGATGCAAAATATGTAGCAATAGACGGACAAAGGATCATTAATAGCACCGTGATTAGAGATATTAATGGTGAAACCAAAATTGATGGCCATACGATCAGGAGTTTACCAGTAGAGATAAAAGTAGGTGTAAATGAATTGAATACGGCTGAAAAATTATCAAATCGGATGAAGGTCTCAAAAGCCAGAGATGAATTTTTTACAGAAAACTTAAGACTGAACGTATCTGCGCCAAATCAAACTATTACCATTCCCGCCTATGATAATTCCATTCGTATTAAGTATATGGAGCCGGTCAAGGAAGGGAGTAATTCTTAATGTGGCTTCCGATTATGGGACTTGTTCTTGGGATTATTCTTGGGTTATTAACAGAAATTCGTATTCCTGAAGAATATTCCAATTATTTGTCGATTGCTGTCCTCGCGGCATTCGACACGCTTTTCGGTGGTATCAGGGCATACTTGCAAAATATTTATGATGAAAAGGTCTTTGTTTCGGGATTCTTTTTTAATATAATACTCGCAGCAAGTTTAGCTTTTCTCGGTGTTCATCTTGGTGTAGACTTGTATTTAGCAGCAGTTTTCGCGTTTGGTGTCAGATTGTTTCAAAATATTGCCGTCATAAGACGAATATTATTGACGAAATGGTCAACAAAGAAAGAAAAAATCGAAAAAAGTTGATATTTTTTAAAGGGAAATATGTTGTTATGACGAATATTTAAGATATTACTATGGAAACATTTATTGAACAAAATAAATTGTTGTTCGACCTAGGGAGATTAAAAGGAGGTGCCAAAGAATGAACAGCAATGAAATATATGTTAGTCTTGACATCGGTACATCCAGTGTAAAAGTTATCATTGGTGAAATGGTCAATGACTCGGGTAAAGACTCGTTGAATATTATTGGTGTTGGCAATGTGAAATCTGAAGGCCTACGAAAGGGATCAATTGTCGACATGGACGACACCGTTCATTCTATTAAGCGGGCAATTGAGCAGGCGGAAAGAATGATTGGGATGGAGATCCGGGAAGTGGTAGTCGGTATTTCTGGGAACAACATCCAGCTTCAGCACTGTCACGGTATTGTTGCAGTTTCCGGCCAAAATCGAGAAATTACCAATGAGGATGTCCTTCGTGTCATTGAAGCAGCACATGTGGGTTCCATCCCACCGGAAAGAGAAAATATTGGCGTCATTCGCAAGCAATTTATTTTAGACGGTAAGGATGAGATTAATGATCCTCGTGGAATGATTGGTGTTCGTTTGGAAATGGATGGGACACTCATTACTGGATCTAAATCCATTATTATTAATACATTACGTTGTGTAGAACGTGCTGGTCTTGATATTTTAGACATTATCTTGCAGCCATTGGCAGCAGGGGATTTCGCCTTATCTAGGGATGAAAAAAATCTTGGCGTTGCCCTCATTGACATTGGCGGTGGATCTACGACAATAGCTGTGTTTGAAGAAGGTTTTTTAAAGGCAACAGGTGTGATCCCAGTTGGCGGAGATCTTCTTACAAATGATCTTTCCAAAGTCTTGCATACTTCCACGGAGGATGCAGAAAAAGTCAAGGTTAAATATGGACATTCCTTCTATGACAATGCCTCAGAAGATGAATTCTTCAGCGTTCCAATCATTGGAAGTGATCAACACCAACAATTTAATCAGCTCTATGTATCTGAAATTATAGAGGCAAGAATGGAAGAAATTTTTGAATTAATTGCACATGAATTGAAACGTTTAGGTGTAAATGAATTACCTGGTGGTTTTGTCTTAACAGGTGGTACAGCAAAAATGCAGGGTGTTTTGGAGCTTGCCCAGGATATGTTTCAAAATCCAGTTCGAATCGCCTCACCAGACTATATTGGTGTAAGAGAACCTCAATACACAACAGCGGTTGGCTTAATAAAATATGCCTACAAGAATACTAGATTACCAGGTGGAACCATTGGTAGTACGGCAGCGGTTACTGAGCCTATCGAAAAAAGAATGCCAAAACAACATCAACCTAAAGCAAAAGTAGAAAAACATCCGGAAGATAAGATGTCAACAAAAGTAAAAAAATTCCTTGGTTACTTTTTCGAATAAGTGAAAAGTAAATCGACGAATTAGGAGGATTTGTCATGTTAGAATTTGATACAAATTTAGATTCTCTTGCAACTATAAAAGTAATTGGGGTTGGCGGCGGCGGTAATAACGCGGTAAACCGTATGATTGAACATGGTGTTCAAGGTGTTGAGTTTATTGCAGTTAACACCGATGCTCAAGCCTTAAATCTATCAAAAGCGGAAGTAAAAATGCAGATTGGTGCGAAGCTGACTCGTGGACTGGGAGCAGGGGCTAATCCAGAGGTAGGTAAAAAAGCAGCCGAAGAGAGTAAGGAGCAAATTGAAGAAGCACTACGCGGTGCTGATATGGTGTTTGTAACGGCAGGAATGGGTGGCGGTACAGGTACTGGTGCCGCGCCAGTAATTGCGCAAATTGCGCGTGACCTAGGCGCTTTGACGGTTGGTGTTGTTACCCGTCCGTTTACTTTTGAAGGTAAAAAGCGTTCAAATCAAGCTTCTGGCGGAATTGGTTCCATGAAAGAAGCCGTCGATACACTGATCGTCATTCCAAATGATCGCCTCCTTGAAATTGTTGATAAAAGTACACCAATGCTTGAAGCGTTCCGTGAGGCAGATAATGTCCTTCGCCAAGGTGTTCAAGGTATTTCCGATTTAATTGCAACCCCTGGTTTAATTAACCTGGATTTCGCGGATGTAAAAACTATTATGTCCAATAAGGGTTCGGCATTAATGGGAATCGGTGTTGCAGCAGGTGAAAACCGTGCTACGGAGGCTGCCAAAAAGGCTATTAATTCACCTTTATTAGAAACGTCCATTGATGGGGCTCAGGGTGTATTAATGAATATTACCGGCGGAGCGAACTTAAGTCTTTATGAGGTTCAAGAAGCAGCGGATATCGTTGCAACTGCTACCGACCAGGAAGTAAATATGATTTTCGGTTCGGTTATTAATGAAACATTAAAAGATGAAATCATCGTAACCGTCATTGCAACTGGATTTAATGAAGAGGTTTCCCAGCCAAAAGTAACCCGTCCGTCTTTTGGACAGGTAAAACCGACTGCTAGCGCTGGTAGCACTGGGACCGTCAAAAGAGAACATAAGCGTGAAGAAGCACCGCAGGAACCGGTACGTAACACGAATGCCTCTCAAGAGGATGCACTGGACATTCCAACCTTCCTACGGAATCGAAATCGCAGACGATAAAAAGAAATATAAAAAATGCATGACCCAAAAAGGGTCATGCATTTTTTTATGTGACAACATCCGATGGGAATAGTGAAAATTTCTGTTTTTTTGATTACAGAAAGTGACACACTTCAGCCCTATAACTACGTTATACTTTTTCGTAAACAGATTAATAGTGCAGTCAAAAAAAAGGAGGAAGCTGTTTGATTGTCTATTTAGATGTAATCTGGGCTCTTAATTTGTTATTTGATAGTCTTCTCCTTTATTTAACAGCTATTTTTCTAAAAAGAAAAATACGGGTTTGGCGATTACTTGCAGGGGGCTTTATTGGCTCACTGATCATTTTATTATCGTTTACACCATTAAATGTCTATTCGGGTCATCCAATTTCAAAACTAATTTGTTCCGTTCTAATGGTATTAATAGCCTTTGGGTATAAACGGCTGACTTTTTTCCTAAAAGCACTGATGACATTCTATGTTTCTACCTTTTTAATTGGCGGCGGATTAATGGGAGTTCATTTTTTTATTCAGTATGATGAAAAGTTGACAGTAAGTGTTCTAAAAGGATTTGGTGACCCGATTAGTTGGCTTTTCGTCTTAATTGGCTTTCCTGTTGCATGGCATTTCGGTAGAAAAAATATTGAAACAATGGAGATGACAAATATTCAATATGAACAAATTGTCACTGTAAGATTAAAGCTGGGAAATGAAAGTATGGTTTTTAGGGGCTTAGTGGATAGCGGCAATCAGCTATATGATCCTTTATCTAAAATGCCTGTGATGTTCGTTTCCATCAAAGATCAAATGGAAGCTGTCCCGAAACCGATTGGAGATCTTGCGTTGGATCCTGAATCATTTATTATGGGAAACCTGCTCTTACCCGATGAATGGCAAAATAGACTCAGAATTGTTCCCTGCCGAGTGGTTGGAAAAGAGCATCAGCTTATTTTAGCCGTAAAGCCTGATCGTATTTTAATTGAATATAAAGATGATCACTATTTATGTGAAAAGGGACTTGTATCTTTCACGCTGCAGCAGCTTTCAGCCGATGATGCTTTTGAATGTATTGTCCATCCGAAAATGCTAACGGGGCCGAAGCAGCAAGGAGGGTCTGTGAAAGTAAGTTAATAATACTATACTCAGTAAAACATTTTTTAGAAGGAGGAACATGCATGAAAAAATGGAGACTTCGCTTATCCTACTATTGGTATAAGTTACTAATTAAATTGGGCATAAAAACGGATGAAGTTTATTATATTGGCGGAAGCGAAGCACTGCCGCCTCCTTTAAGTAAAGACGAGGAAGAGATGTTATTAAAAAAGCTTCCTGTCGGTGATAAAGCAGCCCGATCTATCTTAATTGAACGAAATCTTAGGCTCGTTGTTTATATTGCCAGAAAATTTGAAAATACCGGTATTAACATTGAGGATCTCATCAGTATCGGGACCATTGGATTAATTAAGGCAGTTAATACCTTTAATCCGGAAAAAAAGATAAAACTTGCTACATACGCTTCAAGATGTATTGAAAATGAGATTCTTATGTACCTACGACGTAATAATAAGATAAGATCAGAGGTTTCCTTTGATGAACCATTAAACATTGATTGGGACGGTAATGAACTGTTATTATCGGATGTGCTTGGAACCGATGATGACATTATCACAAAGGATCTAGAGGCAAATGTGGATCGGAAGTTATTATCCAAAGCATTGCACCAGCTGACTGACCGTGAAAAGCAAATCATGGAGCTTAGATTTGGCTTGACGAATGGGGAAGAAAAAACCCAAAAAGATGTGGCTGACATGCTTGGTATTTCCCAATCGTATATTTCACGATTAGAAAAAAGAATCATTAAAAGATTACGAAAAGAATTTAACAAAATGGTGTAGAAAAGAAATTTTTTTCCATTAAAAAAACCATTGCCATTCATGATTAAATCGCATTTTTCGACAAATATCCACCTTTCCATCGTCTAGGACAGGTGCATATTTTTCCTTCTCAAGGAGATACTGTTTTTTGTACAGCAGCTCCTGTGAGGAGGGAAAAGGATTGACTCGAAATAAAGTCGAAATTTGCGGTGTAGACACATCAAAACTTCCTGTTTTAAAAAACGAAGAAATGAGAATACTCTTCAAGCAAATGCAAGAGGGCGATATAACGGCCAGGGAAAAGCTTGTCAACGGAAATTTACGTCTCGTATTAAGTGTGATTCAACGGTTTAACAACCGAGGCGAGTTTGTTGATGACCTATTTCAGGTTGGTTGTATTGGACTAATGAAATCGATTGATAACTTCGATTTAGGTCAAAACGTAAAGTTTTCCACTTATGCCGTACCAATGATTATTGGAGAAATTCGAAGGTACTTACGTGATAATAACCCAATTCGCGTTTCGCGTTCCCTGAGAGATATCGCCTATAAGGCACTTCAGGTAAGGGAACGATTAATGAGCGAAACCTCACGTGAACCGACTGCTGAAGAAATTGCTAAGGTCTTAGAAGTCCCCCATGAAGAAATCGTATTTGCACTCGATGCGATACAGGATCCAGTGTCACTGTTTGAGCCGATTTACAATGACGGCGGCGATCCTATTTACGTCGTGGACCAATTAAGCGATGAGAAAAGTAAAGATATTCATTGGATTGAAGAAATTGCCTTAAAAGAGGGAATGCGAAGATTAAATGAACGTGAAAAATTAATTTTACGAAAGCGATTTTTTCAAGGGAAAACGCAAATGGAAGTGGCAGATGAAATTGGTATCTCCCAAGCCCAGGTTTCCCGCCTTGAAAAAGCTGCCATTAAACAAATGAATAAAAATATTCAAAGTTAAAGCTGTCCATACCGGACAGCTTTATTTTTCTATATTAAAGATAAAATTCCTTTTTACATCATATAGTTATGATAGTAATGTAATTGGGAGTGGTGCAGGTGGTTAAGATTTCCGAATTCCAGATAAAAGATGTCGTGAATGTATCGGATGGTAAAAGGCTTGGGAATATTGGGGATATTGAAATAAATTTAACAACGGGAAAAATTGAAGCGGTCGTCATCTCCGGTAACGGCAGGGTATTGGGCTTTTTCGGGAAAGATGAAGACATTGTCATTCCCTGGAAAAATATTATTAAAATTGGCCAGGATGTCATTTTGGTAAGGTATAAGGGCGGTGTCGAGCATATATCCGAAGAGGCATGAGGACCACCTGAGGTACTTAACGGTGACCATTTTTTCTTTTCATGGTAAACTATAGAAAAAACAGAAGAGGTATGGAAATGGAACCCTTTGTTTTAAAAAATCAGTCTATTTTAACCATTGAAAGCTGGTGCAAGCAATTTCCGGAATTAATTGCCGGGTTCACAACTAAAAGCGGCGGTTGCAGCATTGGTGACTATGAGTCCCTTAACCTAGGCTTTCATGTGAACGATGATGGTTTAAATGTTTGTTCAAATAGAGAAAAAGTTGCCGAGTTGCTTAAGTTCCCTCTCAAGTCTTGGGTTGGTGCAGAACAAATCCATGATAGTATGTTGAAAAAAGTAACGAAAGCAGACCGTGGAAAAGGGTCCAATTCCTATGATGATTCCTTTAAAGGCACGGATGGTTTTTATACGGATGAAGAGGGTATCCTGTTAACACTTTGCTTTGCTGACTGTGTCCCTCTTTTTTTTATTGCTCCTGAAAAAAAGATGATTGGCACAGCACACGCGGGCTGGAAGGGAACAGTTGGACAAATAGCGAAGCAAATGATCAGTTCCTGGGGCAGGGAAGGGATTAAACCTGACCAGATTTTTGTCGCTATAGGTCCATCTATTTGTGATAAATGTTATATTGTTGATAAGTATGTTATAAACTTTGTAGAAAATACACTAGAAGATGGCGGCGTATTACCCTATAATTTACTTAACGAGGGGCAATATTCATTAAATTTACGTGAATTAAACAGGCAAATTCTACACGCAGCGGGTGTACCAGACGAAAATATTTTGGTTACAGAACTTTGCTCCAGCTGCAACCGTGAAGAATTTTTCTCACACCGCCGCGATCATGGTAAATCAGGAAGAATGCTTAGTTTTATTGGCTGGAAGGAGACTTCGGATCGTTTATGAGAGTAACTGAAAACCTTAAACAAATTCGTCAACAAATAAATGAGGCATGCCATAAGGTGCGTCGGAACGCCGATGAAGTGAAATTGATTGCCGTTACGAAATATGTAAGCACAAAAAGGGCTAGTGAAGCGCTTGAAGCAGGAATAAGTAATCTTGGAGAAAACCGTGATGACGGTCTGCTTGAAAAGTGGGAAGTATTACAGGACAAGCCAAAATGGCATTATATTGGGACACTTCAAACCCGAAAAGTGAAAAATATCATTGATAAGGTAGATTATATCCATTCTTTAGACCGCCTATCACTTGCTGAAGAAATCAATAAGCGGGCTGACAAAAAAGTAAAATGTCTTGTTCAGGTCAATGTCTCTGGTGAAGAATCAAAGCATGGTTTATCCCGAGAAAAGGCCATATCGTTTATTGAATCATTGCGTCCATTTGAAAATATTAGTGTGGAAGGTTTAATGACAATGGCACCCTTCACGAATGATGAACAAACACTGCGTGACTGTTTTCGAAAACTTAGGGAACTTCGCGATCAAGTTCAAGCCTTACAGTTAGATTTTGCACCATGTACAGAGTTGTCAATGGGAATGTCCAATGATTTTTCCGTTGCCATTGAAGAAGGGGCAACAATGGTTAGAATAGGCACAGCGCTTGTCGGTGAAGATGGTTAGGAGAGAAAAATAATGACGATTAAATCAAAATTAAAAACATTTTTCTTTTTAGATGAAGAATTTGATGATAATAATGATGTGAATACGGATGTGGTTGAACCAGTAAAACCAAAACAGCTGCCGGTGAAAGGACATAATGTTGTCAGTCTGCAAAGTGTACAAAAGGCTACAAGTTCATCCAATTTTTCTAAGTCGGCAAAGGTAATATTAGTGGAGCCCAGAACCTATTCAGAGTCAACTGATATTGCCGACCATTTAAAAAACCGCCTTGCTGTTGTAGTAAACCTGCAGCGGATTGACAATGAACAAGGCAGACAAATAATTGACTTTTTAAGCGGTGCCGTCTATGCGCTCGGAGGAGACATTCAAAAAATCGGTTTAAGTATTTTTTTATGTACTCCCGATAATGTTGAGGTTTCAGGGAATATTTCGGATTTAATCCCAGACCATGAAAATCAAAATACAAGGTGGTAATGTAGATGGCGTTTGTTTTTAGTTTATTGCAGCAGATCATCCAGATTTATTCGTGGGCGTTAATTATTTATATCTTAATGTCATGGTTTCCAAATGCTAGAGAGTCCTCTATTGGTCAATTCTTAGCAAGAATCTGTGAACCATATTTAGAGCCATTTAGGAAAATCATTCCGCCAATTGGGATGATGGATATTTCGCCAATTGTTGCGTTTCTAGTACTAAACTTTGCTCAAAGCGGGCTAAGTAGAGTATTTTTATGGCTTACGTAAGCACTTTATTAATTAGGTTGTGTTATTCATAAATGAATATTTATCAGCATTTCCGCCCGGAAGAACGGGAATATATTGACCAGGTAATAGATTGGAAAAATTATGTTGAGACACATTACACCCCAAAACTAACAGATTTTCTGGATCCGAGAGAGCAGCATATTCTTAAAATGCTAATAGGGGAAAATGGTGATGTAAGATACAGCCTTTTTGGCGGTACGGAGGGTGTTGAACGAAAAAGGGCGTATATTTTCCCGGACTATTTGGCTGCTAGTGAAGATGACTTTCAAATTAGCCTATTTGGCATCGAGTATCCTGCGAAGTTCGTGACAATTGAACACCGACAAGTTTTAGGAACCCTTATGTCTTTAGGGTTAAAGCGTGGAAAATTTGGTGACATTTTAATGAAGGATGGTCGAATTCAATTATTTGCCGCTAAAGGAATTAGTGATTTTATTAAAAGCAATATCGAATCAATTGGCAGGGCAGGGGTGAAATTAGTCGAAACTGATATTACTCATGCAATTGCTGCTAAAGAATTATGGAACGAACAGGATTTAACCGTATCTTCCTTACGGCTCGATACCGTTATTTCTGGGATATACCATATTTCACGTCAAAAATCGCTTACTTACATTCAACATGGACTTGTGAAAGTAAACTGGACAGTCACAGAAAATCCATCATTTGCTTGTGAAGCAGGTGATATGATTTCTGTCCGCGGCCATGGAAGAGCAAAAATTATCGGAATTGACGGAAAAACAAAAAGAGAAAAATGGCGAATTATTGCCGGGAAACAAAAATAATTTAATTAAAAAGCAGGATATTCGTAAAACTTGTCGAATATTTGCTTATACATATAGAAGTACAGATTGTATGGAGGTGGCATCAATGCCGTTAACGCCGTTAGATATTCACAATAAAGAGTTTAATAAAGGTTTTCGTGGGTACGATGAAGATGAGGTAAATGAATTTCTTGATCAAGTCATCAAAGATTATGAGCTAGTACTCAGAGAAAAAAAAGAAATGGAAGAGCGCTTGAATGACATGAATGAGCGTCTTGGACATTTTGTGAATATTGAAGAAACACTCAATAAATCAATCATAATTGCTCAAGAAGCAGGAGAAGATGTAAAACGCAATGCTCAAAAGGAAGCAAAACTGATTATTAGGGAAGCGGAGAAAAATGCAGATCGGATTGTGAATGAATCTCTTTCTAAAGCAAGAAAAATTGCGCTCGAAATCGAGGATTTAAAGAAGCAGTCTAAGGTTTTCCGTACCCGTTTCAAAATGTTGATAGAGGCACAACTTGATATGCTGAATACGGACGATTGGGATCATTTACTAGAATATGAAGTAGATGCAACGGAATTGAAAATTCACCAAGAAGAAGATTCATTAGCTTGACGAATTGCGTTTTCTTAGCATATAATTTTTAAACATAGTTATATAGGATGGAAATTGACGATGAAAGGGACAGTACAATTTTTCTATGGCTTTAAGAAGCGAACTGGGGATGGTGAAAGCCTGGTAAAGCCGAAAGATTGGAACATCACCCTCGAGTTCCGGACCGAAGCCTTATTTTTTAGGTAGTAGACTCTGGCGTGTTATTCACGTTACGAATGGTCAAGCGGATTGGTCGAAGCATGTCGGCTTATCTATCAGGGTGGTACCGCGGGAATCAAACCTTCTCGTCCCTTTTTAGGGATGAGAGGGTTTTTTTATTTGTCTATTGGCAATTCTGTCTAATGATGAGATATACAGGAGGAAGAAAAAATGGAGTATAAAGATACGTTATTAATGCCGAAAACTGAATTTCCAATGCGTGGCAACCTTCCCCAAAGGGAACCTGAAATTCAGGCGAAATGGGAAGAGATGAATATTTATCAAATGGTGCAAGAACGGACGAAGGGCAGGCCGATATTTGTATTACATGACGGTCCTCCTTACGCCAATGGGGATATCCATATGGGTCATGCCATGAATAAAATTTTAAAAGACATGATTGTCCGCTATAAATCAATGAGCGGTTTCCGCGCCCCATATGTTCCAGGCTGGGATACACACGGATTGCCTATTGAACAGGCATTAACTAATAAAGGTGTCAAACGCAAAGAAATGACGGTTGCTGAATTCCGTGAGCTTTGTACAAAATATGCACTTGAACAAATTGATAATCAGCGGACTCAATTTAAGCGTCTTGGTGTTCGGGGTGATTGGGAAAATCCATACATTACCCTGAAGCCTGAATATGAAGCACAGCAAATAAAAGTGTTCGGTGAAATGGCGAAAAAGGGCTATATTTATAAAGGACTTAAGCCAGTTTATTGGTCCCCATCAAGTGAATCAGCTTTAGCTGAAGCAGAGATTGAATATCAAGATAAACGCTCAGCATCCATCTATGTTGGATTCAATGTAAAGGACGGCAAGGGTGTCCTTGATACGGATATTCAAATTGTCATCTGGACAACAACTCCATGGACCATTCCGGCAAACCTTGGTATTTCTGTCCATCCGGACTTAACCTATGTGGTAGTTTCAGTAAATGACAAAAAGTTTTTAATTGCGGAAGCACTTCTTGAAGCTGTTACGAAGGAAATTGGCTGGGAAGATGCTGTTGTTATTCAAAAGGTCAAAGGTGCGGAATTAGAAAGAATTGTAGCGGTTCATCCGTTATATGACCGTGATTCCTTAGTCATGTTAGGCGAACACGTAACTACAGACGCTGGAACAGGCTGTGTTCACACTGCGCCTGGTCACGGGGAAGATGACTTCTATATTGGCCAAAAATATGGCTTAGATGTTCTCTGTCCAGTAGATGATAAAGGTGTTATGACAAGTGAGGCACCTGGATTTGAAGGCTTATTCTACGATACAGCAAACAAGCCAATTGCACAGGCTTTAGAAGATGCCGGTGCATTGTTAAAGCTTTCGTTTATTACTCACTCCTATCCACACGATTGGAGAACAAAGAAACCAGTTATCTACCGTGCGACAGCTCAGTGGTTTGCTTCCATTAAAGACTTCCGCGATGACTTACTTGAGGCAGTTAAGGAAACGAAATGGGTGCCTGCCTGGGGTGAAACAAGACTATTTAATATGGTTCGTGATCGTGGCGATTGGTGTATTTCCCGTCAGCGTGTTTGGGGCGTACCAATTCCTGTTTTCTATGCTGAAAATGGTGAAGAGATTATTACTGATGAAACCATCAATCATGTGTCAAACCTATTTAGGGAGAATGGTTCTAATATTTGGTTTGAACGTGAAGCCAAGGAATTGCTACCTGAAGGGTTTACCCATCCTGGAAGTCCTAACGGAACATTTACAAAAGAAACAGACATTATGGATGTATGGTTTGATTCCGGTTCATCGCATCAAGCAGTGCTCCTCGAAAGAGAAGATTTAGTCCGCCCTGCTGACCTTTATCTTGAAGGCTCAGACCAATATCGCGGCTGGTTTAACTCTTCCTTGTCAACTGCCGTTGCTGTAACAGGTAAAGCTCCTTACAAAGGAGTTTTGAGTCATGGGTTTGCCCTTGATGGTGAAGGCAGAAAAATGAGTAAGTCGCTTGGAAATACCGTTGTACCTGCGAAAGTCATGAATCAGCTAGGCGCCGATATTTTACGGCTTTGGGTTGCTTCTGTTGATTATCAGGCAGATGTGCGTGTCTCAGATGCCATCCTGAAGCAGGTTGCGGAGGTTTACCGTAAAATCCGAAATACCTTCCGCTTCTTACTTGGTAACTTGGCGGATTTTGACCCAACAGTAAATAAGGTTTCCTATGAAAACCTGCGCGAAGTGGATCAATTTATGCTGGTAAAATTGAATAAATTGATTAAATATGTTCGAAATGCTTATGAAAATTATGAATTTGCCGGTATCTATCATGCAGTCAATAATTTCTGTACTCTTGATTTAAGTGCCTTTTATCTTGATTTTGCAAAAGATGTTCTTTATATTGAGGCGGAGAATCATCATGATCGCCGTGCAATTCAAACGGTTTTATATGAGTCATTGCTTGCTTTAACAAAATTAGTGTCGCCAATTCTTTCGCATACAGCCGATGAAGTATGGAAGTTTATTCCGAATGTTCAAGAAGAAAGTGTTCAGTTAACAGATTTTCCGGAATATCGGGAACTTGCCGGTTCAAATGTTTTGGAAGAAAAATGGACGGCATTTATGAAGCTTCGCAATGATGTATTAAAGGCACTTGAGGAAGCCCGAAATCAAAAAGTGATTGGAAAATCGTTAACGGCAAAAGTTACACTGTATGTTACCGATAATTCAAAGGCACTTTTAGATTCAATTGAAGAAAACCTGACTCAATTGTTTATCGTTTCGGGATTTGAAGTAGCTGGAACTTATGACCAGGCTCCTGAGAATGCAGTAAAATTAGAAACCGCAGCTATCGTTGTTACCAAGGCTGAAGGCGAAACATGTGAACGCTGTTGGATTGTGACACCTGAAGTGGGTCAAGATCCAGAGCATAAAACCCTTTGCCCGCGCTGTGCAGATGTTGTAAAAGGAAACTATTCACATTTAGCATAAGAAGAATGCCCTGAGTTTAAAAACTCGGGGATTTTTTGTCTTAATTATCCTCATCCGTTAATTGTTGTTGATGATGTCAAATGTTTTCCCGTGTTAGCCATTCGCGAACGGAGATAATAAAACAAATGACAAATAACGGAGGTAACAACTATGAATGCCATGCAGGAAAAGCTGTTTTTGGAACTCCGTCAAACAAGAGATGAGATCGAAAATTCGCTAAAAAGCAAACAAAGACAAAATTGGCTGCGGATTATTTTAGAAGAGGAACTACAAGACCTTAATGCAGCTATTCAAAAGTTTGAAAATGGAAGCTATGGGCAGTGTGAAATTTCCGGTGAATTAATTCCGGAGGATTTGTTAAAGATCATCCCCACTTTGAGGTCACTAAAGGATTCAGAAGATGTGGAGTCGTATTGCAAAAAATCAGTATCCGTTTCTTTTTTATAAGTAACATTGTCGTTTCGCGAAAAAGTATGCTAAAATGCAAAAGAAGTATGTCAAGGTAAATGTTGTGGAGGTATTTCTTAGTGTTTTATTACTTAATCGCTATTTTTGTTATTTTATTAGATCAAATTACAAAATGGTTAATTGTCAGTAACATGTATTTAGGGGAAAGCATACCCATCATTGATAATGTTTTGTATATTACTTCTCACCGAAACCGTGGTGCAGCATGGGGAATCCTTCAAGGTCAAATGTGGCTTTTTTATGTGATTACTATTGTTGTTATTGTGGGAATCATGTATTACATGTACAAAGCGGCAAAGGGAAAATGGCTTTTAGGGGTATCACTTGCATTTATGCTTGGGGGTGCAATCGGTAATTTTATCGATCGTCTCCTTCGGAAAGAAGTAGTCGACTTCATTCATACGTATATTTTTAGCTATAATTTTCCGGTCTTTAATATTGCAGACTCTGCACTAGTGATCGGAGTAATTTTGCTTATGATTCAAATGCTGCGTGATGAGAGAGAAACAAAGGAGAAAACGTATGGAGAAAATGGAACACACCATTCTTGAGGAACAAAAAGGAGATCGGATTGATAAGGCCATCTCTAGTCTTAACGATGAATGGTCACGAACACAGGTACAACAATGGATTAAAGATGGAAATATCCTCGTAAACGGACAATCCGTCAAAACAAATTATAAGTGCAACTTGAATGATGAAATTAAAATCACGATTCCGGATCCAGAAGAATTGGATGTTTTACCTGAAAATCTTGATTTAGAAATTTATTATGAAGATAAAGATGTTTTGGTTGTTAACAAACCGCGGGGAATGGTTGTTCACCCTGCACCAGGTCATTTGTCTGGAACACTTGTTAATGGCTTAATGGCACATTGTAAGGACTTATCAGGTATTAATGGCGTATTAAGACCTGGTATCGTTCACCGCATTGATAAAGATACATCGGGTTTATTGATGGTTGCTAAAAATGATCTGGCACACGAAAGCCTAGTGAATCAATTGGTGAAAAAAACGGTTACTCGTAAATACAAGGCCATTGTACATGGGGTCATTCCCCATGACTATGGGACGATTGATGCTCCCCTTGGCAGGGATACAAAAGACCGCCAAAGCATGGCAGTTGTAGATAACGGTAAGCATGCGGTAACCCATTTTCAAGTTCTTGATCGCTTTAAAGATTTTACGTTCGTGGAATGCCAATTGGAAACAGGTAGAACACACCAAATTCGCGTTCATATGAAATATATTGGTTATCCGTTAGCTGGAGATCCCAAGTATGGTCCGAAGAAAACGTTAGATATTGGTGGACAAGCGCTGCATGCAGGAGTTCTAGGATTTATACACCCTAGAACAAACGAATATTTGGAATTTGAAGCACCACTACCGGTGGATTTCGAACGATTACTTGATACTCTGCGAAATAATCGTTGACGAACGCCCAAAATTACAGTAAGATAACAATAGTTTAATAAGCCTTTAATTCAGCCCCGTGAGGCTGAGAAGGAACGGTTAAAAGATACGGCTGTTTATGCCTTTATCTTGTAGTATAACTTATCCTCCTCTCACCGACCGGCGAGAGGTTTTTTATTTTTAAAAAAAGAGAAGGTGTAACATGAACCGTAAAGCACTTGTCCTTGATGAACAGGCAATCGGAAGGGCGTTAACTAGGATTGCCCACCAAATTATTGAGAAAAACAAAGGAATTGATGATTGTATTCTTGTTGGAATACGAACGCGAGGGATCTACATTGCGGAACGGCTTGCAGCTAAGATAGAGGAAATTGAAGGAAAGTCGATATCTGTTGGCGAAATCGATATTACACTTTATCGTGATGATTTAACCAAAAAAACGGAGAATCAGGAACCACTTGTAAAAGGTTCGAATATTCCGGATGATATTGGCAATAAAAAAGTGATTCTTGTTGATGACGTATTATATACAGGCAGAACGGTCAGAGCCGGCCTTGATGCGCTAATGGATATCGGCAGGCCGGCAGTCATCCAGCTTGCAGTCTTAGTGGATCGCGGGCATCGTGAGCTCCCAATTAGAGCGGATTATGTAGGAAAAAACATCCCTACCTCAAGCGAGGAAAAGATTGTGGTTGAATTATCCGAAGTGGATAAGCATGACCAAGTCAGTATTTTTGACAAATAAATAGCTGCCCTTTTAATTGCAGTCCCGTGAGGCTGACAAAGGGGAAAAGAGCCGTAGATCCTATCATTAAGCGGCATTTTCTAAACCCTCTTTGTGCCTTAACGGACGCTGAGGGTTTTTTTTTTGAAAAAAGCAAAACCTATAAAAATAAAAAAAATAACAGGGGAGATTAACATGAATAACAAACCCATCCTAGACGTATCAGATAAACCAAGACCAGCCCAGTGGCTGACCCTAAGTATCCAGCATTTATTCTCCATGTTTGGTGCAACCATCCTTGTTCCATATCTAGTCGGCTTAAGTCCGGCAATTGCCCTTATTTCAAGCGGGCTTGGTACATTGGCATTTATATTGATAACAAAAGGGAAGGTTCCAGCTTACCTAGGATCATCCTTTGCCTATATTATTCCGATAAAACTTCTTAATGAAGCTGGCGGCCCTGGGGCTGCAATGATTGGTACATTCCTAGCGGGACTCGTGTATGGAATTATCGCTCTGATTATCAGTAAGGCAGGATACCGCTGGATTATGAATCTGCTCCCGCCGATTGTAGTTGGACCAGTCATTATCGTGATCGGCTTATCTGTTGCAAGTACGGCAGTAGGGATGGCGATGAATAACCCGGCCGGAAAATATAGTATGCTTCATTTCTCCGTCGCTTTGGTCACGCTGGTTGCAACCATTATTTTCTCGATTTTTGCCAAAAAAATATTAAGCATTATCCCAATATTAGCAGGAATAATCATTGGTTACATTTACGCACTGATCGTCGGAATCGTCGACTTTCAGCCAGTATTGAAAGCGGATTGGTTCGAAATGCCGGACTTTGTCATCCCCTTTGTCACGTATAAAGTGAAAATTACCTGGGACATTTTCTGGTTAATGGTACCTGTCGCAGTGGTTACCATCTCTGAACATATCGGCCATCAGTTAATACTTAGTAAGGTCGTTGGGCGTGACTATATTAAAGAACCAGGCCTGCATCGCTCCATACTCGGTGATGGAACAGCGACCATTATTTCAGCATTGGTTGGAGGGCCGCCAAAAACTACCTACGGAGAAAATATAGGTGTCCTAGCCATAACTAGGGTTTATAGTGTATACGTTCTGGCTGGTGCAGCAGTTTTAGCCGTTATCTTCGGATTTGTTGGCAAGATTACTGCGTTAATCCAAACGATTCCAACCCCGGTTATGGGCGGTGTCTCCATTCTGCTGTTTGGAATTATCGCCTCATCTGGATTAAGAATGTTAGTCGATAGTAAAATTGATTTTGATGATAAACGAAACCTGGTTATCTCATCGGTTATTCTAGTCATCGGGCTTGGTGGAGCAATTCTCAAGCTGCCATTTAAAGATATCCAAATTCAAGGGATGGCTTTAGCAGCTATTTTGGGAGTAGTATTAAACCTCATTCTGCCCGGAAGACAGCCAGTTAGTGACAATATGTTTGAAGAGGATGTAAACGAAAACCAAAAAACAGCATAGTTAAGAAACCTTTTAACTAAGTCCTGAGAGGCTTATAAGGGTGTCAGGCTTGAACCAGACTGATTGGGATGGTTTAGGCTAGATTCAATGCACCCTGAAGGAAATTTTCAGGGTGCATTTTTTATTCTAAATGAGGAAGGCGGGAAAAGGATGATACATCATTTACTAACCACAAATGAATTAAAAGTAGAGGAAGTTTATCAAATACTTGAGGATGCTGAAAGATTTTCTAAAGGGATGGTCTGGAGACCGGAGCAGCAAATGTTTGCGGCAAACCTATTTTTTGAAGCAAGCACGAGAACAAAATGCAGTTTCGAAGTAGCTGAAAGAAGATTAGGCTTAGGGGTCATTCCATTTGAAGTGGAAAGCTCGAGTGTTCAAAAAGGAGAAACACTCTACGATACCGTCAAAACTTTGGAAGCAATTGGTGTCAACGCTATCGTCATTCGACACGGGCAGGATCGTTATTTTGATGAACTGGTTGGAAGAATTGATATCCCAATCCTTAACGGCGGCGATGGCTGCGGTCATCATCCAACACAGTCGCTGCTAGACCTGTTAACCATTAAGCAAGAGTTCGGGCGTTTTCAGGGCTTGAAGGTAGCGATCATCGGGGATATAAGTCACAGCCGCGTAGCCCGCTCCAATGCCGATACCTTAACAAGACTTGGTGCAGAAGTTATATTTTCCGGACCAGAGGAATGGTTTGACAACCATAGTTTAAATTCAGCAAGATTTAGGCCAATAGACGAAGCTATCCGTGACGCAGACGTTGTTATGCTGCTTCGAGTCCAGCATGAGCGGCATCAAAAGAAGGGAAGCTTTACAGCCTCCGAATATCATCGTCAATTCGGACTCACGTTAGAACGAGAAAAGCAAATGAAGCCAAACAGCATTATTATGCATCCCGCTCCGGTAAACCGTAATGTGGAAATTGCAGATACTTTAGTAGAATGCAAACGTTCAAGAATCTTCAGGCAAATGGAAAACGGTGTTTATATCAGAATGGCAGCTTTAAAACGGTCAATCGAAAGTTTAATAGGAGGGAACCAATATGAAATTGCTAATCAAGAACGCAAATTACATAGCATTTAACAACCAATATAAACAGAAAGATATTTTAATAGAAAATGGCATGATTACGAAGATCGGGAATGAAATACATGCAGACGTTGATCGCCTTATTGACGCATCGGGAATGGTGGTTTCCCCGGGATTTATCGACTTACATGTCCACCTCCGAGAACCAGGCGGTGAGAAAAAAGAAACCATCGCAACCGGGACAATGGCCGCAGCAAAAGGCGGATTTACCACTGTTGCCACCATGCCAAACACCAGACCGGTGCCTGACACCAAAAACCACATGGAGGACTTGCAAAAGCGGATCCAAGAGACGGCCCATGTGCGAGTTTTGCCATACGCATCCATTACGACAAGGCAGCTAGGTCAGGAATTAACGGACTTTGAGGCACTAAAAGGTGCCGGTGCGTTTGCTTTTACCGATGATGGGGTAGGGATACAATCGGCTAGTATGATGCTTGATGCGATGCGGAAAGCGGCAGTTCTCAATATGGCTGTTGTTGCCCATTGTGAGGAGAACAGCCTTATTAATAAGGGTTGTGTACACGACGGCTCATTTGCCAGACGAAACAATTTAAACGGAATCCCTTCGGTTTGTGAATCAGTCCAAATAGCCCGAGACGTGCTGCTGGCCGAGGCAGTAAGTTGTCATTATCATGTTTGTCATGTCAGTACAAAAGAATCTGTGCGGGTCATCAGGGATGCTAAGCGTGCAGGAATCAAAGTTACTGCTGAAGTGACTCCGCATCACCTCTTATTAACACAGGATGATATCCCAGGCCTTGATGCAAATTTTAAGATGAATCCACCGCTAAGGGATGCAGCTGATCGTGAAGCCTTAATCGAAGGACTGCTTGACGGAACTATCGATTTCATCGCTACCGATCATGCCCCCCATACACTTGAAGAAAAAAGTGAAGGCATGGAATTAGCACCGTTCGGAATTGTCGGCTTAGAGACAGCATTCCCGCTGCTTTATACACATCTTGTTTTAAAAGGAATAATTTCTTTAGAGCAATTAATCAGCTTTTTAACAAAGAAGCCAGCCGAAAGCTTCTCCCTTCCATATGGAAAGATGGAAGTGGGAACACCTGCAGACCTCGTCCTTTTGAATCTGAATGAAGAAAGAGAAATTGATCCCACCGGTTTCCTCTCCAAGGGAAAAAATACCCCATTCACGGGCTGGCAATGCAAAGGCTGGCCGGAGATGACAATCGTAAACGGAAAAATAGTATGGGAAAAGGGATGTGTTACAGCATGAAAGCTCAACTAATATTAGAAGATGGAACGGTATTTATTGGTGAGGGTTTTGGCAGCCATATGGATACAATTGGTGAGGTTGTTTTTAATACAGGGATGACGGGTTACCAAGAAATTCTATCGGATCCCTCGTATTGCGGGCAAATTGTCATGCTTACTTATCCATTAATCGGAAATTACGGCATCAACCGCGATGATTTTGAATCCATTCATCCTGCAGTGAAGGGATTTATTGTTAAAGAGGTAACTGATTACCCATCCAATTGGCGCAGTGAATTCACACTTGATGAATATTTTAAGATGAAAAAAATCCCTGGAATTGCCGGGATTGATACAAGAAAATTAACGAGGATTATCCGTCAGTATGGGACACTTAAAGCTGCGATTTGCAGTATTGACAGGGATCCATATGAGGTTGTCAGTAGATTAAGGCAAACAAAACTCCCAATTGACCAAGTCAGAACAGTTTCAACAAAAAACCCCTATCCAAGTCCGGGACGCGGCAAACGAATTGTTCTGGTTGATTTTGGCATGAAGCATGGTATTTTACGAGAATTAAATATGCGCGGCTGTGATGTCGTTGTCGTTCCTTACCATACAACGGCAGATGAAATCCTGCAATTGCGGCCTGATGGAATTATGCTTTCAAATGGACCTGGAGATCCGAAGGATGTCCCTGAAGCTATCCATATGATTAAACAGGTGTTAGGTAAAACTCCGATATTTGGCATTTGCCTTGGTCACCAATTATTGGCCTTAGCATGCGGCGCAAATACAGTGAAAATGAAATTCGGACATCGTGGTTCAAACCATCCTGTGAAGGAATTGGCTACAGGTAAAATTGCCATTTCGTCGCAAAACCATGGCTACACAGTAGAAACTGAATCTTTACATCAAACAAGATTAGCAGTTACACATACAGCATTGAACGATGGAACAATTGAAGGCTTAATGCACTTAGATTATCCTGCCTTTACGGTTCAATACCATCCGGAGGCATCACCGGGACCAGAGGATGCAAACGGCTTATTTGAACAATTTCTTGCCATGATTGAAGCTGAAAAACAGGAGGGAACAGCAACATGCCAAAACGTACAGATATAAACTCCATATTAGTCATCGGATCGGGACCAATTGTCATCGGTCAGGCCGCAGAATTTGATTATGCCGGAACCCAGGCCTGTATAGCGCTAAAGGAGGAAGGCTATCGTGTCATCCTAGTAAACTCGAATCCGGCAACGATTATGACAGACACTGAGATTGCTGATGCTGTATATATCGAACCCTTAACAGTGGAGTTTGTCAGCCGGATTATTCGTAAAGAACATCCGGATGCATTAGTTGCGACGCTTGGCGGCCAAACCGGTTTGAACCTTGCTGTGGAGCTTGCAAAATCGGGAGTTTTGGAAGAATGTGAAGTTGAAATTTTAGGCACTAGGCTTGCGGCTATTAATCAGGCAGAAGACCGAGAATTATTTCGCAGCTTAATGAATGAGCTAGATGAACCCGTCCCAGATAGTGAAATTATCCATCAATTAGCGGAAGCGAAAGCCTTTGTTGAAAAAATTGGCTTCCCGGTCATTGTCCGCCCTGCCTTTACACTAGGCGGAACTGGCGGCGGAATCTGCCACAATGACGAAGAATTAGCGGAAATTATAACTAGTGGCTTAAAAAGCAGTCCAGTTCACCAATGCTTACTTGAAAAAAGCATCGCAGGCTACAAGGAAATTGAATATGAGGTAATGCGTGATGCAGCAGATAACGCGATTGTGGTTTGTAACATGGAAAACATCGACCCTGTCGGTGTTCATACAGGTGATTCCATCGTCGTCGCCCCTAGTCAAACCTTAAGCGACAGGGAATACCAGCTGCTTAGAAATGTTTCGCTTAAAATCATTCGTGCACTAGGAATTGAGGGAGGCTGTAATGTTCAGCTGGCCTTAGACCCAGATAGTTTTAACTACTATATTATCGAAGTAAATCCTCGGGTAAGCCGGTCTTCAGCACTTGCATCGAAAGCGACGGGGTATCCAATTGCCAAACTGGCTGCCAAAATCGCTGTCGGCTTAACACTCGATGAAATGCTTAATCCGGTCACAGGAAAAACATATGCCTGTTTTGAACCGGCACTAGATTACATCGTCACCAAAATCCCGCGCTGGCCATTTGATAAATTTGAATCGGGAAATCGCTCACTTGGAACTCAGATGAAAGCAACAGGCGAAGTCATGGCGATAGGCCGTACCTTTGAAGAGTCGCTGCTAAAAGCAATCCGTTCGCTTGAAGCAGGAGTACATCATTTTGAATTAAATGGGGCGGCTGATATTGACGACGAGTTGCTGGAAAAAAGAATTCAAAAAGCAGGGGATGAACGGCTCTTTTATATTGCGGAAAGCTTAAAGCGTGGGACATCGATTGAAACCATTCACCACTGGAGCAAAATTGATCTATTCTTCTTAAAGAAAATGGAGGGAATAATTGCACTTGAAAGGAAGCTTGCTGCCCGCCCGTTTGACAGTGAACTGTTAAAAGAAGCAAAACAAAAAGGCTTTTCTGATAAAAAGCTTGCCGAGCTATGGAACCTAGCAGAAGCTGAAATTTACGATTGGCGCAGGGAATTAGGCATCGGCCCTGTCTACAAAATGGTGGATACATGCGCTGCGGAATTCGAAAGTGAAACACCCTACTACTATGGTACTTACGAAGAGGAAAATGAATCGATAGTGACTGAACGGAACAGTGTCATTGTTTTAGGATCAGGTCCAATTCGAATCGGCCAGGGAATCGAGTTTGATTACGCCACTGTCCATTCGGTAAAAGCGATTAAAGAAGCCGGCTACGAGGCAATTATTATAAACAATAATCCGGAAACCGTCTCAACTGATTTCAGTATTTCTGATAAGCTCTATTTTGAGCCGCTGACGATTGAGGACGTTATGGCTATTATTGAATTAGAAAAGCCAATTGGTGTAGTGGTTCAATTTGGCGGCCAAACAGCGATCAATCTGGCAGCTGAAATGGTTGCACGTGGCGTAAAAATATTAGGAACGAGTCTAGAGGATTTAGACCGAGCGGAAAATAGGGATAAATTTGAACAAGCACTAGAACAGCTCAATATTCCGCAGCCACTTGGTAAAACGGCCCTTTCAGTGGAAGAAGCAGTAATGATAGCTGAAGAAATCGGTTATCCGGTCCTGATTCGTCCCTCCTACGTTCTTGGCGGGCGGGCAATGGAGATTGTTTACGAGAAGGAAGAATTACTCCATTATATGGAGCATGCAGTTAAAATCAATCCTGAACATCCCGTCTTAATTGACCGTTATTTAACAGGTAAGGAAATCGAAGTCGATGCCATCTGTGATGGTGAACAAGTACTGATCCCGGGGATTATGGAGCATATAGAAAGAGCCGGTGTCCACTCAGGGGATTCAATCGCGGTTTACCCGCCACAGTCATTGTTAGAGGAAGTAAAGGAAACACTTGTTGAATATACGGAGAAATTAGCTAAAGGCTTAAATATTATCGGGTTGTTAAATATCCAGTATGTCTTATCTGGTAATCAAATTTACGTCCTTGAAGTCAATCCGCGCTCTAGCCGAACGGTGCCGTTTTTGAGTAAAATCACCCATGTGCCAATGGCGAAGATTGCTACAAAGGCATTACTCGGATTATCAATCACTAAACAAGGGTATCAGCCAGGGCTGGTTCCTGAAAAAAGCGGCGTTTACGTCAAGGTTCCCGTATTCTCGTTTGCCAAGTTGAAAAGTGTCGATATTACTTTGGGGCCTGAGATGAAATCAACAGGGGAAGTAATGGGCAGGGATACCACATTGGAAAAGGCACTTTATAAAGGTTTAATCGCCTCAGGTATGAATATTCAAAGATTCGGTACGGTGTTGTTTACCGTTGCTGACAAGGATAAAAATGAAGCATTAAAGCTCGCCGAGAGATTTGCTGCCAATGGATACCGCTTAATGGCAACAAGCGGAACGGCATCCGTGCTTGAGTCTGCTGGATTAAAGGTGAAGGTTGTAGGCAAGATCGGTTCGGAAGGGCAGACGCTAATAGATGTCATTCAACATGGAGAGGTTCAATTCATTATCAATACGCTCACTAAAGGAAAACAGCCGGAGAGAGATGGTTTTAGAATCCGCCGGGAAGCAGTTGAAAATGGGGTTCCATGTTTAACTTCCTTAGATACAGCTGATGCGATTCTCAAGGTAATCGAGTCAATGAGTTTTTCCGCAGATGCAATGGGGGTGCAAAATAAGGAGGCAGTCCTGGTATGATTCAAAAAGAACTTTGCCGAATCATCAGTCAAAGGGAAATAGCCGCTGATATTTATGAATTAGTAGTTAAAGCATCATTGGTAAACCAAATCAAAGCTCCAGGGCAATTTGTTCATATTCGGATTGCTAATGCCCTGGATCCACTGCTCAGGAGACCCATCAGCATTTCATCGTTTCATCACGAGAAAGAAGAGCTAACTATGATTTATCGGAAGGAAGGCAAGGGAACATCTCTGCTTGCCACAATGGAGCCGGGGATGGAGCTTGATATCCTTGGCCCATTGGGAAATGGGTTCCCTGTTGAAGAAGTAAGTGGCGGAGAAACAGCGCTCCTAGTCGGTGGAGGGATTGGTGTGCCACCGCTTTATAGACTTTCTGAACAGTTAGTTGCCAAAGGGGTCAAGATCATCCACGTTCTCGGTTTTCAGACGGAATCAGCCGTGTTTTATGAAAAGGAATTTTTAAAAAATGGCGAAACACATGTGACAACAGTTGACGGAACGTACGGGACAAAAGGGTTTGTAACAGATGTAATCAAGAATTTACAGTTTGATTGTGTCTACGCCTGCGGTCCAACCCTGATGTTAAAGGCGCTAGAACAACAATATTCAGAAAAAAGGATGTTTTTATCATTAGAAGAAAGAATGGGCTGCGGCATTGGGGCATGCTTTGCCTGTGTGTGTAAAAAAGCAAATGACCCTACAGGCGTTTCCTATAAAAAGGTTTGCAGTGATGGACCAGTATTCCGTGCCGGGGAGGTTGTATTATGAACCGTTTAAATATCAATTTGCCAGGGTTAAATCTGAAAAATCCGATTATGCCGGCATCAGGCTGCTTCGGTTTTGGTCGTGAATACAGCCAGTTTTATGATTTAAGCAAACTTGGAGCAATCATGATTAAAGCAACAACCGTTGAACCAAGATTTGGCAACCCCACTCCAAGGGTCGCCGAAACAGATGGCGGCATGCTCAATGCCATCGGCCTGCAAAATCCCGGACTAGAAAAAGTTCTATCAGAGGAATTGCCGTGGCTCTCACAATATGATGTTCCGATCATTGCAAATGTTGCCGGTTCCAATGAAGAAGACTATGTCACCGTTGCACGTGAAATCTCGAAGGCAACAAATGTCCAAGCGTTAGAATTAAATATATCCTGCCCGAACGTTAAAACAGGGGGGATCGCGTTTGGAACAATACCTGAAGTCGCCAAGCGATTGATACGGAAGGTAAAAGAGGTTTCCGAGGTGCCGGTTTATGTAAAGCTCTCCCCGAATGTCACCAATATTGTCGACATGGCACGTGCTGTTGAAGAGGGCGGGGCCGATGGGCTCACGATGATTAATACCCTTGTTGGCATGAGACTAGATTTAAAGACGGGAAGACCGATTTTAGCAAACAGAACAGGCGGGCTGTCAGGCCCCGCAATTAAGCCAATAGCCATTCGGATGATATATGAAGTTAGTCAGGCTGTCTCGCTGCCAATTATTGGGATGGGTGGTGTACAATCGGCGGAGGATGTTATTGAGTATTTTTATGCCGGGGCGAGTGCCGTTGCGGTTGGAACAATGAATTTCGTTGATCCGTTTGTTTGCCCGACCATCATTGAGGAACTTCCTGTCCTTTTAGAAAAATTAGGGTTTGAACACATTAGTGAACTTAGTGGAAGGAGCTGGAAGATGAATGAACAACTCGCTTATCATCGCGCTTGATTTTGCTGCTAAAAGTGAAATTGAACGATTCTTGAAGCCGTTTGAAGACAGGAAACTTTTTGTTAAAGTGGGAATGGAGCTTTTTTATCAGGAAGGTCCTGGAATTGTTCACTTATTAAAAGAAAAGGGGCATCGGATTTTTCTTGATTTAAAGCTTCACGATATTCCCAATACCGTGAAAAGTGCCATGAAGGGGCTGGCACGACTAGAATGCGACCTTGTCAATGTTCATGCAGCCGGTGGAAGCGATATGATGCAGGCGGCATTAGAGGGACTAGATGCTGGGACGGCAGGAGGAAGAAAACGTCCCAATTGCATCGCTGTAACGCAGTTAACCAGTACCTCCCAAATACAAATGAACAATGAGCAGCTTATTCCCGTTACGTTAAATGAATCTGTCCTCCATTATGCTTCCTTAGCGAAAAATGCGGGATTAGATGGGGTAGTATGCTCTGCATGGGAATCCGCATCGATTCATACACAAAAGGGAGATTCTTTTTTCACCATTTGTCCGGGTATCCGGATGGAGTCTGATTATGTTGGTGACCAAAAACGAGTAGCTACACCGCAATTTGCAAGAGATGCAGGTGTAAGTGCAATTGTTGTCGGACGTTCAATTACACGGTCAGTGGATCCGGTGAAAAGCTATGAACAATGGATGGACGCATGGAGAGGAGTATTATTATGAAACAGGAAATAGCTGAAAAATTATTAGAAATTAATGCGGTGGCGTTAAGACCGCAGGATCCATTTACTTGGACATCAGGACTTAGATCCCCAATTTATTGTGATAATCGCTTAACCTTGTCGTTTCCTGCTGTAAGAAGAGAAATTGCCGGAGGTTTGCAAAAACTCATCCTTGAAAAGTTTTCTGAAGTGGAAGTAATTGCAGGAACGGCAACCGCGGGGATTCCGCATGCGGCCTGGGTAAGCGAGCTATTAGATTTACCGATGTGTTACGTTCGCTCGAAAGCGAAGGGACACGGAAAAGGAAATCAAATCGAAGGCAAAGTGTTAACAGGGCAAAAGGTTGTTGTGGTAGAAGATCTCATTTCAACCGGAGGCAGTGTAATTACTGCGGTTCAAGCCCTAAAAGAAGCAGGCTGTGAAGTGCTTGGAGTTGTGTCTATTTTTACATATGGGCTTGAAAAGGGAAGACAGTTACTTAAAGAGGAAGAAATAAAAAGTTTTTCATTAACAGATTTTGCAACATTAATTGAAGTAGCCATATCAAAAGAGTATGTGAGTGTTGAAGACCAGGAAAGCTTGCTTTCATGGAGCGAAGACCCTTCACAATGGAGTAAACAGTTCGAAGATGCTGCTCTTAAATAACAAAAATAGGATGTCCGAATCTTACTGGACATCCTATTTTTTTATTTCTTCTTCAATTTCAAGACTATTTCTTCATCAGGCGTTATATAAACCGTCTGCTGGTTGTCATAAATGACAAATCCCGGCTTGGCGCCACTTGGTTTCTTAACATAACGAACCTTTGTAAAATCTACAGGTACCGAACTGGAATTTCGTGCCTTACTGTAATAAGCAGCCAAAACCGCTGCCTCTTTGATTGTTTCATCAGAAGGTTCTTTACTGCGAATCACTACATGTGAGCCTGGAATATCCTTCGTATGCAGCCAAATTTCATCCCTAGCTGCCAGCTTATTGGTCAAATAATCATTTTGTTTATTATTTTTCCCGACGATGATATCCGTGCCATCTGAAGCTATAAAATGATCCAATACAGGCTTGATATTCTGCGTCTTTTTACCGCTTCGTTTCTTCCGTTCGCGGATATACCCGCCATCAATTAGCTCTTCGCGGATCTCCTGAATATCCTTTGGTGACGCAGCAAGGACCTGCTGAAGTAAATTATCAAAATAAACAACTTCTAAGTGAGCTTTTTCAATTTGCTCCACCACCACAGCTACCGCATTCTTTGCTTTTTGGTATTTAGAAAAATATTTTTGGGCATTTTCCGAAGGAGTTTTCCGTGGATCAAGCGGAATCACAATGGTTCCACCTAATTCATCATAATAATCGAGCACTTCGATTTCCTTCATCCCTTTTTTGGCCGAATAAAGATTGGCAGTTAACAGTTCCCCATAACGCTGAAATTGCTCTGCCCGTTCGGCTTCTTTCAATGTATCCTCAAGCTTCCTGATTTTTTTCTCGTTTTTATCTTTTTCATTACTAATGAACCGTTCTATATCATTTCCTTGCTGCTTGACTCGGTCTCGTTCTGCCTTGCCGAAATAAAAACGATCAAGCAATTCACTAAGGGTAGGGAAAGTTTTAATCTCCCCTTGTAAATGCTCTAGTGGAAACAGGTAAAATGAGTCTTTCCCATTAGCAGAGATAATGGAAGGTGAGATATCTCCGTCAGCAATTTTTTTTATCAAACGGATAAACGTCCCCGGTACAGTGGTGCGATTAGCTAGACCGCTTTGAAAAATAACCTCCTTCGCAAAGAGCGGCGAGGTTCCGGCAAAATGCTCTACGAGTTGGCGGTCGAGCTTCCCGCCAATAAAATCTACCGTTTTTACTACATCCTCTTCAACAGCCTCATAGGGATTGATCTTGTTTTGAGCTGGAGGAAAGATGTATGGCTGCCCAGGCAAAATCGCCCTGTGACTATTCACGGCAAAAGAGACATGCTTAATACTATCAAGAATGACATTTCGCGTTTTATCAACTATTACGATATTGCTGTGTCGACCCATAATCTCAATAATTAATTGCTTATTACTGATATCACCAATTTCATTCCGACCCTTAATTTCAAAAATAATCATCCGATCATTTTCAACCTGATATAAATCCTCCAATATATGACCCTCAATATGCTTCCGAAGCAGCATACAAAACATTGGCGGTTCACTTGGATTATCATAGGATTCGTTTGTGAGCTGCACTCGCGCATAACTTGGGTGGGCTGATAACAGCAGCTTTTGATTCACTCCGTTTGCCCGGATTGTAAGAATTACTTCATTTTTATATGGCTGATGAACTTTGTTAATCCGGCCGCCCTTTAAGGAACGGACAAGCTCATCGACCATTGCCTTTGTAAATAAACCATCAAATGACATCGAAAACATCCTTTTCTTCAAACATATACATTCATTATATCCTACAATTTTAAAATCTGTCTTAATTTCCCCTTCAAGACACTTTCCGATAGCATTTTTTTGGACGACCCTGAATAAGCTTTCCATAGGGTAAGTCTATTAAAGGGGGAAGTGAGATGGTCGGATGAAATTCCATGAAATGAAGATAGATCAAGTAGAAAAGGCCTTAGAAACCGACTTTTCTTCTGGATTATCACAGGAAGAAGTAAAGGAACGAATCAAACAGCATGGACTAAATGAATTAAAAGAGGGAGAAAAGCAATCCGCTTTACTCTTATTTTTTAGTCAATTTAAAGATTTCATGGTCTTAGTGCTCCTTGCCGCAACGCTAATATCCGGGTTGCTCGGCGAATATATTGATGCGATTGCGATTATCGCGATTGTCATTATTAACGGCTGTCTTGGTTTTTACCAGGAAAGGAGAGCAGAGAAATCACTGCAGGCATTGAAGGAATTATCGGCACCGCAGGTTTCGGTACTTCGGGATGGTAAATGGCTTAAAATCCCTTCGAAGGACATTGTTATTGGGGATATTTTAAAGTTTACCAGTGGTGATCGCATTGGTGCTGATGTTCGGATTATTGAATCGAAAAGTTTAGAAATCGAAGAATCTGCTTTAACGGGTGAATCTGTTCCGGTATCTAAACATATTGATAGTTTAACTAATCCTAACCCTGGAATTGGTGATATGGAAAATATCGCCTTCATGGGGACGATGATTACGAGGGGCAGCGGGCTGGGTGTTGTTATTGCCACCGGGATGAAAACGGCAATGGGACAAATTGCCGATTTACTCCAAAATGCCGAATCCCAAGAAACACCATTGCAGAGGCGTTTAGAGCAGTTGGGAAAAATACTAATTACTGTTGCCTTGTTGCTGACCGTCTTAGTAGTAGTTGTTGGTATTTTACGGGGACACGAATTATATGAGATGTTCTTAGCCGGTGTTTCTCTTGCTGTTGCTGCCATACCTGAAGGACTCCCTGCGATTGTGACTGTGGCCTTATCCCTTGGTGTTCAGAAAATGATTAGGCAAAATGCGATTGTTAGAAAGCTTCCGGCAGTGGAAACACTTGGCTGTGCCTCGGTTATATGTTCTGATAAAACAGGGACGATGACACAAAACAAAATGACCGTAACGCACCTGTGGAGCGGTGGTCATACATGGACAGTCGATGGGGTTGGCTACCAGCCGAAGGGGAATTTTTACCGGAATGAATGTCCGGTACTTCCAAAAGATGAAAAGTCATTGCAGCAAATGTTGATATTTGGGATGTTATGTAATCATTCTGAATTGATTTTAAAGGATGAAGATTACATCCTTGATGGCGACCCAACGGAAGGTGCACTGCTGGTTAGTGCGATGAAGGCGGGTTTTAATCGCCAGAAATTATTAGACGAGTTTACGGTTATTAATGAATTTCCCTTTGATTCTGCCAGAAAAATGATGAGTATCCATGTTAAAGACAAGCAGGGCCGGCATTTTATCGTAACAAAAGGGGCCCCTGACGTCGTTTTAGGTATTTGTGAATCAATCCTTTGGGATGAGCGAACACAATTTTTAAATAAAGAAACACATGAAAAAGTTCAAGAGTCAATAAACAGTCTTGCTTCACAGGCGCTGCGTACGATTGCAATAGCCTTTAAGCCAATCCCGGCGAACACGGTCATCCTTAGTGAGCAGGAGGCAGAAAAAAAATTAACCTTTATTGGTGTCCAAGGTATGATTGATCCGCCAAGACCTGAAGTAAAGGCGGCTGTAAAAGAATGTAAGGAAGCCGGGATTAAAACAGTCATGATTACCGGTGATCACATCATTACAGCGAAAGCAATCGCTTCCCAGCTTGGAATTTTAACGAGAAAAAGCAAGGTGCTGGATGGCAAAGCATTATCAGGCATGTCAGTGGAGGAACTTGAAGAGGTTGTCGATGATGTTTCCGTCTTCGCAAGGGTTTCACCTGAACATAAGTTAAAAATAGTTAGGGCATTGCAAAATAGAGGTCATATTGTGGCGATGACAGGTGATGGGGTAAATGATGCCCCGGCTATCAAAGCAGCAGATATCGGTGTGGCAATGGGGATAACCGGAACAGATGTCGCTAAAGAAGCATCGGCACTAGTGTTGTTAGACGATAATTTTGCGACAATAAAGGCGGCTATAAAAGAAGGCAGGAACATCTATGAAAATATCCGTAAATTCGTCCGCTATTTGCTGGCTTCTAATGTGGGTGAAATATTGGTGATGTTATTTGCGATGCTGCTAGCTCTACCGCTTCCGCTCGTACCAATCCAAATCCTATGGGTTAATTTGGTGACGGACGGGTTGCCGGCAATGGCACTTGGCCTCGATCGCCCCGAAGAAAATGTGATGAAGCGGGGGCCGCGCAGCCCAAGTGAAGGCGTTTTTTCACGCGGATTAGGCTGGAAGGTAGTATCTCGCGGATTCCTAATCGGTATTGTGACATTATTAGCCTTCATCATTGTGTACCATAACGACCAATCGCAATTGCCATATGCGCAAACTGTTGCCTTCGCGACACTTGTCATGGCACAGCTGATCCATGTGTTTGATTGCCGGAGTGAAAAATCGGTACTGTCGCGAAACCCATTTGGGAATAAATATCTTGTGTGGGCGGTAATCTCTTCGCTGGCGTTAATGTTAGCGGTAATCTATTATCCGCCATTACAGCCTATTTTCCATACGCTGCCAATTACAGGGAAAGATTGGCTGTTAATTATTGGCCTATCCTCGATTCCAACTTTTTTACTAGCCGGATCATTTTTGTTAAGAAAAACAAAATAAAGTGTGTTATAATCCAAAAGGTAATAGAATCCATTCTATTACCTTTTTTAAGTACATAGAAAGCCGATCATCTTTCAAAGATTGGATGTGCACGTGATGGTTATAAGTATGACAGGCTTTGGCAGAGGTAAGGCTGTTTCAGGCTCCTTCAGTGTGAACGTAGAAGTTAAAACAGTCAATCACCGCTTTTCTGAAATGAATATTCGCATGCCAAGACAATTGTTAAAAATAGAAGATAAAATAAAAAAGAAACTAAACGAGTATATTCGCCGCGGGCGGGTAGAGGTTTATGTGAGTGTTGAAGGTGAAGGTGTCGTTACCCGTAAAGTTCACGTTGATTGGAAGCTGATTGAGGAATACTATCAGTTTATCGAACAGGCACGAAATAAATATGGGATAGAAGAAACGATTACCCTAAAGGATTTGCTTAATCGGACAGACCTTTTACATATTGAGGAAAGAGAAGAGGGCAATGAAGAAATTGAATCTTTAGTTCTTTCCGCCGTTGAAGAAGCAGTGATTTTACTAAAACAAATGCGGACGGCTGAAGGGGAGGAAATAAAAAAGGATTTGCTTGCGATTACTTCCCAATTGGAAGCAAATATATTTGATCTTCAAAAATATGCTCCGCTCGTCGTGCAATCATTTAAAGAGCGCTTAACGAAAAGGATGAATGAGTTTGTCAATGGGCAATTGGATGAAACACGTATTTTAACAGAAATAGCTATTTTTGCTGATAAAGCGGATATTAATGAAGAAATTACCCGGCTGAAAAGTCATATTCAACAATTCCTCCAAACTTTACAAGATCAGGAGCCTATTGGCAGAAAGCTCGATTTTATCGTTCAGGAAATGAATAGGGAAGCAAATACAATTGGATCAAAAGCAAATGACTCCAAAATAGCCAAAAAGGTAGTCGAGATAAAAAGTTTACTTGAAAAGCTAAAGGAACAGGTTCAGAATATCGAATAGGGCTTGTTTAGAAACTGTATAACACGGTCAAAATATATTACTGATGATTGGATGAATAACCATGTCGATTAAATTAATTAATATTGGATTTGGAAATATCGTTTCTGCCAATCGTATAATTTCCATTGTCAGCCCAGAATCTGCTCCAATAAAAAGAATCATCCAAGATGCCCGTGATCGGGGGTCGTTAATAGATGCTACATACGGAAGACGGACACGCGCGGTAATTGTCATGGATAGCGATCATGTTATTCTATCAGCTGTACAGCCTGAAACGGTGGCACATCGCCTAACGGATCGTGATGAAACTATTTATGAAGGGTAGGATAAATTGAATGCAGGAAAAAGGATTGCTGATAGTACTCTCAGGGCCATCCGGTGTTGGAAAAGGAACGGTTCGAAAAGAAATATTTTCTCACCCTGATACGGCTTTTGAATACTCGATTTCAATGACAACCCGCTCACCCCGCGCAGGGGAAGTGGATGGGGTAGACTATTTTTTCAAAACAAGAGAAGAATTTGAATATTTAATCGGGCAGGGAAAACTCTTAGAGTATGCTGAGTTTGTCGGCAATTATTATGGGACCCCTGTTGATTATGTCCGTGAAACGCTAGATGCCGGAAAAGATGTTTTTTTAGAAATTGAAGTGAAGGGTGCCCGTCAAGTACGCGAGAAATTCCCTGAAGGGTTATTTATTTTCTTGATGCCGCCAAGTTTGACAGAATTAAAAAATAGAATTGTCACACGAGGAACGGAAACGGAAGATATTATCCATAATCGGATGCTATCTGCCCGTGAAGAAATTGAAATGATGGAGCTATATGATTACGTCGTTGAAAATGATCAGGTTGAGCTCGCCTGTGAACGTGTAAGGTCCATTGTGACAGCTGAGCATTGCCGCAGGGAACGTGTGGAATATCGCTATAAAAAATTGCTGGAGGTTGAATAATATGTTATATCCATCTATCGACTCATTGCTTGAAAAAATTGATTCTAAATACTCGCTTGTCTCTGTTGCAGCGAAGCGCGCTCGCGTGATGTCGCAAATAAAAGACGAGAGATTGCCGAAATACGTTTCCTATAAATACGTTGGGAAGGCGTTGGAGGAAATTTATAGCGGCGAGCTTACCTATCGAATTTCTAAAGCAGATCTTAATGCTGACTAAACATGATGAATTGTATTAAATGTACAAAATGAAAGAAGGACTGACAAAAGGAAAACTCCGACATGTCAGCCTTTTTTATTTGCTTATACGTAATCCACCGATTATTGTCGATTTTAGGTAGGAAAGAGATGAAAAATTGACTGCTTTCTAGCATAATAAGAAGAAAGATCATGTGGACAAGAAGTGAGGGATTTAGGCAATGATATTTGATAAAAAGATTTTATTATGCGTTACAGGTGGAATTGCTGTCTATAAAGCAGCAGCTTTAACAAGTAAACTTGTTCAAGCTGGAGCACAAGTTAAGGTGATTTTGAGTGAATCCGCAGAAAAATTTGTTTCCCCATTAACCTTTCAGGCATTATCCCGCCATGAAGTATTTACTGATACTTTTGATGAAAAAAATCCGCAAGTGATTGCCCATATTGATTTGGCCGATTGGGCAGATTTAATTCTTGTTGCCCCGGCAACTGCCAATACAATTGCTAAGCTCGCAGGCGGAATTGCCGATAATATGATTACGACAACACTCCTTGCTGCAACTGCACCTGTGTGGATTGCCCCTGCAATGAATGTACATATGTACGATCATCCTGCTGTGAAAAATAACCTCGCTATTTTGGCTGGGTATGGATATCAATTCATCGAACCTAGCGAAGGGTATCTGGCCTGCGGCTATGTGGGCAAAGGACGATTAGAGGAGCCAGAAAAAATAGTAGAGTTAATCCGAGCATTTTTTGTTAATGATGAACGAAAACAGTTAACAGGGAAGACAGTGGTCGTTACCGCTGGGCCTACTCGGGAAAAAATTGATCCCGTTAGATTTATTTCCAATCATTCAACCGGAAAAATGGGATATGCTCTTGCAGAAGAGGCGAAAAAACAAGGTGCCCATGTGGTCTTAGTTACAGGCCCTGTTCAAATAGCTGCACCTGGTGGTGTGGAACTTGTAAAGGTTGAAAGTGCCGAGGAAATGTTTAATGTGGTCATGGAATGGTATGACAAAGCAGATGTAGTCATAAAAACCGCAGCTGTCGCTGACTACCGCCCAAAAATCAGCTATGATCATAAGGTGAAAAAGCAGGCAGGTGACGCAACAATTGAACTTGTGAGAACAAAGGATATTTTGTTCGAGCTGGGGCAAAGAAAAAAGGGTCAGGTACTTGTAGGGTTTGCCGCAGAAACAGAAAATCTGGAAGAATACGCTAGAAAAAAATTAACAAAGAAAAATGCTGATATCATTGTTGCTAATAATGTGAAATCAGCAGGTGCAGGTTTTGGAACCGATACAAATATAGTCACTCTTTTTAAGCGTTCTGGAACGGTGACAGAGTTGCCGATTATGTCAAAAATCGATGTTGCGAAAAGAATTATCGAAGAAATTACTTCACTTTTGAAGGATATGGGTGGAAATGGAAATAGCTAGTGTGATTGTTGATGTACCGACGAAACAAACGGATCGGGTGTTCGATTATATTATTCCGGAGCAATGGGGGGGAGTCATTCAACCGGGAATGAGGGTCATCGTTCCATTTGGACCAAGAAATATCCAAGGTTTTGTCATTGGATTAAAAGCAGAATCAGAAATTAAGAAGTTAAGAGAAATACTGGAGCCGATGGATTTAGAGCCTGTTTTAAACAAAGAATTATTGGAGCTTGGCGATTGGCTTACGGATCATACACTTTGCTTTAAAATATTTGCCTATCAAGTGATGCTGCCGGCGGCATTAAAGGCAAAATACGAAAAAAAGGTCAAGCTTGCTGCTGACACCGCCGTTACAGAACTTCCTTTGCAACTGCAGCCTTTTTTCGAACACGAAGATATGCTCGACTGGGAAGCTGCGTTGAAGAATGGAATAGTTCCCTTGTTACAAAAAGAAGCAGCAAAAGGGCAACTTGAAGTCATTTATCTTGTAAAGGAACGGGTTAAGAAAAAACAGCAAAAATATGTTAAACCATCCATGACACTTGCTGAATTAAGCAAGGAAATTGACCGAATCCCGGCAAACGCAGAAAAGCAAAGGCAAATATTACGGTTTTTTATTGAAAATTACCATGAGATTGAATTAAGGAAGCTGGTTTCTGAAGTAAAAACATCAACATCAACTGTAAAGGCCCTTGTTGAAAAAAAGCTATTGACGGAATTCGAAATGGAGGTCTATCGCAATCCCTTCGCACATCGGACCTTTGAACGAACGAAACCATTACCATTAACGGATGCCCAGCAAACTGCCATCGCGCCAATTCTTGATGCAATTGAACGGAATCAACACGAGGTGTTTTTACTTTATGGGGTCACAGGCAGCGGTAAAACCGAGATTTACTTACAATCTATCCAAGAGGTTATTGAAAAAGGACAGGAAGCCATCGTCCTAGTACCGGAAATTTCGCTCACCCCGCAGATGGTCAACCGTTTTAAAGGGAGATTTGGGGACTTGGTGGCAGTATTGCACAGTGGCTTGTCAGCAGGGGAAAAATATGATGAGTGGCGCAAAATTCAACGTAAGGAAGTTAAAGTAGCAGTTGGAGCAAGGTCGGCAATTTTTGCGCCATTTGAAAATATCGGGATCATGATTATTGATGAAGAACATGAAACTAGCTACAAGCAAGAAGAAATGCCTCGCTATCATGCCAGAGATGTGGCGATTGAAAGAGCTTTAAACTATAATTGTCCGGTCGTGCTCGGAAGTGCTACCCCGTCGCTTGAATCCTTTGCCAGAGCACAAAAAAAGGTGTACCATTTATTATCCCTTCCTAACCGGATGAACAACCAGAGTCTTCCGTCCGTGGAAATAATTGACATGCGCGAGGAACTACGTGAAGGCAATCGCTCCATGTTTTCCCGAAAGCTGTTTGAAATGTTGAAGGATCGAATCGAGAAAAAGCAGCAATCTGTTTTATTTTTAAATAAACGCGGTCATTCTTCGTTTGTCATGTGCAGGGACTGCGGATACGTAATGAATTGCCCGAACTGCGACATATCGCTGACTTACCACCGTGTAAATGAGCATATGAAATGCCATTATTGCGGGTATGAAAGTTACGTACCGAAGCATTGTCCTGAATGTAATAGTGAATACATCCGCTATTTTGGTACCGGAACTCAAAAGGTGGAAGAAGAACTAGGGAAGATCCTTCCAGAGGCACGTGTGATTCGCATGGATGTCGACACTACAGGGAAAAAGGGTTCACACGAGAGGCTATTAACTGATTTTAAGGATGGAAAAGCAGATATTTTATTAGGAACGCAAATGATTGCAAAAGGGCTGGATTTTCCGAACATCACCTTAGTGGGTGTGCTTTCAGCTGATACGATGTTGCATTTGCCTGATTTCCGAGCATCTGAAAAAACCTTCCAGCTCTTGACACAAGTGAGCGGGCGGGCAGGAAGGCACCAACTCCCCGGGGAAGTCATCATTCAAACCTATACGCCGGAACACTACAGCGTGGTGCTTGCGGGCAAGCAGGATTATGATCTTTTTTATCAGCAGGAAATGCTGATTCGAAAAACGCGTCAATATCCGCCTTTCTATTATCTTTCTCTCATAACGGTTAGTCATGAACAGCTCATAACGGTTGTGTCGGAAATGGAGAAAGTGGTGAAACACATTCGCTCGCATGTTTCATCGGGAACTGTTGTATTAGGACCTGCGGCATCACCCATCCCTAGGATAAATAATAGATATCGCTACCAATGTCTGATAAAATACAAACGGGAACCGAACTTGATAAAAATACTAAAAACCATCCTTGATCAATACCAAAAAGATACAAAAAGCGGTTTACAGGTTTCAATTGATGTAAATCCGTTTATCTTAATGTAATCTGGGTGAAAATAATAAGAAAAGCGGAAGCCCCCTGGTCAGCGGCGTATGGCCTGGAGCGCTCCAACTGAGATAAAGGAAACAC
>NZ_AJLS01000119.1 GCF_000307875.1 Neobacillus bataviensis LMG 21833
TTGACTTATCGTAGGGCGGAGAGCGAAGGACACTAGCCGCTAGGGCGCTGGAGCTGGAAATAAAAAAGAAACCCGGTTTTTATAAACCGGGTTTCTTGATGTTTATTTTGTTATCTTTTCTTCTTCAGCCTTTTTTTGGAAATACTCTTCAGCCACTAGGTCAATTTCCTTTTTGAGTTCCTCTACCATATCCGCTTCAGGAACCTTGCGGACGATTTCACCCTTTCTAAATAACAAACCTTCTCCGCGGGCACCGGCAATCCCGATATCAGCCTCACGAGCCTCACCAGGGCCGTTTACGGCACAACCAAGGACAGAAACCTTAATTGGTGCTTTGATAGTTGAAATATATTCTTCAACCTCATTTGCAATACTAATTAGGTCAATTTCAATTCTTCCACAAGTTGGACAAGAAATTAAAGTGGCGGCATTGGAAGAAAGACCAAATACTTTTAACAGTTCTCTGGCAACTTTTACTTCTTCAACAGGGTCGGCACTAAGAGAGATTCGAAGCGTGTTCCCGATTCCCTTACTAATAATGGCTCCTAACCCTGCAGCACTTTTAACTGTACCGGAGAAAAGCGTCCCAGACTCTGTAATTCCTAAATGCAATGGATAATCAAAAGCACGAGCCGCTTTTTCGTATGCTTCGATGGCAAGATTGACATCTGATGCCTTCATAGACACAATAATGTCGTGGAAATCTAAATCCTCAAGAATTTGAATATGATGTAGCGCACTTTCAACCATTCCATCCGCTGTTGGATAGCCATATTTTTCAAGAATTTTCTTTTCTAGAGATCCTGCATTTACGCCAATCCGAATAGGAATGCCCTTTTCTTTAGCCGCTTTAACGACCGCTTCGACCTTTTCCCGTTTTCCAATGTTTCCGGGATTGATTCGGATCTTATCGGCTCCGCCCTCAATTGCTTTAAGCGCCAATTTATAATCAAAGTGAATATCGACGACAAGCGGGATGTTGATTCTTTTTTTGATTTCCGGAATTGCATTCGCCGCACGTTCATCAGGGCATGCCACCCGAACAATTTGGCAGCCTGCTTCCTCAAGGCGTTTTATTTCGGCTACGGTTGCCTCAACATCATGGGTTTTTGTTGTTGTCATGCTTTGGATAATGATTTCATTACTCCCGCCAATCGTTAAATTTCCCACTTTTATTGGTCGGGTCTTCGTGCGATGTATAATTTCACTCACGTGGAATTCGCTCCTTTAAATTGGAATTCGAATCATAGGTTAATAAACAATTCGATTCTATTTTATCAGTCAACTGCTAATTTTGACAACAATATGCATCTATCCACTTTAGTTTGAGTAATCAGGGAAATGATATGTAGCCCCGATTTGAATTTTTTCAGGAGACTGTTCTGGATTTAGTTCTCGAAAGTCGTTTATTAATTCTGTAATAGAAACTGGAAGTGGGTTATTTAATTCGTGCTCGACAATCGATATCACGGTTTCACCGGGCTTTACTTTCGCTTCAAATGCAGGAATGTCCGATTTTGGTCCTTTTGTTTCTCCCTTTGTCACTACTTTTGCATCAACCTGTTTAGTAGTGGAAGTAGGAAGGGTGCCAATGGTGAGATCAAAATAAATGACATAAAGGACTAAAATGGCAACTAGAAAACTAAATAACTTTTTCATCGGACAAGCCTCCATCATGGAATGTTTGTATATTCCTATGCTTGTCCAATCCTAAAAAGAACGCCTACCAAATAAAAAACGCCCAATATTTCTGGGCGAATTTCTAGCTTGCTTTTTTCGGTTTTGGCATTTCATTTATGGCTAAGGCTAAAACAATAATTGCTACAAACCAATTAATAACGAAGCTGTTTGGCACGGAAGTCTTCATCGCAGCCATAACGGTGAAAAATACGGTTGGCAGGGTTTCACTATATGCAGCCATTCTCCATAATTGCCGGTAGTTTAGTTTTCTGCCTAATAGATTTTTAATGGCTAGACCAAACAGTGCTAAGACAGATACTTCGATAAAACTTGATGCGCTTGATAACAAATAAATTAACAGGGACACCACAGGGATAATAATTCCCTTCATTGAGCTAATCTTATCAGTAAAATGAAGGAAGTCGTCCTTTGTGATGTGAAGCCCTTCTAACATGGAATAGGGATAGGTATCAATCCTGCCACCTGAAGAGAGAACAAATTCATTTTTCAAAAGAGCGAATGCATTTCCTTCATTCTCCACATCCGCATCAGAGATGACTCCAGTTGGATCAATAATAATGGTGAAGTCATCCTTATCAATTGTAACCGGTACTTTCGTCTTTGCCGAAAGTACACCGTTTTTTATCGAAAAATCGGGTGCTTTATCCTCTATAATGGTCCTTGCAGAATCTATTCCGGAAGAAAGTGCAGTACTCATATAAATGACGGATGGAAGTATCGAAATAAAAGTAAGGAAAAAGACATATAAAATTGTTTTTCCAATTCCTTGAAAACGAAATAAGGCTATATCCTTTGGGGAGTAAATGCTTTTATAAAATTGTTTGAAAATATTCATTGTGGACCACCTTTATGCAGATTCAATCTCTATTGTAGCTTGTGCAATCGTTATATACAAGGAAGAAGAAAGGTTTTCAATAAAGGTAAAAGCCACCTTTAATGGGTGGCTGTAAAATCTAATTCAGACCGCAAATTTCAAATGAGCAATTTTGGCAATCTACTTGCTCTTTTAAAAAGCTTAAATTCTTCACAGTAAACTTTTGATTTTCATATGAAATAATGTCTTTCTGGCGAAGTTCCATCAAGGTGCGTTGAACGACCTCTCTTGTTCCATAGGTTAAATTGGCTAATTCTTGATGTGTTAATGGCAGATCTATGAGTATGCTATCCTCTGACTTCACTCCATATGAATTACAGAGGCGAATGAGGATGGAGTATAAACCTCCCTTTTTTCCGTTCATAATTAAGTCCTGACACTTCATCTGTGCCTTTAAGTAACCGGTGCTTAACCAAATTACAAGTGCGCTCATCGCTTCGGGGTCTGCTAAAATAAAATCCTCAAATTGCTCTTTTTTAATATACAGGAGTTCACAGTCTGTTAGTGTTTTGGCATAAAATTGATAGTGAGGGGCAGCTTTAAATAGCTGGTACTCAACCATTAATTCATGGTCGTTTAAGATTTTTAAAATAAAATCCTTCCCGCGTAAGTGGACCCTGCCAAGGGCGATACTGCCTTTAAGCAATAAGTAAACATATTCAACAGAATCTTTTTCTTGAAATAGAACTGTACCAGATTTAATTCGTTGAATTGGCTCACTTTTTCGAAAAAATTGTTCCAATAAATTATATATAGAAATGGTGCTTTTTTGCATAACTATCACTCCCTAATCAACCCTTCAGCTTGATTTAAATGAATTATTAACATCATGTCAATATGGCGTTTACATGATTTGGAAGGGGGATAAAGGGATTATGACTAAAATCGTTGACAGCATGCTGTTTTGGTGAAGCATGACAATTTTTCGAAATCTTACTAGGCTCTACAAACTTGGAATAAATATCTGTTTATGGGGCATTGTATTTATGGTGGAGACTAAGCATTAAATTTGAAACAATGAACAAATTTTGGTATCTTTAGACTAAAGCTTTAGAAATATTCTTAAAAAGTAAGAATTACTAAAGCCTAAAAAATTATCCGTACATAGGAGGAATTTATTATGGCATTTGAATTACCGAATTTACCTTACGCAGAAGATGCACTTGAACCACACATTGACAAAGAAACAATGAATATTCACCACACTAGACATCACAACACATACGTAACAAATTTAAACAATGCATTAGCTGGTAATGAAGAATTACTTTCTAAATCAGTTGAAGAAGTAATTGCTAATTTGGATGCGGTTCCAGAGGCTGCACGTACTGCAGTTCGTAACAATGGCGGCGGACACGCTAACCATTCTTTATTCTGGCAAATCCTTTCTCCAAATGGCGGCGGCGCACCTGCTGGTGAATTAGCTGACGCAATCAACAGCAAATTTGGCAGCTTCGAAAGCTTTAAAGAAGAGTTCGCTAAAGCAGCAACTACTCGTTTCGGCTCTGGCTGGGCATGGTTATCTGTAAACAATGGTGAATTAGAAGTATCAAGCACTCCTAACCAAGACTCCCCACTAATGGAAGGAAAGACTCCTATCCTTGGTCTTGATGTTTGGGAACATGCATATTACTTAAAATTCCAAAACAAACGCCCTGATTATATCGGTGCATTCTGGAATGTAGTTAACTGGGACGAAGTTTCTAAGCGTTACAGCGCAGCAAAATAAATAAAATGAAAAGAGGCAGCCACTGGCTGCCTCTTTTCGTTTTCCTAAAATATTGAATAAGAACCATCGCCTAGATAAAGACTACCCTTATACAAAGGGGAGTTTTTTTATGGCAAAAAAATTTAAGATTTTAGGTGATGTAGAATTAACCAAGGATTTATCACTTTTGCTGATTATTGGCGGCTTATATTCATTGAGTGTAGCCTTATCGAACACATTTGTGAATATTTATCTTTGGAAACAAACAGGAAAATATTCGGATATCGCCCTTTACAACCTCTCGATTGTTGTTTTGCAGCCGTTAACGTTTATCCTAGCGGGGCGTTGGGCAAAGAAAATCGACAGGGTTATAGTTCTTCGAATCGGAGTTATTTTTTTGGCACTGTTTTATCTTGCGGTATTAATCTCGGGGACAAAGGCTTCCACTTACCTGCTATTATTGGGAAGCCTGCTTGGAATTGGGTATGGTTTTTATTGGCTCGCCTATAATGTGTTAACGTTTGAAATTACCGAGCCTGAGACAAGAGACTTTTTTAATGGATTTTTAGGGATTTTAACCTCGGCGGGCGGGATGATTGGCCCATTAGCTGCCGGCATTATTATCACTAGATTTGAAAAATTTACGGGATATACGTTTGTGTTTGGTTTGTCATTAGCTTTATTTGCACTGGCTGTATTTATGAGCTTTTCACTAAAACGAAGACCCGCTTCAGGAAAATATTGCTTTAAGCGGATCATTGAAGAAAGAAAACTAAATGAAAATTGGCGTCTCATTACGAATGCCCACTTTTTTCAGGGACTTAGAGAAGGGACGTTTTTATTCGTTATCTCCGTGTTTGTCTTTATTTCGACAGGCAGTGAAATGGCATTAGGAACATTTGGACTAATCAATTCGGGGATATCCTTTGTTGCATATTATTTTGCTTCAAGGATGATTAAAAAAAATTATCGTAAAAAGGCTATTCTGATTGGCGGCATCATCCTTTATGCTGCAGTCCTGCTGATCGTTTGGGATTTGAATTTTACAAAATTGTTAATATACGCGGCAATGATTGCGGTGGCCTATCCACTTTTGCTTGTCCCGTATCATTCTACTACATATGATGTGATTGGAACTGGTTGGAAAGCAGCGGAAATGCGAATTGAGTATATTGTGGTTCGTGAGATTTTCTTAAATATAGGGCGGATCGTTTCTATTCTTGCCTTCCTCGCTGCGGTTACTTGGTTTAATGAAGCGAAAAGTATTCCGATCTTACTGTTGTTTATAGGTGCTGGTCATTCGGTCATTTATTTTTTTATAAAGCGGGTACAATTACCCGAGGTGAAAATGCGATGAGTATCTTATTACTCATCGCATTTTTTTTTATAAAAGTAGGATTACATACGTTTCCGCTTTTCTTTAAATTGGTAAGTGTTATTCATAGATATATCGGACAATATCTTATAAAATAGAGAAAGTTATGTGGAGCATTGTATAAAAGGAAGTGTATATAGATCTTGGTTAATAATAAAAAGAAAAAAAAGAAAACACATGTCCCGTTTCGTTTGAACATGGTGTTTTTTGTTGTATTTGTGCTTTTTTCCATCCTGATCCTTCGCCTGGGTGAATTACAAATTGTCTTTGGTGATGATTTTAAACGTGAAATTCAGCGGACAGAGGATATAACCGTTAATAATCCTGTTCCTAGAGGGAAAATGATTGACAGAAATGGGAAAGTTATCGTTGATAATACCCCGTTAAATGCAATTACTTACACAAAGTACCAAAATGCTGATCAAAAGAAAATGCTTGAAACAGCTGCGAAATTAGCGAAACTAATAACCAAAGATACCTCAAAAGTTCCTGTTCGTGATAAAAAGGATTTTTGGATCATTAAACATCCGAAAGAAGCAAAGGCAAAAATCACGAAAAAAGAATGGAATTTATATGATCAGAAAAAATTAGATGATAAGCAAATTTATAAATTGCAGATTGACCGGGTTACAGATGCCGAAGTAGATAGTATTCAAGGGGAAGACCTTGAAACACTTGCAATTTACAGAGAATTTAATAGCGGTTATGCCTTAACACCACAAATTGTCAAAAATAAAGATGTAACTCCTGAAGAATTTGCCGTTGTCAGTGAAAATTTAGAAAACCTCCCTGGGGTTGATACCACAACGGATTGGGAGCGAATGTACGCATTTGGCAATACATTAAAATCAATATTAGGAGATGTTTCAACTACTGAAGCAGGTATTCCAAAAGAACAAGTAGAAAAATATTTGGCACGTGACTACAGCCGAAATGACCGGGTTGGAAAAAGTTATCTTGAGCTTAAATACGAAGATGTTCTCCATGGTCAAAAAGCAAAAGTAAAAAATATAACAGATAAGTCAGGGAAAATCATCTCTTCCGAAGTTCTTTCGGATGGCAAGCGGGGAAAAGACCTTGTCCTAACTATAGATATGGATCTGCAGCAGCAGGTTGAAAAGATTATTGAAGAGGAAATGTGGAGTGCAAAGCAAAAGCCCGGCACCGCTCTTTTGGATCGTGCCTTTGTGGTATTAATGAATCCTCACACTGGGGAAGTGTTATCGCTTGCTGGAAGACAAATTAGCAAGGATGATGACGGCAAAACGGTCATGAAGGACTTTGCCGGCGGTAATATTACTACATCCTATAACGTGGGTTCTGCTGTTAAAGGAGCAACCATTTTAACCGGGTATAAAACAGGGGCCATTAGCCCAGGGCAGTACCTAGTTGATGAGCCGTTAGTATTCAAAAATACTAAGCCAAAAAAATCCTGGAAGACATTTGGATCCATTAATGATCTTAGAGCATTACAGGTTTCATCCAACGTGTATATGTGGAAAACGGTCATTGCTATGGGACACGGAAGGTATGTTCCGAACGGTCCACTTTTAATAGACGCGAAGAAGACGTTTAATACGATGCGCCAATCCTTCGCGCAGTTTGGTTTAGGAACGAGGACGGGGATTGACCTCCCGAATGAAATGAGCGGTTTTCCAGGTTCAGATGAACAGGCCAGTTTAGCTCTGGATCTTGCGATAGGGCAATATGATACGTATACACCCATCCAGCTTGCACAGTATGTTTCTACAATTGCGAACGGTGGAAATCGTGTACAGCCGCATCTTGTCAAAGAAATCCGCGAACCAATTATGGAAAATAATGAATTAGGTCCGATTGTGGAAGAAATCCAACCGAAAGTGCTGAATCATTTAGATATGAAAGACGAATGGATCAAGCGGGTTCAAGAAGGTTTTCGAATGGTTATGGCGGTTGGCGATGGTACGGGCGTTGGTACCTTTAAAGGTGCTGCCTATAACCCTGCTGGTAAAACAGGAACGGCACAAGCGTTTTATGACGGTCCTGTTAAATCGCAAAAGAATACAGATGTAATGAACCTAAGCCTTGTAAGCTTTGCGCCATTCGATAATCCAGAAGTGGCTATGGCCGTTGTTGTCCCATGGGCTTATCAAGGAAATACTGGCCCAAGTGTTAATATGACAATTGGCAAGAGAGTGTTAGATGCCTACTTCGACTTGAAAAAGTCACGTTCGCTCAATGAGGGATCTCAAGGTACTGAGCAGCAACCAAATAATGCTGATACAACTCAAAACACCCAGCAATCCGGTCAATGATAATGAATAGAACACCTGTCTCAAATTTGAGATAGGTGTTTTTTTTACATACAAAGTAATCATTTTGAGAACTATATTTAATAGAATATGTAACCTATTGTTAGTTAAGCCAGAAAATCGATGAAATTTGTCGAATTTACAAAAGAACAATGTATATTTACAAAACCTTTACAATTCCTTAAAACGCAGTTTACAGTTATACCGTATTCTTATTCATGTAAGGCAGACAAACATCATCACCATCAAAAACCTTAGGGGGAATAAAGGAAATGAAAAGTTTGAAAAAATTAAGCCTACTTACAATATTGGCAGCGTTAATGATAGTTATGGCTGCTTGTGGTGGCGGTACATCAACAGACAAAACAACAGAAACTGACAAATCAGCAGCGCCAAAAACGGAAAAGAAAGAAATTTCAGGCTCGCTATCCATTTCTGGTTCATCTGCAATGCAGCCATTGGTAGCAGCAGCAGCTGAAGAATTTATGAATGAAAATCCAAAAGCTGATATACAAGTACAAGCAGGTGGTTCTGGTACAGGCCTATCACAAGTTTCTGAAGGATCTGTACAAATTGGTAACTCAGACGTATTTGCTGAAGAGAAAATTCCTGATAAAGCAAGTGAGCTTGTTGATCACAAAGTAGCTGTTGTGGGTATGACTGCAGCGGTTAATCCTAAGGTTGGTATTAAAGATATTAAAAAAGCAGATTTAATTAAAGTTTTCACAGGTAAAATTACAAACTGGAAAGAACTTGGCGGAAAAGATCAAAAGATCGTGCTTGTAAACCGTCCTGATTCATCTGGAACACGTGCAATATTCAATAAGTTTGCACTTGATGGTGCAACACCAGCAGAAGGAATTACCGAAGATTCTTCTAACACAGTTAAGAAAATCATTAACGAAACAGATGGTGCAGTTGGTTACCTTGCATTCTCATACTTCACTGATGATTCTGTAACACCACTTGCAATTGATGGTGTAGAACCAACAGAAGAAAATGTACAGTCAGGTAAATTCCCAGTATGGGCATACCAACATTCATACACAAAAGGTGAAGCAACTGATTTAGCAAAAGCGTTCCTTGACTACTTAATGTCAGATGATATCCAAACTACTTTATTAAAAGAACAAGGATATCTTCCTGTTACAAAAATGAAAGTAGAACGCGATGCAGAAGGAAATCAAAAGAATTTATAAATGATGTAAATGAATAAACGGGGTAAATGCACTAGGCATTTACCCCATTACGACGTATTTCAGGGGAGTTTGGTTCATTATGGAAAAAATAATTCCTGCAAAAGAAAGATTGTTAAAATCCTCTAAAAATAGGCTGGACGGGGAATTACGCGGAAAGATGCTAGTGATTATATGTGCCGTGATTATGATTTCCGCAACTATATCCATTACCATTTTTCTAGGCACAAAGGGGTTGCAATCTTTTATTAAAAATGGTGTCAGTCTTATTGAGTTCTTAAGCAGTACGCATTGGAATCCTACCAATCAAGCCAATCCGGAATATGGGGCATTACCGTTTATTTTCGGTTCATTTGCTGTAACATTCCTTTCAGCGCTGGTAGCAGCACCATTAGGGATTGGCGGCGCGATATTCATGACAGAGATTGCACCATCATGGGGAAGAAAAATATTACAGCCAGTCATTGAGCTATTAGTTGGAATTCCATCTGTTGTTTATGGATTCATCGGGCTTACAGTATTAGTTCCATTTATAAGGGAACATGTGGGTGGACTAGGTTTTAGTTTGCTTTCCGGAATGATTGTGCTATCGATCATGATTTTACCAACAATCACGACCATTGCTACGGACGCAATAAGTTCATTACCCAAATATTTACGAGAAGGTTCTTACGCTCTTGGCGCGACTCGTTGGCAAACTATTCGAAAAGTGTTGATCCCTGCTGCACTCCCATCACTAATGACGGCAATTGTTTTGGGGATGGCTCGAGCATTTGGTGAAGCATTAGCCGTTCAAATGGTAATCGGGAATGTAAGGAATTTACCATCAAGTATTTTGGATGCTTCCGCTACGTTAACAACAATTATTACGTTAAATATGGGTCATACAACTTACGGAAGTGTGGAAAATAATACACTTTGGTCGATGGGGTTAATTTTATTAGTTATGTCGTTTGCCTTTATTTTACTCATCCGTTATCTTTCATCAAGGAGGAAGCTGTAATGAAAAGTAAAACAGCTGACCGAATTGCAACCGGAGTATTTGTTGCTATTGCCATTATTATCATTTCAATTCTAGTTGGATTATTTTCTTATATTTTAGTCAATGGATTTAAACACATTTCATGGGAGTTTTTAACTACACCTTCAAGCAATATCCGTGCGGGTGGAGGAATTCGCGACCAATTATTTAATTCGTTTTATATTTTACTTATTACTATGATTATTGCTATTCCCCTTGGGATTGGCGGGGGAATCTATATGGCAGAGTATGCGAAGCCGGGAAAAGTAACGGACATTATTCGCTCCTGTATTGAAGTTTTAGCATCACTGCCCTCTATCGTAATAGGAATGTTCGGATTATTGATGTTTGTTAACATTACTGGTTGGGGATATACGATTTTAGGAGGTGCCTTAGCACTGACAGTCTTTAATTTGCCTGTTATCGTGCGTGTAAGCGAGGACTCTATTCGTAATGTTCCTCGTGAACTGAAAGAGGCCAGTCTTGCCTTAGGTATTACTCATTGGCATACAATAAAAACCGTACTATTACCTAGTGCTTTTCCATCAATATTAACGGGGATTATTCTTGCAGCAGGGCGTGTGTTTGGAGAAGCAGCAGCATTATTATTTACAGCAGGACTTTCAACACCAAGACTTGATTATACAAATTGGAATCCATTTTCGGATCAATCTCCTTTAAATATATTTCGTCCAGCTGAAACGCTCGCTGTACACATTTGGTCTGTCAACACACAGGGGTTAATTCCCGATGTTGAAGCGGTTTCCAATGGTTCGGCAGCTGTGCTAGTCATTTCAGTCTTACTATTTAACCTGTTAGCTAGATGGATTGGAAGTATCATAACTAAGAAAGTGACTGCAACTAAATAAAGGGCAGGTGAAAACGGATGGTTACAACTTTATTGGAAAAGGAAACGGCAGAACAAACTATGCAATCAACCGTCCAGTTGCAAATGGATAATATATTAAAAGTAAATAATTTAGAAATTTTCTATGGTGAAAAACGTGCTGTAAACGGTATTTCCATGGATATTGAAAAAAATTCTGTAACAGCTTTGATAGGACCCTCCGGCTGTGGAAAGTCAACGTTTTTAAGAAGCGTCAATCGAATGAATGATCTGATCCCCGGTGCAAGAGCGCAAGGTGAAATCCTTTATGAGGACATTAATATTTTGTCAGAACAAATCAATGTGGTCGCATTACGAAAAGAAATTGGGATGGTTTTTCAGAAACCAAATCCATTTCCTAAGTCAATATATGAAAATATAACGCATGCCCTGAAGTTCAGTGGAATCAAAAAGAAAAGTCAGCTAGATGAGATTGTCGAGGAAAGCCTGCAAAAGGCGGCATTGTGGGATGAAGTAAAAGACAGACTCCATAAATCTGCCCTATCGCTTTCGGGCGGCCAGCAGCAGCGTCTTTGTATTGCAAGGACGATTGCGATGAAACCGACTGTAATGCTCCTTGATGAACCATCTTCGGCGCTGGACCCTATCTCGAACTCAAAGGTAGAAGATTTGATCGTTGATTTGAAAAAGGATTATTCGATTATCATTGTCACCCATAATATGCAGCAGGCTTCCCGCATATCCGATAAAACAGCCTTCTTTTTAAGCGGTGATTTAATTGAATATGATGCTACAGAAAAAATCTTCACCAATCCTTCTGTCAAGAAGACGGAAGAATATATCTCAGGAAGATTTGGATAAGGGGGAAATGGAATGACAATTCCAACATTGACCAGAGAAATATTTGATGTTAAGAACTTAAATTTATGGTATGGGGATCATCATGCACTAAAGGGCATCAACTTTCCGATTAACAAAAAAGAAGTAACGGCGATCATTGGACCATCAGGATGCGGAAAATCCACTTTTATTAAGACACTCAACTTGATGATCAATATGGTTCCTAATGTTAAAATGACCGGGGAAATTAATTTAAACGGAAAAAATATATTAGACGAGAAAAACGATCTAGTTGAACTTCGCAAACATGTTGGTATGGTTTTTCAGAAAGGAAACCCCTTTCCACAATCTATTTATGACAATGTCGCTTACGGTCCAAGAGTTCACGGAATCAAAAAGAAGAAGCACCTTGATGAGCTTGTCATCAAATCATTAATGGATGTGGCTTTATGGGAAGAAGTAAAGGATCGTCTGTCTGCACCTGCTCTTGGTTTATCAGGCGGGCAGCAGCAAAGGCTGTGCATCGCGAGAGCCCTAGCGACAAAACCGGATGTTTTGTTAATGGATGAGCCAACATCTGCCTTGGACCCGATTTCAACCTTGAAAATTGAAGAATTGATATTAGAATTGAAAGAAAAATATACCATAGTCATTGTCACCCATAACATGCAGCAAGCATCGCGCGTTTCGGATAAGACTGCCTTCTTTTTGATGGGTGAATTAATCGAATTAGATTCAACATCTACTATTTTTTCAAATCCAAAAGATTCACGTACTGAGGGTTATATTACAGGAAGATTCGGATGAAGAGGTGGCATAAATGAGTGCAAGAGCAAATTTTGATCACAATTTAAAAGAGTTAAAAGAAATGCTATTAACGATGGCCCATAAATCGGAATTGCAAATTAAAGAAGCGATGATTGCCCTTTTAAATCAAGATATGGATAAGGCGAAGAAGGTCATTGACGGAGATAATGAAATCGATGATTTGGATGATGATATTAACAATAAGGCCTTATTATTAATTGCTAGGGAATCACCTGTAGCGACTGATCTGCGGAAAATAAGTGTGGCATTAAGAGTTTCGTCCGAAGTAGAGCGGCTGGCAGATATTGCTGTAAATATTGCCAAATCTGCCCTCCATATCGGAAATCAAGAGTATTTTAAAGAAATGATTGATATACCCAAAATGATGGAGATAGCCTTAGAAATGGTTTCTGAATCCATCACTGCCTATTATTCCGAAGATATTGAAATGGCTAAAAAATGCGCGAAAAAAGATGATGAAGTGGACAAAATGTTTGGAGACTTGGTACACGAGCTATTGAGCTATATCCCACAGAATCCGAACGCTACAAACCAGATTATCCAATTAGCATTTGTATGTAGATTTATTGAAAGAATCGCCGACCATTCAACGAATATTGCAGAAAATGTAATATATCTGGTAACTGGAAAACGGGTTAATTTAAATGCTTAATGTGTAGAATAGTAAACCTTCCAAAGATGAGGCCAATCATGAGGCTTCATCTTTTTTCTATTTCATGGGAAATAGTGTCGAAATAATTGGTGTTTTCATTATTGAAGGGTGTTGATTTATGTAGAAAGATGAATCTGTCTTAATGAGTAAAAAAAATTCACGCCCATGAAGTAGCTAGCTGTTTGAACTTGCAGGATACGACAATTTGTGTTTATTGTCTGCTTTCCATTCTAATGGTACGATTAAATTATCAATTATTATGAATAGTTTAGATATTTGGTGCATATATTGATTGTTTGCAGATTGGAGGAAGAAAATGATTGAATCTATTGCTTCACCGGATTTATTGCCACTGAAAGGCGAGCTGAAGGCAAAGCTTGTTACACCAAGGAAGATCATCCTTTTCTGGGATATTTCCGAATTACCAATTAAGATTACTGAATTATTTTTTAACCGAAAATTTGAAGATCTTATTCAAGTTGTAAGAATATTTGATGTAACTGATCTATACTTCAATGGTAAAAATGCCCACTATTATCACGAGATACCTGTTCCTTATGGAAAAGGACATTGGTTTATTAAAGGATTAACGGAAAATCGCAGCTTTATTGCTGAAATAGGGGTTTATATTACAGGAACCGAATTTTTCCCTCTTTATCGCTCTAATTGTATTCATACACCATCACCGGAAATACCAAACGGGCATGTGTCCCAACAGGATTTCTTGCAATTTAAGCGTTATGAAGAACAGCCCCCCAAATGGATGGATCAGGTAAGTACATATAGCTATTACCTGAACCCAAACAGTTTGGAGGAAAAAAATGAATAGCAGAATTCCCAAAAAGGTTGACTCAGATGATAAACCACAAAAAAATTGGCAATTAACCATTTTGATGCTTTGTTGGGAGTTTCCGCCAAATATTGTTGGAGGTCTTTCACGGCATGTATTCGGATTATCCACGCATTTGGCAATGTTGGGCCACGAAGTCCACGTGTTAACTGCTAGGAATAACGAGCTTCCATCTTTTGAACGGATGAATGGTGTGAATGTTCATCGGGTAAAACCAATTAATGAATGGGATGATCATTTCCTCTCATGGATTGCTGGACTTAATTTAGCCATGTCCTTCAAGGCTGAGCAACTTTCAAAAGAGGTAAAGTTTAATCTCATTCATGCACACGATTGGCTAGTCGGTGCAGCCTCTATTACCTTAAAGGAGTTCATGAAAGTTCCATTATTAACAACTATTCACGCCACAGAGCATGGGAGAAATAATGGTATTCATACAGAAATGCAGCAATTTATTCATGAAAAGGAAAAACAGTTAATCCTAGAGTCTGATCAACTTATTGTTTGCAGTGAGTATATGAAGGAAGGGCTTGTCTCCATTTTTAATGCGAAGAATGAAAAAATCAGCGTTATACCGAATGGAATAGAACCCTTAAACGCAGAAAGAAATGTTGGAGATATATTTCCTGAACTGAAGCGAAAAAAGTACATTTTTTCAATAGGAAGAATTGTTCAGGAAAAGGGGTTTGAAACGATTATTGAAGCAGCAGCATGTGCCAAAGAAATGAATGTAAATTGTTTATTTGTTATTGCAGGGAAAGGCCCATTACTCGAAGCCTATCAGAAGCAAATCATTGCGAGGAAATTAGATCAATACGTCATTTTTATTGGTTATATTACCGATGAACAGCGAAATGCTCTTATTGAAGGAAGTGCGATGGCAGTCATACCAAGTCTTTACGAACCATTTGGCATTGTTGCTTTGGAAACGATGATCCTTGGGAAACCAACAATCGTCGCCAATACTGGAGGTATGAAGGGAATTGTAAAGCATTTACAAACGGGAATGCTGATGGTTCCCGGCGATGCCAAAAGTCTGCTAAAACAAATTGAATTCTTACTAAATGATCCAGTGAAAGCAGAAGAAATTGGTGAAAAGGGAAGGCAAATTGTTAAAAGTTTGTACGGCTGGAAACGAATTGCTTCAGAAACAAGCAGAAGAATGGAAGATACAATAGTAAGTAATAGAATTAATGAAAATGAGCAAAACGCAACACCAAATAATTTGTAAATAGGTGTAAGTGATGATAAATATAACGGAACAACAAAAAAATAAACAAACTACTAATCCACAATTGCCAATTGAGAAGCTTCAATTCGTTCCAGGGATTTGGGTAAATGGCAAATACCTTTGGCTGCAAAACTGTACAGAAAAGGTTATTTACGATGAAGAATTAATCATGAAAGTAAAGCAGGAACAAATTCACTCTAAGATTCGTTTTTCTAGTGTTTATGTAAGTAATCATGGTAATCAGCCGAAAGAGATAAAAATTTTAGCGATGAATCATTTTTTAAATGTCGGACAAGACCATTTTACATTTGTTTCCCCAACAGATCGTCACATTTTTCATCATGCAAATAAAAAGGTTTTTCTCGTAAATGCACAATATAATCATTCGGGGATAAAAGAATACACAACCATGCCACTGTGGAAAGCTTACACTGATCAAATCTGGAGTTCACTTCAAAAGGGAAACTTAAAATATCAGCCAATGATGAAAGGATCTGCGGCTAGTATTTTTGCCATAAAGACAACGATTGCGCCTCACGAAACTAGTAAAATGACTACTTGGACGATTTCTGGTTCAAATAAAAATGAATTGATTTCAATTGAACAAGCACTTTTAAAAAACACACTAGCATTTCCTTTTAAAAAATGATATTATAGAAAAGTCGTATGCACGAACTAGCTTAATCGTTTGGAGGGAAATTGACATGCGTGTAAATATTACGTTAGCTTGCACTGAGTGTGGAGATCGTAACTATATTTCAACAAAAAATAAACGTAACAACCCAGATCGTCTTGAGCTTAAGAAATATTGCCCAAGAGATAAAAAATCAACACCACATCGTGAAACAAAATAAGCAGTGGGGCTTCCTACTGCTTTTTTTGTTGTTAAAAAGTAAGGAGGCACCAAAAGATGAATGATAAAAATACTTTCCGAAATCAAGTTAAGGAGTCTCTCACAGGGCTGACTAAACCCCTTTACGAAGATTTCTCATATAAAATTGCAGGCAGACTTTTTCAAGACGAAGACTTTAAAAAAGCAACCGTTATCGGGATTACCGTCTCGAAGCAGCCCGAAGTCGATACATACCAAATTATCAGGAAGGCATGGGAGCTGGGAAAACAAGTCGCAGTACCAAAATGTCATCCGAAAGAAAGAAAATTATCGTTCAGAACCTTAACGGAATTTTCTCAGCTTGAATCCGTCTACTATGGGTTACTTGAGCCAATCGAAGCATTGACCACCGAAGTTACCGCCAATCAGATTGATCTTTTAATTGTTCCAGGGCTGGCTTATACAATAGAAGGGTATCGCTTAGGTTTTGGCGGTGGTTATTATGATCGGTACTTACCAGGTTTCGCTGGTAAAACTCTCTCGCTAGCCTTTGATAATCAAATGATCCCTAATTTCCCGGTGGAAGACCATGATATTCCAGTTTCGAAGATCATAACCAATCGTGAAACCATTAAAATATTATGATAGACATTTTAATCTTTATTGGCATCTTCATAACTGGAATTGTTGGCTATCTCCATAAATCCTTAACCAAATCGGGTGCATGGACAGCAATAGTAGTTGGAGCGGCTGTTTATGTTGGATTTGGATTAAAGGGACTCATTTTACTTGGTACCTTCTTTGCCACCTCAAATTATTGGTCAAAATATAAAAGTTCAGTGAAACAACCTATCGAAGAAAAATTAGCAAAAGGGGCGACAAGGGATTGGCGCCAAGTGATCGCTAATGGGGGAGCAGCCGGACTTTTCAGCATCATCCATTATTTTGACCATGATCCTATCTGGCAAATTGGGTTTGCCGTTAGTCTTGCTAGTGCTAATTCGGATACGTGGGCATCAGAAATTGGCAGTTTGAGCCGGAAAAATCCGATTTACATACGTACATTTAAGCGAGTTGAAAAAGGGACATCTGGTGCCATTAGCTCATTAGGAAGTGCTGCTGCCCTTGCAGGGACATTCCTAATTTCCATTATCAGTTTTTGGCTGTTCGATTTAGACAGTAGATTAACATTCCTCGTTTTTCTATTTGGTTATATTGGTAATGTCATTGATACGATAATGGGTGCCTATTACCAACAAATGTATGTTTGTCAGCGTTGCGGCATTGAGACAGAAAAAAGGCGCCATTGTCAGCTGCCAACAACTAGAATAAAAGGATTTACCTTAGTGGATAATGATATGGTGAATTTTCTGTCAGGCTTTCTAGCTGCAATTGCAGCGATTGGAATGACTCTAGTTATAAAATAAGCAGCTAATGGAGGTATTGTCATGTTAAAACGTGTGAATAGAGTTGCCCTTATTGGTACAGGCTTTGTTGGTTCCAGCTATGCGTTTGCCCTTTTAAATCAGGGCATTACAGAGGAGCTTGTTTTAATAGACTTAAATAAAGAAAAGGCGGAAGGCGATGCCATGGATTTGAATCATGGCTTACCATTCGCACCGTCACGGACGAAAATTTGGTACGGCGATTATAAGGAATGCGGTGAGGCTGATCTCGTTGTCATCACCGCGGGTGCAAATCAAAAACCTGGTGAGACACGTCTTGATTTAGTTGAAAAAAATACGAAGATATTTAAAGGGATTGTCGAAGAAATAATGGCCAGCGGTTTTGATGGAATTTTCTTAGTTGCCACTAATCCCGTTGACATATTAACCTATGCCGTTTGGAAGTTTTCCGGTCTTCCTAAGGAGCGGGTAATCGGCTCGGGTACAATTTTAGATACGGCAAGGTTTCGCTTTTTACTGGGAGATTATTTTGATGTGGATACCCGTAATGTTCATGCCTATATTATTGGGGAACATGGTGATACAGAGCTTCCTGTTTGGAGCCATGCCGATATCGCAGGGACATCCATTTCTGAATGGACAAATAATAAAGATGGTTTTAATCAAGAGGATTTGGATCAACTCTTTTTAAATGTCCGCGATGCGGCCTACCATATTATTGAGCGGAAAGGTGCCACTTATTATGGTATCGCTATGGGACTTGTCAGGTTGACAAAGGCCATCCTTGAAAATGAAAATTCTGTTTTAACCGTATCTGCCTATTTAGATGGAGAATACGGGCAAAAGGATATTTATATCGGTGTACCCGCTGTAGTCAACCGAAGAGGAGTTAGACAAATCGTGGAGCTTGATTTAAATGAGGAAGAGAAGGCAAAATTCAAGAACTCCGTTCAAGTTTTAAAGAAAACAATGGAGCCTGTGTTTAAACATTTCTAATATAATGCGGCGGGTTTCTTGCCATTCGGATCTTTTTTATAGTTTGGATAAAATAACTGCCACTATCACAAACTATTAGCAGGAGGGATTAATGATGTCTCGAATGCTAACATCGATTTTTATGATTGGCTCAATCGGTTATTTTGCTTACCGTTTCCGCTTTCGAATTATTAACGTCCTGCTTGGTTCAAGCTGGATGCGCCGGCTTGCAGTTGGATCGATGATGAGTTTACCCGGTGTGAAAAATAAAATGATGCAATCTGTTTTTGGAAGACCGTCTGAATGGTGAAAACCACAGATGGTTTTTTTGTTTAATAAATATCCACAATTAAGGTCGTTTTAGTAATCTAAACCATCATCCTTCGTTTATAATAAAAGGAACACGTCAAAAATGAATATAGTTTGAGGATGTCTAAATATCTGTAGGTACTTTTATGTTAGGAAGTAGGGGAGAAATGAGCAATAGAGAGAGTTACATCTTTTGGAGGCTGGCCTACTCTTTCATCTCTGAGCATGGTTATCGAATAATTCAATTGTTTGAAAATCAAAAAGAACTATGGCTTGAAAAGGTTGAGAATAAGCAGGCACCTATTATTCGCATGCTGCGCCATGATTTAGATTGGAGTAATGCGATGCAGCGGGATATTGAATATACAGCTGCCAATGGGGAAAGAGTCCGAAAGCAAATTGGTCGATCAGAATTAAATGTAGTCAATATATATATCAGCCAATTTCCACCTGTTGATGAATATCAATATCGAATCGCAAATCCGTTTGTTTATCCGGAAGGAAATAAAACAACCGTCAGCTCGATTCTATTTGCAAAAGGGGAATTCGATACGGGATTTGGGCGAATCTCCGAAAGGTTGGGGAAAGAGATTTACTTTTCCTTTGCAGAAGACTATTCTGAACAAGACGTAGAAGCCATAAAGAAAGAATCCTTGGATTTTGCGAATAAGAAAGTGAAAACGGAAAGGGCCATTCTTTCCAATGGGAAACCCTTCTTTACTTATGTGTTTATCGCTATACAGGCCATTGTCTTTTTCTGGCTTGAATTTCACGGCGGGAGCACCAATACATCGACACTGATTAAATACGGGGCAAAGGTCAACCAATTAATTTTAGGAGGAGAATGGTGGAGATTTATCACACCAATTTTCTTGCATATCGGCTTTGTCCATTTGGCAATGAATACACTTGCCCTATATTTTCTCGGTACAACAGTCGAAAAGATCTTTGGCAGCGTGCGTTTTCTTTTAATTTATTTATTCGCTGGTGTCATGGGTGTAATTGCCAGTTTTATCTTTAGTTCTACTTTATCAGCTGGAGCAAGTGGTGCCATTTACGGCTGTTTCGGTGCGTTACTGTATTTTGGTGTAATCTATCCAAAATTATTTTCCCGAACAATGGGAATGAACTTGATCATTGTCCTTGGAATAAACCTTGTTTTTAGTTTCTCGGCATCAGGAATTGATGTTGCAGGCCATCTTGGTGGCTTGGCTGGTGGCTTCCTTGCAGCTGGTATTGTCCATTTTCCAAAAAAGAAAAAGCTGGGATGGCAATTACTCTTTTCTTTTGCTTCTGCAGCAATTGTCTGGGGAGCAATCACATATGGTTATAGCCCATCGGCCAAATCCAATGATGAAAATGCACATTTACTGATGGCACAAGAATATATAAAACAGGACAATTATGATCAAGCCTACAAAGTTTTGAAGGAATCTGAAGAGAAAGTAGATAAATTGTCGGAGAAAACCTATTTTCTTCTTTCCTTTGTGGAAATAAAGAAGGAAATGCTTGCTGATGCAAAGGGACATTTGCAAAAGGCGATTCAACTTGACCCTGAATTCGATGAAGCCTACTATAATCTTGCTTTGATTAATTTGGAGCAAAATGATATAAAGCAGGCTAAAGTGAATGCTGATAAGGCCGCAAAACTTGAACCGAAACAGAAACAATATTCAGATTTAGTACGTGAAATTGATCAACATCTTCAATCAATAGGAGAAGGGTAGAATCAGCCAGAATGAAAACAATTTATGAAATTCAACAATTTTTAAAGCAGTTTGGGACGATAATTTATGTGGGTGACCGTGTCGGCGACCTTGAACTGATGGAGTCAGAATTAAAGGAGTTGTATCAAGCGCAGTTGATCGAAACACGGGAATTTCAAACGGCACTTTTAATTTTACGGCACGAAATCCAACTACAAAGAGAAAAAAGTAAACAAAGATAGGTGAATATACATGGCGGATCAATGGATAGCTGGTGTCGATCTAGGAGGCACAACTACTAAAATAGCTTTTATTACGGCTGATGGCGAAATTGAACATAAGTGGGAAATACCTACAGATAATACAGATGAAGGTAAAAACATTACCCAAAATATTGCAAACGCACTTGCAGAAAAACTGGCCCAGCTTGGCGAGACAAATGACAGGTTGGCCGGAATTGGCATGGGTGCACCTGGTCCGATGGATTATGAAAGAGGAGTTATTTTGAACGCGGTGAATTTAGGGTGGAAGGATAACTTTCCGCTGCAAGAGAGCCTTGAGGCTGCCACCTCCCTCCCTGCTGCGATTGAGAATGATGCAAACTGTGCAGCACTGGGTGAAATGTGGAAAGGTGCAGGGAATGGTGCTAAGGATCTTGTCTGTGTTACATTAGGGACTGGTGTTGGCGGTGGAGTAATCGCAAATGGCAATATCGTGCAAGGAATAAACGGTGCAGCAGGAGAAATAGGACATATTACCGCTGTCCCAAGTGGCGGGGCACCTTGTAATTGCGGTAGGAAGGGCTGCCTTGAAACGATTGCGTCTGCCACTGGAATCGTTCGATTAGCCATGGCAGAACTAAATAAACATGAAACGTCTGGAGAATTAAGCAAATTGCTCTCGCTAAATGGGAAAATCACCGCAAAAGAGGTTTTTGATACCGCTAGAAATGGTGATCCATTAGCCAGAAACGTATTGGATGAGGTTTCCTTCCATTTAGGTTTTGTTTTAGGGAGTATAGCTAATACGCTAAATCCAGAAAAAATTGTTTTAGGCGGCGGCGTCTCCAAAGCAGGAGCTATTTTACTTGACGCGGTAAATGAAAGCTTTGCTAAATTTGCTTTTTCAGCAGTAAGGGATTCCACGCAGTTAGCCCTGGCTACATTAGGAAATGATGCGGGTGTCCTTGGTGCTGCTTGGCTTATTAAGAATAAATTAAATCAAAAATAAAAAAGGCCCGCTCAAACGCGGGTCTTAATCATTTTTTTCCTATTCCTTCATATGATTCCTTATGATGGGGGGAGAAATAAAATGGAAGTTGTTGTACGATCAGGGGATACACTATCCTATTACAGCCATTTGTATAAGCTGCCACTAGATCTCATTGTTGATTCCAACCCAAAGGTTAAACCTAACGACTTGAAACCGGGGGAAACAATCTATTTGCCTGAAAGAATGCCGACTCCGCTTATAACTGGAATATCTTCTTGTGATTATAAAAGACTTGTTAAAATAATCAATGACTTCAAACGGGTTTATCCATTTATTACTGTTAATACGATCGGTACCAGTGTTTTAGGTAATCCGATTCATGAAATCAGGATTGGAACAGGGGCAAAAAAAATACATATGAATGCCTCATTTCATGCAAATGAATGGATTACCACCATGGTATTGATGTGCTTGGTTAATCAGTACTTACTGGCTTTAACAAATGGGGCTTTAATGAAAGGAAGCACGGCTCTCAATCTTTATCAAGAGGTTGAATTATCCATTGTTCCGATGGTTAATCCTGACGGGGTAGATCTCGTTCTAAACGGCCCCCCTTCTCATTTAAAAGAAGAAATCATACGGATTAATGAGGGGAGCGATGATTTCGTTCATTGGAAAGCCAATATTAATGGAATCGATTTGAATAACCAATTCCCGGCTAACTGGGACATTTGCAAGCAAAACAAACAGCCAAAGGCACCTGCACCGAGGGACTTCCCAGGCAGTGCACCGTTAACGGAGCCTGAGGCAGCTGCAATGGCTGAGTTGGTGAGAAAGAATTCATTTGATTGTGTTTTAGCCTTTCACACCCAAGGGAAGGAGTTTTATTGGGGCTATGAAGGACATGAACCTCCTGAATCCGAAAAGCTCGCGAAGGAATTTGAGAAAGTAAGCGGATACCAAGCCATTCAGTATGTCAACAGCCATGCCGGATTTAAAGATTGGTTTATCCAAGAGTTTAAGCGTCCTGGTTTTACACTTGAATTAGGTAAGGGGATCAATCCGCTTCCTCTGTCACAATTTTTGGAGATTCTTAAAAGTGCAGAAGGAATCTTCCTAGCTGCCCTTAAATATTAACGATATGACTTTTTACCTATATATTTTAATATATTTGAAATATTGAAACATTTCTGTAAACAAAACGTACTAACATATAAAGAGGAAATTTTTAAGGGAGGGATTTTTTTAAATTGAACCAGCTTAAACAAGCTAATTGTATCTTTTTTATACTTATCTTAATTTTATTGACCCTCCTATTGGGTGCATGCGTGAATAATGTGCAGCCTAAACAAAAAATTCCTGCAAAAAGTGAAAAACCTAAAGCGCCTGTCTCAACTGCAGGCGATGAATGGAAGACCCCAATTGCCGTTCCTAAGGATGCAGGGGAATTTTACAAGACCGCTGGATGGCTTTCTGAGACTGAGGTTGTTTATATTACGAATCTTGAACAAACCTCAAGTGTCTTTCAATATAATCTTTTTACCGGTAAAAGTGAATTAATCTATGAGAGCAAGAATCCAATTGTCAATGTGCAGATTAGTCCCTCAAAGAAATATCTTTTGGTTCATTCCTCGCCATCATCATATGAAGGGCTAGTCACCATCATCGATTCAAAAGGGAAAGAACAAATTCAGAAATCCTTTCCATCCTATGAATTAGTATTTGAATGGAATCCGTATAATGAATCTGAGATTTTGGTTTCAAATTTTGCTGAGGATTGGAGTTATCAGCTATTTTTATTGGATATGAAAAAGGCTATAACCGCCGAGGTCTTCTTACCCCAGCCTTTTATTAAATGGATGAATGGAAAAGAGTTTGGCTTTTTAGATTGGGATCAGGAAAATCTATCATTAACTGCTCCTCTTATCGTGAAAGAATCAGAAAATGGGAGCGAAAAAACAGTGACTCAATCAGCAATCCAATTTTCAACATTTCATGACCTGCTCATGACTGTCACTGTAAATGAGCACGACCAGACGATGGCGGACTATTCTTTTTTTGACAAAGAATTGAAAAAGTTTTTCGTCTTTTCAATCCCCCAGCTTACAAATTATTCTGATTGGTTAGTTCCATTTTATGACTATAATGAGCAGAGGAGACAATTTATCACTTTTAAACCGCTAACAAGTGGTGAAATGGATACTTACTCTGATGGCTTTCAACTGGAAAGCTATGATTTAAAAGGGAAAAGCAGTAAACTGATTACGGAAGGGTTGGATAATGAACCAATCAATTTTTCGCCGTCTGGTGAAGCCCTTCTGTACGGCTACCAATTTGAGAAAATAATTGATCTTAATTCAAAAAAAATATTTGAGCTCATAAAAAAATAAAAAAGACTGTCAAAAGTGACAGTCTTTTTTAATGCGTTCCAGTAGGAAATCCAGAATTAATTATTGTCATGACGGTAAACCAGCCAAAAACAAAGAAGGAAGCTACTCCCCAAAATGCACCTAAGAAGTTTTTGTTCTTTAGTGCACTAAATCCACCGTAAGCAGCAAGAACGGTTACGATTGCAAAAATAATAACTAAACCCATGATTAATCCCCCTTTTTAGCATAAGCAGGCAAGAAGCCTAACATGTTCAAAAATATTATGTAACTATATTATATACATTCCAATCCTATTTTATATTCTTTTATTGGTTTTGTCGAGGGCAAAAATAGTGTAATATCAGATCAGTCATTTCCCTGTCCTCATGTAATAAGGTAAAATAAACCTATCGACATTGCATTGGAGGAACCTTTTTATGAAATGGCAGCAAATTCCCTTAGGGGCATTGCAAACAAATTGTTATCTTGTTGAAAATCCCGACCGAACCTGTTTAATTTTTGATCCAGGCGGTGAAGGAAATAAATTGATTCATTTATTGCAGGATAGAAAATTAAAGCCAATTGCTATCATTTTAACGCATGCCCATTTTGATCATATTGGTGCAGTCAATGTGGTAAGAGAGGCTTATAAAATTCCTGTTTATATTCATAAACAGGAAGAAAAGTGGCTGGGTGATCCTGCATTAAATGGCTCACAGTTGTTTATGCATGTAGAACCTATCCGTGCAAATCCTGCCGATCACATTATCAAAAACGAAGGAACAATGAAAATTGGTGATTTCGAATTTGACGTTTTTCATACACCAGGACATTCGCCTGGCAGTGTTTCCTGTTATTTTGCGAAGGATGGGTTTGTCATCTCGGGTGATGCCCTATTTCAGGGCAGTATCGGCCGAACAGACCTTCCGGGAGGTAATCATGATCAATTATTAAAAAGCATTCATGACAAGCTGTTAACATTGCCTGAAGAAACCTATGTCTTATCGGGTCATGGTGCCGTGACAACGATTGGAGAGGAAATGGATAGCAATCCATTTTTGAATGGTTTTTAAGGAATTAAAGAAAAACCCTTCTCACCGAAGAGAAGGGTTTTTCTGGGGGATGTTCTTTTTTCATATAATGGGAGGGGATATTGTTAAGCTACTATCCTAACAATATAATAAAGTTAACACTATGTCAATAGTGTTAACTAAAAAGGAGTAACGATGATTACATATTTACAGAACTTAATTTCAACTTCTCCAACGGGATTTATCACTTATGCGGATTATATTGGTGCAGCCCTTTATCATCCTGAATTTGGCTATTATATGAAGGATAAACAGAAAATTGGCCGCCAAGGTGATTTCATTACGACTAGCAATATTTCTGATGTTTATGGCAGTCTGGTAGCAAAATGGTTTTCCCACATCTGTCAAACTACAAACTTGCCAGAGGTATTTTGCGAAATTGGGGCAGGAAATGGCCGCTTTGCAAAGGCATTTTTGCAGGAGTGGAATGATTCAATTAAAACCTCATTACAATATATTATTGTGGAAAGCAGTCCATATCATCGGAAATTACAGCAGGAAATGCTGCTGCCCGAACATTCTGTTGTTCAAGTCGGAAGTCTAAGTGAATTAGGATATGCTGAAGGGATGATTTTCTCAAATGAACTTTTTGATGCCCTTCCAGTACATGTGATTGAAAAAATAGACGGGAAACTTTTTGAAGTAATGGTAGGAGCACGAAATAATGAATTGTACGAGCAGAAAATTCCATTAGCAAATCCCGACATTCTTTCTTTTTTAGAGACAAGTAAATTGGACTTAAAAGAAAAGCAGCGGATTGAAATTCCGTTGGCGATGGAGAAAATGATTCAAGAAATCGCAACAGTGTTAACCAAGGGTCTAGTTGTGACGGCTGATTACGGCTACAAGAATGAAGAATGGATGGATCCCAGGCGGGCACAGGGGAGCTTAAGAGGATACTATCAACACACAATGATTCATGATGTCTTGCAGCACCCTGGGGATATGGATATTACAACGCATATTCATTTTGATGACCTGATTCAAAAAGGTGAGCAAGTAGGGTTATCATTGTTAACAAAGCTTAGACAGGATGAATTTTTATTAAAAGCAGGGATTTTAAAAGAATTAGAAGATCATTACGACCCAAATCCATTTTCTGAGGTAAGCAAGCGGAATCGTGCGATTCGAAGTTTAGTTATGCCTTCGGAAATCAGTTCTTATTTTCATATAATTGTTCAACAAAAAGGAATGGAAATGAGTGACAATATTATTTTCGCAAAATAAAAAAACCGGAGCATAAACTCCGGCTTTTTTATCAATGGCCTCCGCCAAGCGGCATCATGAATGTAGTCCAATAAGTGAATCCTGCGAAGAAAACTGTTAAATATGCTCCGAACACCCATAAGTACATACGCTCGGAAAGTTTAAGATAGCTTAACAGAACAAAGAATCCAGTTTGGGCTAAAAATAACATCGCTGTTTTATCCATATCACCTAAATAAAACATAACGGTAAAAATGCCCGTCCAGAAACCACAAACTCTGAACATGCGATCCATATGTATCCCTCCTTTTACCCCATCGATACCATCATTACAATATTATATAGGAAAAGGAGGTGTAATGTAAATAATGGTTTCGAATTAGTTTGTTACAAGTGCTTGATATGAGCAAGTATCACAACCGGAAATCATGTTTTCTTTTTCGATTAATTCAACGGTTTCGAAAAGTGCACCAAACATTCCCTTCAAAAATTCATGATGCATACTGCAAACTGCTTCGGTATGTTCTTCTGCGACCTCTTTAAAAGGGCAGTTGAAAATTTGAAAGTAGATTTTCGTTTTATCGCCATTTGCTTCAAATTCCGGGTAAAAGCCTGCTAATGTTGCGGCACTTTTTAGTATTGTTAGCTTTTGGTCAAATTCTAATTCCTCGCCAAGAGATCTTTTTGCCATTTCCTGCTCAATCATTTCCGCACCAAAACGTTTCCCGGTTAAGAAAAGTGCTTGTTTACCGACCTCTCCAAGGGAAATCATCGTTTGAATGGCCACTTTGGATAAAAGCATATAGTCACGGTAAGGGAAGTGGAGTTGAATGACATCGTCGGATAAACGATATAATCGGCTTGGGCGTCCACCTTTCCCTGTTTTTTTCGTTTCAGATACCAACATATTAACATCTTCTAACTTTGATAAATGCAGTCTAGCCACATTCGGATGAATATTAAAATTTTCTGCCACCTCTTGAACGGTTACTTCTTGATGGCGTTTAGTAATGTATTGATAAATGTAGTATCGTGTTGGATCTGACAAAACGTTAGTTATTTTTAATGTTTGTTCCATCACTGTTCACCTCTGACCCCCATAATTTATTCCATTATAATACAGCCATTATAACAAGGGAATGAGGTTAACCACTTTAACACTATAAGTTTAGAAAATGTTCACAATTACGGACTTTATATTGTAACAATATTATAAAAGCGGCGGTTTTTAAGTAAATGATTGCGGATGTCAACGCTGGATTTCTGGAAATATTGGGATAGAACGGTAAGTAAAAAAGTTTTGATAAAAATATAATTATTTTTGAAAAATAAAGAAGGAAAAGAAAGAAGCCTGTCGAAATATATCAAAGAAAAAATAAAAAGGTGGTGTTACCTATTGTTAGTGCAATTGAAATTTTAGCGAATCGGATCATCACAGATGCAGCACGGAACCAAGCAACAGATATTCACATTATACCTCGGAAGAATGACACACTTGTGCAAATCCGTTTAACCAACAAACTTATTCCCCGGCTATCACTTCCAAAAGATGAATGCGACAGATTAATCTCACATTTTAAATTTACAGCCAATATGGATATCGGAGAAAGAAGACGCCCGCAAAGCGGAGCCATTTTTTGTGAAGTAGACGGACAATTAATGGGCCTTAGACTTTCAACACTTCCATCAAACAACCGAGAGAGCCTTGTCATCAGGCTTTTACCCCAACAAGAACAGATTCCATTTCACCAACTCTCATTATTCCCGGGAATGACGCGAAAGTTACTAGCACTACTCAAACATGCACATGGTTTAATAATTTTTACCGGGCCGACCGGCAGCGGGAAAACCACTACCCTCTATTCTCTTCTAAATGAAACGGCCCACTTATTTCATCGCAATGTCATCACACTCGAAGATCCTATCGAAAAAAACTATGACTCTGTTTTGCAAGTCCAAGTGAATGAAAAAGCAGGCGTTACCTATGCAGCTGGTTTAAAGGCGATTCTTCGTCATGATCCGGATATCATCATGGTTGGTGAAATCAGGGATGCCGAAACCGCCAAAATAGCTGTTCGAGCGGCTCTCACCGGGCATTTGGTGCTTTCAACAATGCATACGAGAGATGCAAAGGGAGCAGTTTACCGTCTCCGTGAATTTGGCGTGAATTGGTTAGAGGTCGAGCAAACACTAATTGCTGTCACCGCACAAAGACTAGTTGAACTTACATGTCCATTTTGCGAGGGAGATTGCTCGCCGCTTTGCTATTCCTATGGAAGATGGAAAAGAGCGAGTGTCTTTGAATTGTTGTCGGGAAGAAATTTGAACTCAGCCATGAAGATGGCAAAAGGAGAAAATGTCGAAGCACATTACAAAACACTTAGAGAAGTGATTAACAAGGGGATTGCCCTTGGATACATTCAAGAGTCGGAATATGAACGGCTGGTGTACGACGATGAAGCCAAATAAATGGAATGTGAATGAACAGGCAAGTTTCTTGAAGAGAACGGGTGAATTACTGGCACGGGGATATCCAATTGCGGAAGCGATTGAGTCCATAGCATTACAACTACCCACCAAACGAAAGGAGGAATTATATGGTTGTTTAGTAGAGTTAAAAAAAGGCACTCCCTTTCATGAAATCTTAAACAATCTCAGGTTTAACAAAGACTTAATCGGCTATGTTTATTTTGCCGAGCAGCATGGAAGCTTTGCCGATGCTTTGTTAGAGGGAAGTGACCTCGCTCTTTTAAAGGATCATGATTTACAAAAGCTTCTAAAATTACTTCAATATCCGATGTTACTCATTTTTATTACAGGTGTACTATTTATTTTTATCGAAAACACATTGCTGCCAAGGTTTACAACGCTTTTTTCATCACTCGGTCTTGAAGCAAATTTTTTCACGAAGGTTATTTATGCTTTTGATCAATATTTCCCGATTGTCATCGGTGCAATGCTGACGTTTCTCTTCCTAGCGGCAATCTATTATTTTCTTGTATTTCGAAAACTCTCCATCCTTCAGCAAAGGTCTCAGCTTATACGCATCCCCATTGCCGGCAGGATCCTCAAATTGCTTTTTACTCACTACTTTTCCATTCAACTTAGCTTCTTATTATCCGGTGGGATTTCTGTCTCTGAGGCCCTATTACTTTTTGAAAAAAATCAAAGACAACCGTTTTACAGCAAAATAGCTGAAGAGATTAAAGTTAAGCTTGTTACTGGAGAAAAGTTGGAAACGATTTTAGCCGCCTTTTCATTTTTTGAAAAGGAATTTCCAATGATTGTTAAACATGGTCAGGATAATGGAAAATTAGAGCAGGAGTTGTTATTTTTCAGCAAACACTGTGTCACCAATATGGAGGAAATGATTGAAAAAAGTTTAAAAACCATTCAGCCGATTCTTTATTTGTTTATTGGATTTCTCGTTGTCTCTATGTATTTAGCGATTTTATTACCCATGTTCCATCTGCTTGATGGAATATAAGAAAATGGAGGATTAATAAAATGAAGAATAATGAAAAGGGTTTCACGCTCATAGAAATGATGATTGTTATGCTCGTCATTTCAGTTTTATTAATTATCACGATTCCAAACGTTGCCAAACACAATTCCAATATCAACAACAAAGGCTGTCAGGCATATGTAAAAATGGTACAAGCCCAGGTTCAAGCGTATCAAATGGATAAGAACAAGGTGCCAACACTTCAAGAACTAAAAGGAGAAAATTATTTAAGGGAAGAAGCTCAAGGTTGTCCGAATGGTGATACAGTTAAAATTGATTCTGATGGAAATGTCACAGCAGTTGCTAAAACAACTAATCCATAATGAACCAAAACCAAAAAGGCTTTACCTTAATTGAGTCTTTATTAGTTCTCTCAATCTTTATGATTATTTCCTCAATTACAGTATTCTCCTTAAAGCCACAGCACTCTGTGATTGAAGATGAGGCATTTTTAACTCAACTACAGGCAGACCTGCTTTATGCACAGCAATATGCTATTTCCCATCAACATGAGGTGTCCGTTGTTTTTATGCAAACTGAGTATCGATATTATATGCTTGTGCAATCTGGGATGCCGCCGATTATCGAGAGAAATTACTCAACAAATATCAATCTTAGAGAAGGTACCATCCCCTTATATTTCAAATTCCTTGGTGATGGAGATGTGAATAAGTTTGGTACCTTTTACATTTATACTGAAAAGAAGAGTTATCGATTAACCGTTTTGATTGGAAAGGGACGGTTTTATGTTAAGGAGCAATAAGGGATTCTTTTTGCTAGAACTGCTGCTATCGTTGTCGGCATTGTTAATGCTAAGCCTCTATTTACTGCCATTATTAATGGAGTCGAGAAACCAATCCCGACAAGTAGAAATAGAAAATTCGGCGCGAAAGCTAATGTATGAAGAACTGCAAGCAAAATTAGTCGATAGTCAAACGCGTAAAAATTATACAATCATTCGAAATAAGGTAGAATTCAAAATCATCTGGAACGACACGGAAGCAGAAGCGGCCGGTCAAAAGGTGGTGTGTGTGAAAGTTGAAAAAAGTGCATTCCTGTCAGAATACAAAATTTGCGGTGTCCTTGAATGATAATGCCTTTACCCTTATCGAAGTACTCATCGCATTTTCTATCTTTTCGACAATCATCTTTTTTATGGCACCTATTTTTCAAATAATCTTAAACACCAAGGCTAATGACAATAAATTGCAGGCAATGGAATGGGAGGTTTTCTGCAGTCAAATAAAAATTGAGATTCGGCTGGCCTCTAGCGTCAGTGTAGTCTCGGATCGCTTAATCCTTAATAAGGGCACTGAAACGGTTCAATATGAGAAGTACGGGACGAACCTTAGGAGACGCGTGAATTCAACTGGGCACGAAATTATCCTTCAAAACGTATCACAATTCTCCTTTTCGGTCATCAACAACACTGTTAAGGTTACTGTTACAGACAGCTGGGGAAAAGAATATAGTGTGACATGCTACCCATTCGTGAATTGGGGTGGAGGTACATGAAAATTAATGAACAAGGATTTACTTACCCACTTGTGTTGTGCATACTCATCCTTTTCCTGCTATTTTTCTCTATGCATATTGAACAATTACTGACTGAACGAAAAATGGCACACGAGACGGCAATTATCCTCCAGGAAGATTATTATATGCTTTCATCGGTAAAGAAAATCGAAGGGATGATGCAAACTAGTGGAACTATTCCCACAAAGGGAACCATAACCTATGTAAATGGCACCATGAACTTTCAAGCCGATCCTCCATCAGGGTATCTCCAAAGGGTTAATTTCTCGCTCAATCTAAAATCAGGTGAAGCGATCTTCGGACGTGGATTTTTTGATACCAGATCAAGAAAAATCGTCAAATGGGTAGAATGGAATTAAGTAGTTTGAAAATATAAAACATGGACATACTTTTAGTGTATTAAAAAGGCAGGTGTATCCATGAAAACAAATGATTACGTAAAATACATGACCCAAACCATCGTTAAATACGCCGACCAGCCGAAGGATGAACGCAAACGACTTCGAATAGAGAAAAAGCAAACAAGGGCCGATTTTTGGTATCGATGGTTTGGAATTCTCCCCTATATCCTTTATACAGAAATGAAGAAAAGACGGAAAATGTGAAGGGGATATTTCCCTTCACTCTAAAAAAATCCATTGCATTCAAATAACATTCACATGATGAAGGACATTTCTCCGGATTTTTTCCGAGTTTTGTCCTTCATTCGCATGATGAAGGACATTTCTCCGGATT
>NZ_AJLS01000120.1 GCF_000307875.1 Neobacillus bataviensis LMG 21833
TCTTCGTGTTTCCTTTATCTCAGTTGGAGCGCTCCAGGCCATACGCCGCTGACCAGGGCGCTTGCGCTTTTCCTGCTAACGAAAGTACACCTTCCCTAATTCCCTTCAGGAAATCTACTTCGTATAAGCTTCAATGCGCCTCTAAATAAAATTGCTTACTCATGTTTGTTTTTTTGATATACTATCAGAAACAGTGTCCAACACTTAATGTGGGAGTGTACGTATGGGGAAAGAATGGGATATCGTCGAAGTGCTGCGGCACTCACGACATGATTGGTTAAATAAACTCCAGTTAATAAAGGGAAACCTGGATTTAAATCGAATTGACCGGGCAAAGGCAGTTATTGATGAAATTGTCATCGAAACGCAGCATGAAACAAAGCTTTCAAATTTACGCATGCCGTTGTTTGCCGCATTGTTATTGAAATCCAATTGGGAAAATCCCTTCTTTAAACTGGAATATGAGGTACTTCTTGAAGCTGAATCAATTAAAATTGATGATCACGGCATGACAAAGTGGACAAACTCCTTTTTTTCATGTTTAAATCAGTCAATAGAGCAATTTCAAGAAAATCATTTATCGATCACAATTGAACCGCAATCAGATGGTGTTCGTTTCTTTTTTGATTTTAGCGGGATAATAATAAGAAAAGAATTAGTTGAAAAATTCCTTGCTGAAGCAACAGGGGATGTAGTGGTTAAGGAATTTACTGAAAAAGAACTTGCTATAGAAGTTTTTATGCCAATAAGTGTTTTGACATAATTGAATGTGCAGGACTGGAGGAATTAGATGTTTGTAGATCAGGTCAAGATTTATGTAAAAGGTGGAGATGGCGGCAATGGAATGGTCGCGTTTCGCCGTGAAAAATATGTACCAAATGGTGGTCCAGCCGGCGGTGATGGCGGGAAAGGAGCCAGTGTCGTTTTTGAAGTAAACGAAGGGCTTCGAACGTTAATGGATTTCCGCTATAAGCACCATTTTAAGGCAGACCGTGGTGAGCATGGTATGTCAAAGGGGCAGCATGGCAGGGGCTCTAAGGATATGATCGTGAAGGTACCACCTGGTACAGTGGTAATGGATGCGGAGACAAAAGAGGTCATTGCTGATTTAGTGGAGCACGGGCAGCAGGCCGTTATAGCCAAAGGCGGCCGCGGCGGTCGTGGAAACACTCGATTTGCGACACCGTCAAATCCGGCTCCGGAAATTGCTGAAAATGGTGAGCCGGGACAAGAGCGCGATGTGGTTCTAGAATTAAAGCTTCTTGCTGACGTTGGATTGGTTGGGTTCCCGAGTGTTGGGAAATCTACCTTATTGTCCGTTGTATCTTCGGCAAAGCCAAAAATTGCTGAATACCATTTTACCACGATTGTTCCAAACCTTGGGATGGTGGAAACAGAGGATAGCAGAAGCTTTGTTATGGCTGACCTGCCAGGGTTAATTGAAGGGGCAAGCGAAGGTGTCGGTCTCGGTCATCAATTCCTAAGACATATTGAACGGACTAGGGTCATCGTTCATGTAATTGATATGGCGGCGACAGAGGGCAGAGATCCTTACGAGGATTACCTGACCATCAATCGCGAATTAAAAGAGTATAACTTAAGATTAACTGAGCGCCCGCAAATCATTGTGGCGAATAAAATGGATATGCCTGATGCCGAAGAAAACTTGCAAAAGTTTAAAGAGCAGCTTGAGGAGGATTATCCGATTTTCCCTATCTCAGCTTTATCGCGTAAAGGTCTGCGCGAGTTATTATTTGCTGTAGCTGATAAAATAGAGGAAACACCAGAGTTTCCGCTTGATCATGAAGAAGAGGATACCGGTATTCATCGAGTTCTTTATAAACATGAGGCTGATCCGGAAAACTTTACGATTACAAGAGAATCTGACGGATCGTATGTCCTTTCGGGTGAAAAATTGGAAAGATTATTTAAGATGACAGACTTTTCACGAGAAGAATCTGTCCGCCGATTCGCCCGTCAGCTTCGCGGTCTTGGTGTCGATGATGCTTTACGACAACGAGGCGCAAAAGATGGGGACATAGTCAAGTTATTAGAGTTCGAATTTGAGTTTATTGAGTAGATAGTTTTTCGTAAGAGATCGAGGTAGAGTAAAATGGATAATTTTGATAAAAAATATTATTTGATCCGTGAAGATGTTTTGCCGGAAGCGATGAAAAAAACGATTGATGCGAAGGAAATGCTTGAAAGAGGCAAGGCAGAATCGATTGCGGATGCCGTTCAAAAGGTTGATTTGAGTAGGAGTGCCTTTTATAAATACAGGGACACTGTTTTTCCTTTTTCAACAATTCAGAAGGAAAAGATCATCTCACTCTTCTTTCATTTGGAAGATTACTCCGGAACATTGTCGAATTTGTTGAGTGTTGTGGCGTCGTCAGGATGTAATGTCTTAACGATTCATCAAACGATTCCGCTTCAGGGCAGGGCCAATGTGACGTTGTCATTAAACACATCGAATATCATTACAAACCTTGATGACTTGCTTACGAACTTAAGAAAACTTGAATTTGTTGAAAAGGTGGAAGTGCTGGGAACTGGTGCATAGTGGACTCTTTGTCTGCTGTGAGCCCCTCCCAGCTTTCTTTTTAATAATATTAGACGCAAAATTTTGAAAAATGGCAATCGGACTGAACAAGCGCTTGCTCATTTAAATGATAGAGGAGTGGAGAGATGATGAAAGTTGGATTTTTAGGCCCGAAAGCAACTTTTACTGAACTTGCGGTGAAGAAGGTTTTTCAAGGATACGAGCTCGAGCCGTATCGCACGATTCCTGAAAGTATGGATGCCCTTGTTGATAAAAAAGTGGATTTGGCAGTGGTACCAGTCGAAAATGCTCTAGAAGGCTCCGTGAATATAACCCTTGATTATTTAACCCATGTCGTTCAAATTCCGATTGTTGGTGAAATTACGCTGCCTATTAAGCAGCATTTGATGGTGCATCCTCAGAATATGGAAAACTGGAGAGATGTAAGCGTGGTATACAGCCATTCACACGCCATTGCCCAGTGCCATAAATTTCTACATACTCATTTTACAGGTGTGCCAATTGAGAGTGTCACGTCTACAGCAGCGGCAGCAAAGATGATAATGGAAAGCCCCGATATGAGGGCGGCTGCGATTGCCAATGAATTGGCGGCGAAGGAATATGGCTTGGCGATCGTGGAGAAAAATATCCATGATTTTGATTTTAACCATACAAGCTTTTTTGTTTTATCAGAGCAAAATTTGGATTTTGAAGCAATTAGCGGCTCCACGCATTACAAAACGACGCTGATGGTTACCTTGCCATCGGATCAGGCTGGAGCCCTCCATCAGGTGCTATCTGCCTTTGCCTGGAGAAAATTAAACCTCTCTAAAATTGAGTCAAGGCCGATGAAAACAGGGATTGGCAATTACTTTTTCATTATTGATCTCGAAATGAAGCTTGATGAAGTATTAATTCCCGGAGCGATTGCGGAGCTTGAGGCATTAGGCTGCGGTGTAAAGGTTTTAGGAAGCTACCCATCTACAATAGTGGAGCTGGATTAAGAAAAGCGCAAGCGCCCTGGTCAGCAGCGTATGGCCTGGATCATAAAAAAGGACCCGGGCTCGGGTCCTTTTAAGATTCTAACAAGATTCCTTCTGACTTTAGTGCGGCTTCTGCTTTATTCAGTGCTTGTTCCGTCGAAGCTGAGAGCGTATGCAGATGATAGCCCCCCGTTAGTTCCGATAGTAACGATGCTTTTGTTGTTTGCAGTCTTTTGAGAAATTGTTTTACTTCCTGGCGGTTTGACACCATGATCGATGCTGTTAAATCGCCGTAAACAGCGTGTTCAATTTTAACATCCTTCACTAAAACACCGTGATCTACTAATAAATTTAGTTCTTTTTCCGTATCCCGTGGTGTATGACTGCAGGCAATCGTCCGTTCAAATAAAGGCATGCTGGTATTTTGTTTTAAGTACATATACCCTTGGCTTGTGGCGATAATCGGTTCATTTTTTGCCTTAAGCAGCGTAATATCCCCGACAATTACTTGTCTGCTGACATTGGTCTGTTCGGCTAATTCGCTCCCCGTAATGGGAGCATTGCTTTCTTTTAGCAATTGTAGGATAAACTTTCTCCGATCTTCCCCAAGAATCTTTTTCTGTTCCATATGTAAAAAACGCTCCTCACAGTAGGCATAATAGCCAATTTTACCATAGCGGCTGTAAAAATAAAACTTTCTCCAAAGCTATGCCAAATCGTATTTTCCGGCAGGATAAACATAATTATTTAAAAGATAGCATAAGTTTTTCTGAAGAATGTTAGCACTTTGCCCATGTTCACATACACTATATGGACTTATGCCATAGGAGGGGAAATCAGAGTGAAGATCCATATCGTACAGAAAGGGGATACTCTTTGGAAAATCGCCAAGAAGTACGGCGTGAATTTTGAAGAGCTGAAAAAGATGAATTCACAGCTCAGCAACCCTGATATGATTATGCCCGGTATGAAAATAAAAGTCCCAACAACAGGTGGAACAATAAAAAAAGAAGCACCAATGGGGCCAACAAAATCGGGAACGACAATCAATATGGGAGCAAAGAAAGAAATGCCAATAGCTGAGCATCCGTTTGCCAAGGAGAAGCCTATTCCAGCACCGATAAAGGAAATGCCGAAAAAAGAAGTACCGATTATAAAAGAACAACCAATCATCAAAGAACAACCAATTATCAAAGAACAACCAATCAAAAAAGAACAACCGATCATCAAAGAACAACCGATCATAAAAGAAGCACCTAAAACACCCTATACTCCGAAAATGCCTCTGCAAGTAGTCCCAGAAATAGATATTAACAATTATTATATGTCCAATATGAGCAACATGACTGTTCAGCCGAATCTGCCGCCTAAACCAGCAAATATCCTTCCTGAAATAAAAGAAGTTCCGAAAAAGGAAATTCCAATTCCAGCACCACTACCTATACAGGAAGCACCATGTGAAGATTATTGTGTCCCTGTAACACCAGTGATGCCGGGGCCAGGGTTCTGTCCGCCGTTTGGCGGGGGAGGTTTCCCGATGCCACAAATGATGCCATATCCACCGGTTCAAGGAATGGCCATGGCACCGCCGCAGGGAATGATTCATGGGACTCCGGGCGTCCCTCCAACAATGGCTGGGGCACCAGTCATGCCGGGTCAATTCTACCAAGATGAATCGTCATCTTTTATGCCGCAAATGCCTCTTATGAATCCTGCCTATCCTGGCGGTGTAATGGGAGCCGCTCAAAATCCGGCGTTCCAACAGCCGATGATGGATCCTGCTGCTTATGGGCAAATGCCATCAGGATATGGAGGAATTCCAGCGGGCTACGGTCAAATGCCGACAGGATACGGAGAAATGCCGCAAGGTTACGGCCAGGGTCAGATGCCGACAGGATACGGAGAAATGCCACAAGGTTACGGCCAGATGCCGACAGGATACGGAGAAATGCCGCAAGGTTACGGCCAGGGTCAGATGCCGACAGGGTACGGAGAAATGCCACAAGGTTACGGCCAGATGCCGACAGGCTATGGAGAAATGCCACAAGGTTACGGCCAGATGCCGACAGGTTATGGAGAAATGCCACAAGGCTACGGTCAGATGCCAGCAGGATACGGAGAAATGCCACAAGGCTACGGCCAGATGCCGAGAGGTTACGGAGAAATGCCAGGGGGTTATCCAGCCGGATATCCGGGAGCAGGACCAACCGGTTACCCAATGGCAGGCCCTGCTGCCGGGGGGGTTCCAGGTCAAAATCCGGCGGAGTTTGCGCAAACAGCACCAGTAATGCCTGGCACAATGTACGGGAACCCTGGGATGAATCCTTACGGGATGGGCCCTGCCACCGCCTCACCCTACGGTTATCCGCAAATGGGCGGGCAGGTAATGGGGCAACCCATGGGTTTTGAATCATCCGATATGATTTCACCTGCAGCTTATGGTCAAATGCCATACATCCAAAACTTGCCAGCACAGGGGCTGCCTGTAGGAGCTGGTGGTGATTGCGGCTGTGGACCTGCGCCTTCCATGGGTGTCATGCAACCGGCCGCAGCTGCACCGAATGCTGTACCAAATGCCGCACCGACGAATTTCGTCCCGCCGACACCACCAATATACAGCGCACCATATTCGGGGCCTGTCAATGTTGCCCAGCCTCCATATATGAATCCGTATGGAATGGAACCTGGTGGACACAATCCTTACGGCATGCCGGGTTACCGAGATGAAAGCAATTAATAGGTTAGTTAACCAAAAAGGAGACGATGATTATTTTGATCGTCTCTTCTCTTATTTTCAGTCACAGTTTTATGAAAAAATCATCGAGTTTGTCCAAATAAGAAATTCTGTTTTTTTATTAATTACTGACAAGCATACTTACATCCTTAAAGGGTATCATTCCTATAATAGGCTAAAGATCCAGGAGGCATTTACCGCAACACTAAGGAAAGAAGGATTTTTTCAAACGTATAGGTTTTTAGCTCCTTCTGTAAAAGAACAGCTATTTTTTGAAGGAACCTACTTTGGTTGTATCGAATACATTTATCCAAATAAAACAGCTTTTTCATTTCTGACGGAGAAAAATCGTCGGGAAGGAATTGAGCTTTTAGAACAATTTCATCGGACTACGGCAACGTTTGAAACTCGCTATCGAACATTGATCCCAAAAGGTCATATATCAGAAAAATGGACAGAGCGGCTCCATACTTTTTCAAATCATCTACCTTTTCTGAAATATTTTATGAATGATCCATTTCTCTCTGAAATTATATCTTGGGGCGAATGGTCATTGACAGGCATTGAAAAGCACCGCAGCTTTTTTAGACAAGAACCTTTGGTAATCCTCCATGGAGATGTCGCCCATCATAATTTTTTACGTGATAGGAATGGAAGTTTACATTTAATTGATTTTGATTTAATCAGTGTTGGTCCCCCGTCTTTTGATTATTTACAATATGCGAACAGAATATTGCCATTCATCGACTGGTCATTTGAAAAACTTGCAGGTTTAAAGCAGATTCGAAACCATTTACAGGAAGAGGCATTTTTGTACGCTTTAGCATATCCTGCAGATATTTTTCGCGAATGGAACCGATTGATTCGGGAAAAGTTGTATACCGATCAGGTAAAGCTTAGGCAAGTAATGGATTTATCCATCGGTCAGTTTTACTCTAGGAAAAAATTTATTGACCAGTTACAGGAAAAAGTGAAATGAATGAAATCTCCTCGAAAATAACAAGCTATACATGAGCATGTTTAGGATGCTCAGATTGTTTCGAGGGGGTTTTTCGCTTGAACAAGAAACAGTGGATGATTCCTCTTTCCGCATTCTTACTGTTAGGTGCGGCGGGATGTGCAAGTGATAATAATCGTGCGGGCGTAAAGGGAAATAATAATCTGACACGGCCGATTGGTTATTATTCTAATGAAAACCACCCGAATAATGGTAACGAGTTAATAAGGGATAATGATGGTGCGATCACTGAAATGATGGATCACAATCTTGGGGCAGAGGATCAGGTCATTAATGAACAAAATAGACGGCAAATGCAAACGAGGGACGAAAATGGAAACCCTAAAAATCCAACGACTCCGTTAGCCAAGAAGGATCGAAACTTTTTTCAGCGTGACAATCGTTTTAGCACAAGTGATATGAATTATCACGGTCATTTGAGCACGAATATGGGAAATACCGGTGTGGCGACGAATCCGAATTTCCAAGATGATTTTTCCAATAAAATTAGAAACAAAGTAGCGGCGATCAATAATGTTCAAGATGTACGGTCTGTAGCTTACGGGAATACCGTCATTGTATCGGTGAAATTACATGATAACAGTAAAGCAGCTGATACTAAGAGAGCAATAAAGAATGTTGTGAAGCCTTATGCAAAAGGAAGAGGGGTAACCGTCTTCACTGATGAAGGCGCCATTGGACGCGACCGGAACATTCATAATGATAACCAACGGAATAAGGGTGGAAGATAGTTAGAAAAGCTACAGCGCCTAGCCGCTGTAGCTGGACAAAAGGGGTAAAGCACTCGCGGCTTTGCCCCTTTAAATTTTATCGGATAAAAAGGCAATAAAAGGCTAAACTAGGAGTAAAGATTGTTCAATTTTTAACAATAAGAGGTGAGTAACATGAGGGTCAATTGGATAGCAATGAACCGGTTTATACTAGCCGTAACTGCTGTTATTCTCTTCATGTTTATCGGCGGTGCCCCTGGAATGATGACGCACGGTGCTGCTGCACAACAGGATAACCATCAAGCAGAACCACTTACGATGACGGTCATTTTAGAAAGAATCTATCTTGATGGTGAAATAAGTCAGGAAGTCATTCACGAGACGAGTTGGTCGATGGAAAACTTTTGGGCGAAATATGACCAGTGGCAGCTTATAGACATTGATGAATCGACCTTTGTTTTTCGACAACAAGTAGATGATATCTCACCATTGCTGAAAGCAAATGGATTTTTTGGTGTAACGGAAGATGGGATATTGACTATTTTTAATGGAAGACCGGGTCAATCACGAATCATTCAATCTTTTTTTCAAATAGATATTAGGAAGCTAGAGAGCAAAAAGCAGGAAGAGCTGATTCAAGGTATCCCGATTAAATCAAAGGATCACTATGTACAAGTTTTAGAAACGTTTAAGCCATATTCCGTTAAAAAAGAATAGAAGATTCACCCAAACAGACTGATTTGGTTAAATCAGCCTGTTTTTTTGGTGAAAGCAACGTTCCGTATCATATTAGTCTGCGGATTCCGCCAACTTACTATATAATTCCGCCAAACGCTTTTGGTAGTACCATTATCCTTTTCAGGTTTTGCTCATATTTAGCTATTTTCTTCAACTCCCTTAAATTTGTATGGTAGAATATAATTTAGTGAAACTTTGGGGAGAGAAATCGATTGTATGAATTTATAAAAGGAACCGTGGAGTTTGTCGGTCCGGAATATATTGTTATTGAAAATAATGGGATTGGCTATCAAATTGCAACGCCGAATCCGTTTATTTATGCAGGTAAAATGGAAACAATGATAACGGTTTACACGTATCATTACGTTCGCGAAGACATTATCGCACTTTACGGCTTTGAAACAAGAGAAGAAAAAAAGCTGTTTACAAAACTATTAAATGTTTCCGGTATTGGGCCGAAAGGGGCGCTTGCCATACTTGCTTCCGGTGAGGTTCAGCAGGTGGTCGCGGCGATTGAAAATGAAGATGAAAGCTTCTTGGTAAAATTCCCTGGAGTGGGTAAAAAGACAGCGCGGCAAATGATTCTAGACCTAAAAGGGAAATTGCAGGATATTGTGCCAGATTACTTTCCGAATCTATTTAATGCCGATACATTTTCATTGCCATCAGCAGCTAGTAATTCTGCCTTTGATGAAGCAATGCTAGCATTAAAGGCGCTCGGCTATTCGGAAAAAGAAATTAAAAAGATTTCACCTGAATTAAGAAAAGAACAGCTTTCGACCGATCAATACATTAAAAAGGCCCTCCAGCGGCTTTTAAAATAGGTGATGTTTCATGGATGAGCGGATTGTTTCTAGTGAAGTGAACGAAAGTGAAATAAGTTTAGAACAAAGCCTTCGGCCGCAAACCTTAAAGCAATATATCGGCCAGAATCAAGTCAAGGAAAACCTCGAAATTTTTATAAAGGCAGCAAGGCTCAGGAAGGAAACGTTAGACCATGTGCTCCTTTATGGACCACCTGGACTCGGGAAGACGACGCTTGCCGTTATTATCGCCAATGAAATGGGCGTGAACATTCGTACCACCTCTGGTCCGGCAATTGAGAGACCTGGTGACTTAGCAGCAATCTTAACGGCCTTGGAGCCGGGTGATGTGTTATTTATTGATGAAATTCACAGGCTACAGCGAACAATTGAAGAGGTACTCTATCCGGCGATGGAGGACTTTTGCCTTGATATTGTGATTGGCAAGGGGCCAAGTGCCAGGTCTGTCCGCCTCGACCTCCCGCCGTTTACACTTGTCGGTGCAACAACGAGGGCGGGCTCCTTATCAGCCCCGTTACGTGACAGATTTGGAGTTTTAAGCCGGCTCGAGTATTATAAAGAAGATCAATTAAAAAATATTGTCATTAGGACGGCAGAAGTTTTCGGTACGGAAATCGATGATTCCTCTGCCGCTGAAATTGCCAGGAGAGCAAGGGGAACCCCAAGGATTGCCAATCGTCTTCTTCGCAGGGTGAGGGATTTTGCTCAAGTAAGAGGAAATGGTACAATAAACCTTGCACTTGCAAGAGAAGCACTTGAACTGCTCCAGGTCGATCGTCTAGGTCTTGATCATATTGACCATAAACTTTTAAAAGGAATTATTGAAAAATTCCGCGGCGGACCTGTTGGCTTAGATACAATTGCCGCTTCTATTGGTGAAGAGTCGGAAACCATTGAGGATGTATATGAACCGTATTTACTGCAAATCGGCTTCCTGCAGCGAACACCGCGCGGCAGGGTAGTTACGGCGGCTGTATATCAACATTTTGGTATGGAGATACCAGCTCCGTGATCATTTTAAAACAGATTAGGATGTCATAATATGAAAGTAGATTTATTTGATTTTCACTTACCTGAAGAATTAATTGCGCAAGTACCACTTAAAACAAGGACAGATAGTCGATTGATGGTGGTGGATAAACAAACAGGCGAAATAAAGCATGAGGTATTTAAAGATATTACCAAATATTTGCGTGAAGGGGATTGCCTTGTCTTAAATGACACCAAGGTGTTACCAGCACGCCTTTTTGGTGTGAAAGATGATACTGGTGCCAAAATTGAAGTCCTTTTATTAAAACAACTTGAAGGTGACCAGTGGGAAACACTTGTCAAACCGGCTAAGCGGGTGAAGGAAGGGACTAAGCTTATTTTCGGTGATGGACTGCTAACGGCGGTTTGCACCGGAACAGCTGAGCATGGCGGCAGAGTATTGGATTTCAATTACGAAGGTATCTTTTACGAGGTGCTTGACCAATTAGGGGAAATGCCGCTGCCTCCGTACATAAAAGAGCAGCTTGATGACCGTGATCGCTATCAGACGGTCTACGCACGCGAACCTGGTTCAGCGGCGGCTCCTACAGCAGGACTCCATTTTACTGAAGGCCTGTTAAAGGAGTTAAAAGAAATGGGTGTCCATATCGCCTTTATTACACTTCATGTGGGACTCGGTACCTTCCGCCCTGTAAGTGTCGATGATGTACTTGAGCATGATATGCACTCCGAATTTTATACAGTAACAGATGAAACTGCCCGCCTACTTAATGATATAAGAAGTAAAGGCGGTAGAATTATTACTGTTGGAACCACATCAACAAGAACATTGGAGACCATTGCCTCCCAAAATGATGGAAAATTCACTGAGGGCAGTGGTTGGACGAGTATTTTTATTTATCCGGGGTATGAATTTAAAGCGATTGATGGTATGATTACTAATTTCCATTTACCAAAATCAACCTTGATCATGCTTGTCAGTGCCTTGGCCGGAAGAGAACATATTTTGCATGCCTATAATACAGCTGTTGAGGAGCGCTATCGCTTTTTCAGTTTTGGCGATGCAATGTTCATTCTCTAGTGGAACACCGCAACAAAAGGAAGGAGACAACAATTTGACAGCGATTCGCTATGAATTAATAAAAACATGTAAACAAACAGGGGCACGGCTTGGCCGTGTTCACACGCCGCACGGTTCCTTTGATACACCGGCCTTTATGCCGGTCGGAACCTTGGCGACTGTGAAAACGATGTCGCCCGAAGATTTAAAAGAGATGGGTGCCGGGATTATCTTAAGCAATACCTATCATTTGTGGCTTCGCCCGGGACAAGAGATTATAAAAGAAGCAGGCGGTCTTCATAAATTTATGAATTGGGATCGTGCAATTTTAACTGATTCCGGCGGTTTCCAGGTGTTCAGTCTAAGTGAATTCCGTAAAATTGAAGAAGAAGGGGTTCATTTTCGCAACCATATGAGCGGGGAAAAATTATTTTTATCGCCGGAAAAAGCGATGGAAATCCAAAATGCCCTTGGCTCTGATATCATGATGGCCTTTGATGAGTGCCCGCCATTCCCTGCTACATTTGAATATATGCAAAAGTCAGTCGAGCGGACCTCTAGATGGGCTGAGCGTTGCCTAAAGGCGCATGAGCGCACGGACGACCAGGGCTTATTTGGAATTGTCCAAGGCGGAGAATATGAAGAGCTTCGTAAACAAAGTGCGCGAGACCTGACATCCCTTGACTTCCCAGGGTATGCTATTGGTGGTTTATCCGTTGGAGAGCCAAAGGATATCATGAACCGGATGCTGGAATTCACGACACCGCTCTTACCATCTAATAAGCCTCGCTACCTTATGGGCGTAGGATCACCTGACTCGTTAATTGACGGCTCAATTCGCGGAATTGATATGTTTGACTGTGTCTTGCCAACACGAATTGCCCGCAATGGTACATTAATGACAAGTGAAGGGCGTCTTGTAGTAAAAAACGCCAAGTTTGCGAAGGATTTTGGCCCGCTGGATCCTGAATGTGATTGCTATACATGCCGAAATTATAGCAGAGCCTATATTCGCCACTTGATTAAATGCGATGAAACTTTTGGAATTCGATTAACTTCTTACCATAATCTCTATTTTCTGTTAAGATTAATGGAGAAAGTCAGACAAGCTATTATGGAAGACCGGCTTGGTGATTTCCGCGAAGAGTTTTTTGAACGTTATGGTTTTAATAAACCGAACGCGAAAAATTTCTAATAGATACTTTTTGAAAGGAGGGAAACAAGATGCAAGGTTTGGGTACAATCGTTCCATTAATATTAATGTTTGTGTTATTTTATTTCCTATTAATTCGCCCGCAGCAAAAACGCCAAAAGGCCGTTCAAAACATGCAAAGGGAATTGAAAAAAGGTGATAAGATCGTCACGATTGGCGGGCTGCATGGTTTTATCGATTCTATCGATGAAAATAAAGCTGTGATTAAATGTGGAGACGGCAGCCGTCTAACATATGACCGCAATGCTATTCGTGAAGTTACAGAAGCTGGCGCCGGTGACGGTGTGAGTCTTTCGAAATAGTAAACAAAGAGGAAGCCACTCAAAGTTGGCTTCCTTTTTCTATATTCCAGCTCCAGCGCCCTAGCGGCTAGTGTCCTTCACTCTCCGCCCTACGATAAGTCA
>NZ_AJLS01000121.1 GCF_000307875.1 Neobacillus bataviensis LMG 21833
TGATGTTGACTTATCGTAGGGCGGAGAGCGAAGGACACTAGCCGCTGGGCGCTGGAGCTAGACATGGAAAAAGGTGTCAGGCACCATTTGGGTGCCTGACACCTTTTTTAACTTGCAAATGTTATTGGTATTTCTAGGATTATTTTTGTGCCTTTTCCTGGTGAAGCGGTAATCAAAAGTTCTCCTCCGACTGATCGCGCCCGTTCGTCCATACTGAAAAGACCTACTCCCGGTGATCGCTGTTTCATGTCAAACCCCTTACCTTTGTCTTCAATCATCACCCGTACTACATCATCCATCTCTCTGACGATTACAGTAGCTTCGGAAACCTCTGCATACTTTCGGATATTCGTTAATGCCTCCTGAATAATCCGGTATATTGTGAGCTCTATACTGATATCAAGGCGGCGGTTTAAGACACAATCCAAATAAACATCGATATGGTAGTGATCTGAAAATCGCGATAAATAAGAGCGGATAGCCGGTACCAATCCAAGGTCATCTAACACAGACGGCCGCAGCTCCCAAGAAATTTCACGGATTTCTTCAATCAATTCCGTCGCTTCCTTTTGCATTTGCGTCAGTAAGGGATGCTCCAATTCAGAAAGCAACCGGTTGATGGTAATGAGGTGACTATATAGATTTTGACCGATTCCATCATGTAAATTTCGTGATAAGCGCTTTCGTTCCTCTTCTTGAACGTCAATGATGGTTGCCATCATTTTTTGTAATTCCTGCTCTACACGCTTCCTTTCCGAAATCTCATAGCGAATCGCCAGATACTGGTAAGGCTTCTCCTTTTCGTTTAAAAATGGAACAATTGTGGTATCAACCCAGTAATAGGTTCCATCTTTGGCAAGATTACAAATTTCGCCTTTCCAAACTTTCCCCGAACCAATTGTTCTCCACATTTCTTTGAAAAAGTCCCCAGAATGGAAACCCGAACTTATGATCCGATGATCCTGTCCCAAAAGTTCTTCCCGCGAATATTTGGAGATATGGCAAAATTGATCGTTCACATATGTAATGGTGCCCTGCGAATTCGTGATGGCAACAATCGAAGATGCATCAAGGGCAAATTTATAATCCATCAGTTCATTTTTGGTTTGCTGAATATCTATATCCATTTCCGTCCCCCGCATTACAGTAAATGCTCTTTTAGAATTTGTTCTAAGGATAGTGCAGAATCCTTTACTGCTTCCTGCTCCTCTTCGGTAAAGGAATATTTCTCCCTTTTCCCCACGAGCAATACCCCTTTCGGAACTGCATTAAAAAATATAGGAACCGCATAAGAGGACACAAGTTTTTCAGCAAGGGCAATTGGAAAATCCGTCACTTTCCCCAAAATATCGTGAGGAAAGTTTGTCATCATCATTGGGCTGCCACTTGAAATCACTTTTCCTGCAATCCCTTTCCCGAAACGGACGGTTATTCTTTTGTATTTATCATTCAAATTACCTGCGGCATAATGCCACCTTACATCAGGTCCAGATTCATTTTGGATCGCAAGAGCGACAAATTCACTGTTTGCAGCTGCCATTACTATACTGCACATTTCCGTAACTGTTTGAATTTCCTTAATCGCTATCATCTAAGGTAATGCTCCTTAAATTCCATAACCTAATAACCCCTTTTTAACGGCATATTCCACCAACTCGGGCCGGGTTTTCATCTGCAGTTTTTCCATCAAATTTCCTTTATGGGTTTCAACCGTTTTCACACTAATCACTAACTGCTCCGCTATTTCCTTATTAGAATAGCCTTTAGCGATCAATGTCAAAACTTCCTTTTCACGATCAGATAAGAGATTATACGTATCACTGCCATCCAGTTTAAGGCTTCCCAAATACTCTTCCATTAATCGTTTCTGTGCTGATGGATGAAGATAAGCATCGCCAGCCGCAACTGATTCGATTGCTGACATTAATTCATCGTGCGGCGCACTTTTTAAAATACAGCCAGATGCCCCGCCTTGAATGGCACGGAATAGGTATTCATCGTCATCATGCATCGTAAGAATTAATATATTGATCTCAGGTTTTAACTTTTTTAGTTCTGTGGTCGCTGACAATCCATCTTTTCCATGCGGCATACTTAAATCCATGACCACAACATCAGGTTCCAGCTTTAAAGCCTTTTTAATTCCTTCATTACCTTCCGAGGCTTCCCCGACAACTTCCATCTCGGGATTTGTATTCAGCAGCATTCTTAAGCCGCTTCTAACAACAGCATGATCATCAACCAACAGGATTTTTATCAATTTTTAACTCTCCTTTTGATTCCTATAACGGTAGAGATAGTTCAATAGATGTTCCTTCCCCTATTTTAGATGATATCGTCGTCTTCCCGCCAGTTAGAAGCATTCTTTCCTTCATTGCTGCAAGACCGTATGAATGATGGTTATCAATATGTTCCTCTAGTTGAAAGCCTTTTCCGAAGTCATGAATGGTTATAATTAATTCCTCTTTGTTCCAGACAAAATTTATTTTCACATCTGATGTATCCGCATATTTTGCAATATTCGCAAGTGCTTCCTGACAGACACGAAAGACGGCGATTCTGTTCTGCTCAGGCATTAATTTTTCTACACCCGTCGATTCTAAATCAACTAGAATGCCAAATGTTGAGGTATATAACTTAATATAGCTTCTTACAGCAGGAAGTAATCCAAGGGTAGTTAAGGCAGGTGGATGCAATTCAACAGACAGCAGCCTTATTTCCTGAATCGTCTTTTCTATCAGCGACCCCATTTCACGAACATAATTTTTCATATGCGGTTCTTTTGCGGCAGATTCAACGACCTGCAACCCGGTTAAAATACTGTACAGATTTTGTCCGACACCTTCGTGAAGCTCCAAGGCAATTCGTTTAATTTCTTCCTCTTGAGATTGAATAATATAAGAGCTGATCTGCTGCTTCGCATGTAAATTTTCCATTTTGCACCACCTTTTATTAAAAAAAAGGCAGGTTCTTAATTAAAAGACCTGAACCTTTTTAACAGTATATGTCAATCCACTTTCCGGATCAGATGCTGACCATTGTTCTTCAGTCTTAGTTACACGACTTGCTCGGGGCACAGCGAGAAAATTAAAATCGTCAAAGTAAAATCGGATATGCGTTTCATCCGGACAATATTGAACTTTCTTCACTGTTTTTTTCACAGCCGGGGCTTGGTCGCCGCCCTCAACATCTTGAATGATAATTTCAACCGGTACATTGGCAAAATGCTTTACATCTTCTATATTAATGAGTTCCACAGCTGTTACATCCTCTCTTGGCAGGATAGATGAACATTTTATAGCCCTGCAGATACTCCCAAAACTTCTCTACTGCATTCTCTTCAATGAACTGGATGGCTTCTTCTTCTGAACCCCAGTCACTCATTCCCTTGATTTCTGCCACAACCATCTCGGCACCATCGATAGTCTTTTTTTCTTCTATGAACCAGTTCAAACGTTTTTTTGTAAAGATCTGTTTTAATAATTCATCAATTTCCGCTTCAAAACCGCCTGATTCTGGTCTTACAAAACAAAAATCAATATAGGTTTCACTGGTCATGGACATTCACACCTTTTTTATAAATAAGGAAGGCGATCGGAAATAAAATAACGTTGATGACCGCTGCTATAATTGTGTTTGTAAAATGTTCATAAAAGTATTGATGAACCATATATTGCGTAAAAATAATGTTTAACATTAGAACCGCAAGTAAAAGAGCAACTGGCAGGTAACTACGCTTCATAACGCTTCACCCCCACGGCATATACCGCACCGTTTTCTACCTTCACATGAATTTCAGGAAGCGGCCGTCTAGGAGGGCCTGCAGTTGGTGCACCTGTTTCTACATCAAACTTGCCGTGATGGCACGGGCAAAGCATTTCACCCTCATCCTTTTTCCAAAAAACCGGGCAGCGAAGATGGGTACATGCATTTTGGTAGGCCACGTATTTTTTTTCAGAAAGGCGAATTAAAATCGCACTGTCATGCTCTCCAGGGAAGGCAAAGTCAACCGCATCACCAATAGGTAAGGCACTAACATCCGTGATTTTTTGTTTCGGATATTTCTTATCTTCAAGGCCATTTAATTCTTTCACAGCCAATACTCCCCATGGAAGCGAGGAAACTGCAAAGACACCTGCAGCGCCAACCAAGGTTTTCATGAATCCTCGGCGATCTAGCTTTCTTTCATTATTGCGATTGATGTTATGTGTATAGTTATCTTCATTAAACGGGATTTTATTATTTTTATCTGTCATGTTAATCCCTCCTAAAACAATTTCGTGACGCCCTGCAGGATTCCAGGGAGATTCACTTTAACGTTAGTTTCGCCTTCTAAATAAGGCATGCTTGTTACCCATTTACCATTATCAAGATTAAATTGCTTTTGTTTCGCTTCAATTTCTTCATCGGTTAACCATTGTAATGTATTGGATGGACAAACACTCGCACACATTGGCGGAATACCATCCTTTGTACGGTCGATACAAAGATCACACTTATACATTAGATTTTGCTCTGTATCAAACTTCGGTATACCGTACGGGCAGGCAATCGTACAGTTTTGACAGCCGATACACTTTTCCACAAGCGCTGATAGAACAGCACCTGTTTCGTGAATTTGGATGGCCTGAGCCGGACAGCTTCGTGCACATGCAGGATTCACGCAGTGAAGGCACATAAGAGGCATCGTTTGACGGTTAACAAGCGGGTTAACGTCGTAAACATAGTTACGGTTACGTTCCTCGTGCCCTCCGCACTGTGTACAAGCCGCTAAACAAGAGCGGCACCCTATACAGTTTTCAAGTTCTAAATAAAGCCTCTTTTTCATTTACTGCACCTTCTTCATTTCTAGTTTTTCAATCTGCGCGGCACAAGCCTTGAATTCCGGCATCCGTGAATATGGATCAAGAGCACCAATTGTCAATAGATTAATAGATTTTTCATGGCCCCAGTGATAAGGAACAAACACGGTATCCTCCCGAATGGCCTCTGTGATTTTCACTTTATAAGTTGTTTCTCCTCTACGAGTATAGAGGCGAACGAGTTCTTCGTGTTCAATATTGTATTTTGCTGCTGTTTCCGGATGCACTTCTACAAATGGTTCCGGACACATATCACGAAGGAATTGTATTCTTCTCGTCTGATTCCCTGATAAATAATGGTAGACAACGCGTCCTGTTGTTAAACGCAATGGGTATTCTCCATCCGGTTCTTCCGCAGACGGTCTGTATGGCAATGCAAAGATTTTTGCCTTTCCATCTGGATGATTGAACTTTTTATCTAAAAATAAACGCGGTGTTCCGGGATCATCTTCATCCTTACATGGCCAGAACACTCCGTCTTGCTTGTCGATCTTTTCCCATGTTACGCCGTAGTAATCAGCCGTTCCACCTTTAGATGCGACACGAAGTTCATTAAATACGTCTTCAGAAGTTTTTAAGTGAGAAAAATATTTGCCCCGACCCATTCGCTCTGCAATTTCTATTTGAATCTGCCAGTCTGGCTTTGATTCACCAAGAGGCATTTGTGCTTGATTAATCTTTATAATCCGACCTTCAACATTTGTTGTTGTCCCTTCATCCTCTGCCCATGTTGTTGTAGGCAGTATGACATCAGCAAATTCAGCAGATTCTGAAAGAAAAAAGTCAACACAAACCATGAAGTCTAGGTTTTTCAACTGCTCACGAACATAATTTTGATCTGGAGCAGAAACGGCAGGATTTGAACACAATAGGTATAATGCACGAATCGTCTTTTGTTCCATTAATCCAAACATTTCAAATGCGGAAACACCCTCTTGTGGCATTTCTTCCGGTTCGATACCCCACACCTTTGAAACATATTTAACGTGATCAGGATTCGCTATTTTACGATATCCAGGTAGTGCATCGGCTTTTTGCCCATGTTCACGTCCCCCTTGACCATTTCCTTGTCCTGTAATTGTCGCAACACCCGATTTAGCACGACCTATTTTCCCTGTCACAAGTGCCATATTCGTATAGGCAGAAACGTTATCTACCCCTTTAATTTGCTGCTCAATCCCTCTGGCAAACATGACAATCGCATTTGGAGCTTTACCGTACAATTCTGCCGCACGAATAATTTTCTCAGGTGCCACACCTGTAATCGCACTTGTATATTCTGGTGTGAATTGTTTAACAAGTTCTTTTGTTTCTTCAAAGCCATTTGTATGATTTTTTATAAATTCTTCGTCCGTATAGCCGTTTTGAATAAGTAAATTTAATATCCCATTAGCAAGCGCAAGGTCTGTACCAGGTCTTAAATCAAGGTGAAGATCTGCTTTTCTGGCAACTGGCGTTTCCCTTGGGTCAGCAACAATCACATAGCCGCCGCGTTCTTGAATTGCCCAAACCCGGAACATCATGGTTGGATGGCATTCTGCGGTATTACTGCCAGCAAGAAAAATACAATCAGTTTCATGTACATCCGTCCAAGGAATTGTTGAACCTCTATCTATACCCAATGAGCGATTTAAACCACCTGCGGCACTAGCCATACAGAATCGGCCATTATAATCAATGTAGCGGGTTTGGAGTCCAACACGAGCAAATTTCCCAGTTAAATAACACTTTTCGTTTGTCATTGAAACGCCGCTATAAACTGAGAGTGAGTCTTTTCCATAATTCTCTTGAAGCTCGGTGAATTTTTTTACGATAAGATCATATGCCTCATCCCAACTGGCTTCACGGAAGCCATCTTTCGTACCTTTTAACGATTGATCATCACGAATTAATGGTTTTAGCAAACGATCATGATTGTTTACCTGCTGGTAAGCAGTAACTCCTTTCGGGCACATCTTTCCTAAAGTTACCGGCCAATCATATCGAGGCTCAACCCCAATGATCTTGTTTGTCTTTGTATTTACCCTTAAGTTCATTCCACATTGCATCGCACAATAGCTGCAGTGTGTCTTGACTAATGTTTCATTGGGATGGTTTAAGTTTTCTACTTCTTTAAAATATTTATCTCGTTCATTTCTAAAATTATCCTTTTGCATTCTGGTTTGCCTCCTTGACTTTCACTTGATGCGTCGCGAATCCTGAGAATCTTGAAATCCGGTATTTCCTGCGGCACGGCAGGCATAATTCAGCAAGATTAAAACCATCTTGCATATTAAAATCGATCTCATTGACACCTAAAACTTGAATGACATCATTTGATTGCTCCACAGATACGAAATCCTCGCCGCATACCTTACATTCTTTCATGTGCTGTTCTCCATAATGTTCACGGTAATTTCTTGCGAAAACGCTCATTGGACGGAAAGGAATGTGTGCAAGCTTTCCGAATGGTAAATAGATTAACGTCACGATGACGGAAAATTGGTGGATTAGTGACATTTGCGGCTGCATCCAGCCATGTAAGACAACGTTTTGGAACGTTAATAATAGTCCTGTAATTGAAATGAAAAGTAATAGATAAAGCGGTAAAAAGTCATATATGAATTTTTGTTCTGCTCTAGCCTGCATATTTTTCAAGCGGCGGTATAGTGCCATGCATACACCTGCTGTAACCATGATCGCGGCAATGTTTAATGCATTATAGGATAACCAAGCAATGATCCCTTCTGCTTTTACATGCATAACATTCATTCCAAATAACACGATTGTATAGTAGCCATTGTCTTCCATTGTAAAATACATCCAGCTGAACACGAGCGGGAATGTGACTAAGCATGCAAGAACGCAGCCCCAACCGATTAAGATATGCTGCACCCAACGGTAAATTCCACGGTTACGAATGAAATCGTAAATCGCTAAATGATTCACTGCCGTTTTCGGTGTACTTTTTCTAAAAAGCAGCTTTAAACCCTTTTTAATAAAAAGTTTGGTCGGCGGTCTTTCGCCCCAGGCAATAAAGCGGTAGAAGAACCCGCCGATAAAAACAATCGTTCCAACCATATATCCATATAAATTCAAGTCGACATGGGTGAACATTCTTGTTCCGATAAAAGTTAAGATCAGTAGTCCGACAACTGATAGAAACATTGATTTTGCAAAATGGGATGCAAATGCATCATTGACAGAGCTTTTCGGTTTTTTAGTCGTAGAAATAGTTGACTCCATTTTCTTGATCCTCCCTAAAAAAAAATAACACATCCGTTTTCTTACTCTTATTGTAAGAAAAATGGTTGTGTTATCTATATAGGGGAACTCCCCTATCCTCGGGGGAAAAAACCCTTAGAAAAATTATTTTAGACAAATTTCTGACACAAACTAATGCTTGAGGTATTTTTTTCGCCATGAATTCAAAAGCAATAGTAAGAAGATGCCGACCTGCAGCGTAAAAACCACTGCATCCCAGAAAACAAGGCTTGTTGGTGATTGTAAATATCCGGGAAGTAGTATTTTTGCTGCATGGATCATCTCTGGAATGTAATACTTTCCATATAAGAAAAGCGTTAATCCTACTCCAACAATGCAGAAAATGGAGTATAAGAAAATCGTTTTTCGTTCGCTTTCAAATTCAACCTCATCTTTTGAGTTAAATTTTAGAATAGGTAACCATTTACGAATTGTCTTATTAGCATTTTCCATTAAATTGTAACATCCGGTTATATTTTCGAAGACAAAATATAGATCTGTTTTCATATAAACGAAGCATTGAAATACGATTCTCATAAATATATCAAAGATAGCAAGTGTCGACAGTCCAAGAGTAAGACTATTTGAAAAAATCAATTGACAAATTAGAGCAATAAAAAGGGCTACCATATCAAAACAAAGACCCGCTAAAAATAATACATTCCGATCCTTGGATGCTAGTTTCCAGATTGATGACATATTCGTTTCAAAGACAACAAAAAATAAACGATGACCAATCTCGAGTTTGGTTGGAAGATTATAGGCTCTCATCGCCAAAGTATGTCCAAACTCATGGATAAGCACCAGAATAAAGGCAAGCGTCAACCATACAACCACATTTAACACCATAATATCAAAAACAAATATATCTTCATAATGAGGAAATAAGGAGGGGTTAACAATGAAAAGGATAAGATTTACAATGAATAAGATTAAATATATAGGATAAGAAAATTTATTAAAAAAGAATTTTCCGATCTTTGGCGAAATCGATAAAAAACCTAATGGTTCCTTTTGGTATACCTGTCTAGCAACCTTTACACCATCAATTTCCTCAATCAATTGCAATTCTAATAACTGTTGAGCAAAATCGAGAAGATCAACTTCTTCATTAGGATATGTCATCTTCAGTTTTCTCTCAATTTCACCTAAATGCTCACCTTGAATCATTAAATTTATTGCTTCAATACAAATCCCTGGCATTTCATAAAATTCACCAGATGCTGCATCCTCGATAATATAATTTTTTTTATCCTTGCGGAAATTAATTGGAACTAACAATAGACGTGAATCAAATGTAAGGTTCATTTCAACACCCTTTAGCTTGTGATTTTACAATAAAGAAGGATGCGTAGCCATAGCTAGCATCCTCCACTCTTAAGCCTTTATTCCTACAAAAGCACACCACCAGCAAGTCGTTTTTACTTTCTTAAGCTTACGGATTTTCATAACTCCACCTCCTTAGGTAAATTCCATTGTTTAGTCCATGGATATGTTTTATGAAATTCGACCCAAGCTGGGAATACCTTTTTAAATTCCTCCACAAGCGTTGGATCAAATTGAGACCCTATCCCATCAATAATACGTTTATAGGCTTCTTCAACAGGCATTGCTGCACGATAAGATCGAGACGATGTCATGGCATCAAAAGCATCTGCGATAGAAGTAACTCTAGCCAGTAAAGGAATATCCTCACCCATTAATTGATCTGGGTACCCCTTACCGTCCCAGCGCTCATGATGAGAACGGATGACAGAAATACTTTCATTTATTCCTTCAACATCCTTGACGGCATCTGCACCAACAACTGGATGAGTTTTTATAATTTCAAATTCTTCCTTAGTTAACTTCTCTGGTTTCACTAATATTGAATCTGGAATATGTACCTTCCCAATATCGTGCAATAAACATGCATAGTAATATGATTTTTGTTCTTCCTTCGAAAACCCACCCAATTGTTTAGCCAATAATAGAGCGTAGTTTGCAACACGTTCACTATGTCCCCTTGTATAAGGGTCTTTCAGCTCTAAAGTAGCAATTACTCCTTTTACAATTCCTTGTAACTGATTATCATAAGAAGTGCTAATTGCTTTGACATACCCCTGAAACCGAACCAATAAAAAGAATGACATAATTGATAAAATTACAAATAATATAATTGGCAGGATGAGATAGGTAGTATTAAATATAAAACTAGTTAAAATATATTTTGCTATTACTCCTATACTCACTAACCAAAAGTACCTTGAATTCAAGAATAGTGGTAATGTTAAAATCAAAAATATCTCTACTACATTTCCACTAGTGTAGGAATCCCCTCTACCATAATAGGATAAAATGTCAACAGTAAAAGCAGTTAATAAATAGCTAATAAAAAAAACATATTTAATCCAAAATTGTCTATTTAACTTACTTAAATAAATCATGACCGGAATCAATACCGCTAACACAAAATAGTTGATCCACCAAAAGTTACTAGGAAAACCACCTTTTTCATGTCTAATAAAAATAGGTAAAATGTAATAATAAAAAAAATCATAGCCTAGTAAAATTATATAGAAAAATAAAAGAAACCATTTCACTGTTTGTTTTTCTTCTTGCGGTATCATATAAACCTCCAAGCGTATCGAACACACTCATGATATAATTAATAAATATTTAAATTTATATTAATCGTTAACAAAATCTATCAAAATCCAATATACCTCTACATTATATCTCATTGGAAAAGTTGTTGAAACACTTTATTTTGCCGATTTTTGTATAATTAAAGAACTATTTTTTGCCAATTCCCCCCTGTGACATTGGCAACACTACATCAACTTTTGTTCCTTTTCCAATCTCACTTTCAATATTCAGCTCTCCATTATGATCCTTGATGATCTGGGTGGTAACCAATAACCCTAGACCAGTTCCATCTTTTTTTGTTGTAAAAAACGGTTCCCCTAAATTTGGAAGATTTTCATTAGCAATCCCGCAACCTTCATCCTGAATGGATATATATATTTTGTGTTTTTCAACACTCTTAATAAGAATCTGTATTCTTCCACCTCCAGGCATCGACTCAATAGCATTTTTGATTAAATTAAGAAAGACTTGTTTAAGTTGCTGTGCATCACATTCAAGAGGTGGTAAAGGTTCTGCTATGGCAGTCTCAACCGTAATACCATTTCCTTCTGCCTGATGATTTGTAATCGATAGTGTATAGGTTATTATTTCTTCAATGCGGGCATTTTCAAATGTTATTTCTTTTGGTTTTCCTAGATACATTAGATCATCGACAATAGAATTAATTCGATCAATTTCCTGAATCATGATTGGATAAAATTCATTCCCCACCGGATTCCTTTCCTGCTGCAGTTGCGTAAAACCTTTTAATGAAGAAAGTGGATTCCGAATTTCGTGCCCAATTGCTGTAGCCATTTGACCAACAACCGCTAACTTTTCTTTCTTGTGAAGTTCTTCATAAACACGACTTAACGAATTAATATATGAATTAAAACGCGTTAATAAAATATAAGCAATTAGCGACAGAACAAAAAAGACCATAGCTGGAAAAAGGGGATAAAAAGTTTGCAAAACTACACCTATTATTACATTCTTACTTATTAGTCCTACTGCGACAACCCAAAAGTATTTTTTATTAACAAAAATCGGGCAAAAGAGGATAAATAATATTTCGACTATATTTCCTGAAGCAAAGGTTTTAGTCGTTCCTGCATATCTTAAAAGATTATCTACTATGTCAATACAAAAATAGCTTAATATATAAATATATTTAATAATATAAGGATTCCCTTTTTTTAGAAAATATAGTGCAATTAGAAGTAATGCAATGATAAGACAATACAGCCAAACTCCTAATCCATCTCGCTGAACCAAAGTATAATTTTCATGTGTGTAAAATGGGTAAATATAAAAATAGAAAATATCAAACAAGAAAAAAATGACATTAAACAACCACAAAAATAGCTTGATTGCCTTTTTTTCTTCATAGATTAATTTAGGACTGTTGGTACCTTCCTTCATGTAAATAGCTCCCTTGGCCTTGTTTGCAAACGAATTATCTGAAAAATCATAAATGTTATATTCTCTACTACTATCTTACCATTTTTCGTGCGAAAAATGACATAAAAAACAGAAAAACTATGAATTTCGACATATTTCGCTATTAACCTACAAAAGGAGGACTACATATTGTTGTAAGTCCTCCCCATTGTTTTATTTAAAAAACTGGTTGTTTTGTACCGGAATCCAGAAATCAGTTTGTTCAATTAGGCCTGCCAGTGCAAACAATAGATCCTCTCTTCCTCTTGCTGACATGAATTGAACGCCAACAGGAAGTCCCTCCGGAGTTAGATGAATAGGTATCGTTATGGCAGGCTGACCAGTTAAATTGGCAAGCTGCGTAAATGGCGTTCTTTTTAAATTATTTTCTGCCACCTGTTCAACAGTCCCTACCTTTTTCAAAAGACCGCCAAGCCCCAGTTTTCCTGTCACTTGCATGGCTAGTTTTTCAGATTTGCTAGGTTCAAGTTCGCCAATTTTTGCAGGAGGAAAAGCAGTTGTTGGTGTCAGATAAAAATCATATGTTTCATGAAATTGCTCCATCGCAATTGCTGCTTTATCCCATTCCCTTACACTTAACACAAAGGCTTCTGCTGATGTTGCCTTTCCTACTAAACCTAATATCCACGTTGTCGGTTCAACATCACTCATGACTGCTTTTCTTCCAAGAACCGTTTCGAGTTCGGTAATCGCAGCAGCCACTTCTCCAAAATACATCGTCAGATAGCTTTTAAGAATTTTTCTGCCATCTACCGGAGCTTCTATTTCCACAACGTTATGACCCAGCGATTCCAGCAGCTTTGCTGTTTTCATTACTGCTTTCTTACATTCTTGGTGGACCTCCGTTCCGAGCGGTGATTGAACGGAGAAGGCAATAGTATACTTTTTACCTGACGGTGTCTGGCTTTGTTGGAGGTATGAACCATGAAAAGGTGGTACATGAAAGGCTGCGGCTTTTTCAAAAACACTTATTTCGTCCAGCATTGCCGCGCTATCTCGTACCGATCGTGATAAAATATGATCTACAGAGGCCCCTTGCCAAAGCCTTCCGTATTTTGGACCAACTGGTGTCCGGCCTCGTGTTGGTTTTAAACCAGAAAGTCCGCAATAGGCACCGGGAATACGAATCGAACCTCCACCATCATTTGCCCCGGCAATCGGCACCATCCCGCTCGCAACCGCGGCAGCCGCGCCACCACTTGAACCACCTGGGGTATGATTCAGGTTCCATGGATTTCTAGTTGGGCCATAGAAAGCCGGTTCGGTAATTCCCATTAAAGCAAACTCTGGAACATTGGTTTGGGCTACAAACAAAGCTCCAGTCAAGCGCACCTGTTTCACGTATTCGGAATCAGCTTCTGCCCTGTATCCTTGAAATGCCTTAGAGCCAGAAGTGATTTTTTCCCCCTCTATCTCCTGCGCAATGTCCTTTAAAAGCATGGGTACTCCTGCAAACGTCCCATTTACATCAACAGTTTCTGCTTCTTTTTCTACCTTTTCATAAAATTTGTTAATAACAGCATTCAACTTTGGGTTATGCTGCTCAATTGTATGAATCGCTTCTGTCAGGACTTCCTTTGGTTGCAGTTCCTTCTTTTTGATTAATTCCGCAAGACCCAGACCGTCGTAACGTTTATAATCAAACCCATCCATCCGCTAACTCCCCTTTCAATCGATTATACGTACTACTTCTATTATGGATTCTCTTTTTCCTTTTTTAGAAATTCGTAACTGTTGTAAACGGAAAGTTCAATTAAACTGTTGACAAAACAAGCATAGTCATGTAATATTAGTATTTGTGCTTCACAATATAGTAACTTGTAATAGATAAGATAACGCAATGTAGGAATTTTTTTCTGGCATTCTGCTTATGTTTTAAAATAAAAACTTATTCACACTGGATCGGCTTCGGAGCCGTTAGGATGTAAGAGAGGTAGGGCTTACGTCGTTTAGGTATAAAACCATCAGGTGGAAGAATAACCGCGGCAAACTTGTTTTTATGAACAATTACAATAAAGTAAATTTTTACCTTGCGATGGATGACTGAATCATAAACACACCCATTCACAAGTTACGATATGGATTCTACTTGAATCAAAAAGCTAAGAAGGCAGAGGAATATTTCATTCCTCTGCCTTCGCCCATTCATCCTGTTTTTTATTTTTCGATAACGATCGCTTGCTTCCCCATTTGCTCCCATGCTTTAATAAAATTCTCACGGTTTACTTTCTTGTTCTTCTCCCCATATGGATCATTTACATAAATATAATTTTCATCGTAGCCGGTAATCGCGGCACTATGCTCACTATAGGTAATATCGATTTTCCCCTGAGGTGTATCCCAAGTTTGGAATACTGAGACCGGAGCAAAGCTAGTAGTTGTAATAACCCAAACCGGCAGCCCTTGCTCCACTTTTTTTAATAAGTCATCAAAAGAATGATTCGTTAAATTAACTGCTTTGTCACCCACATATTTTTTTGCCAATTCTAGTACCGGCTCATTGTAAACTCCTAATCCCGGGCCATTGGCCATATCTCCAACAAATCCGACATGAGGATTTCCCTTTTTTCCGTTACTATCGGTAAAGGGGACTGTTTTTATATTTTCAGCCAACTCGTTTTTTGTTACATTTACTCCATGATAAATTAGAATCATCGCCAAGCTTGTTACCTCACAGCCATTTCGCAACTTGGGTTGGTCCATTTGATTCAAAAATGGTACATCCAGCAGCATTTGTTCCGGATTAACTGTTTCTGGTGCATTTTCTATATTTCTAATCGGTTCTATTACATCATCAATAAACCCATTACTTGCGGCTTGTAATTTTGACACCACTTTAGTTGACTCTGACCGAATTGTTTCCTTTATTTGTTCGACATCCTGCCAATTAAATTCATCCTTTTGCATCATTTTTACACCAATCAACATAATGGATACTAAGATCAAACTAAATAACACTTTTCTCATAAATTAGCATACCGTTCCTTGTTATATTTTCAGGGCTAATCCGTTAGATTTTTAATATACTATTATATAACCATATCAAATAGAACGGATCCGATAAAGGAAAAAACATTACCATATATATCCTAACTGCAATTCCTTAACTTTAACTTAAAAAATTCCTTCTAGAGTTATCTAGAAGGAATTTTAGTCCTTGCCCTATTTTGATTAATTTTTCGAATCACTTGATTGATGACTTCTGAAAAGACAAGCCCAAAGGCAATAGAACCGGCAATCATAAATACTTTTGCTGCTAAGCCGATGGCAGTATTATAATCATTTTCAACAAAGTTACGCATCGCATTATAGGCTAAACCGCCGGGCACCAGTGGAATAATTCCCGCAACGCTAAAAATGATGACGGGTGTTTTATAAAACTTTGCCAACTCCTGGCTGATGACTGCAACAAAAATGGTGGCTGCCAGCGATGCCAAAATAGCATCATCAAAATAGCGTTCAAGAAGATAATAGACCAGCCAACCGCCCATCCCTATCAAGCCGCATTTCACCAATGTTTCCTTCGGGGCATTAAAAATGATTCCAAACGCACCTGTTGCAATAAAGCTTGTTATTAACTGACCCAATATAGCCACCTTACATCCACCCTAACGTCATAAAAATGATAATACAACGGCAATTCCCGTCCCGATAGCGAAGGCCGTCAGAAATGCTTCCGCTCCTTTGGACAACCCTGAAACCAAATGCCCCGCCATTAAATCCCTGATAGCATTTGTCAGCAAAAGACCTGGTACGAGGGTCATAACCGAGCCTATTATAATTTTATCCAACTGCTGACCAACACCCATCCATACAAATAAGAAAGAAAGCAAGCCAATGACAAAGGATGCCAAAAATTCCGAGAAAAACTTGACCGGGACAAAGCGGTGGAAATGAACGAAGCTATAATACCCTACTCCTCCCGCAATCATTGCCGGAATAAAATCATTCCATACCCCTTTAAACATAATCATGAAACAGCCGCTTGCTAATGAGGCGGCAGCCACTTGAATCCTTAGGGGAAAAGTAACGACTAATGAATCAATTTCTTTTAACTGCTGCCAGGCCCCTTTCAGATTAACTTCCCCGCTGCTTATACTTCTAGAGATACTATTCACCATGGCGACCTTTTTCAGGTCTGTGGAACGCTCCGATATTCGAATAAGCTTGGTTCTTGTTGGCCCCGAACTTTCTGCCGAAAAAATAATCCCTGTAGGAGTTACATAGCTGTGGGTATTTTCAATACCGAATGCTGCGGCAATCCGCATCATTGTATCTTCCACACGGTATGTTTCCCCGCCGCTTTGAAGCATAATTTTACCCGCAAGTAAGCAAACCTCTATCACTTCAGATGTTGTTTCAACTTGTTTTGTCATCGATTTTTCTCCACATGTTTTTACATTTGTTACTTAGTTTAAATCAAAACAAGCCCGTGAAGCAATTATTAATGAAACACAAACAAGAAGAATACGGTTACATCAAAATTTCAGGAAAATGAATCCCGATATGAAAACAGTCTGCGCTTACACACGCAGACATGTTTCCCGTTCATTGACGCCAAATTTTCATTATTAGTTATTTCTTATTCACTCGTTGCAGTCGTATTTAGAAAAGATGCTGCTGACTTCTTTTTTCTTTCCCAAAATACAATCCCCGTTAGGCAGCTTAGTAATACAAACGGAATACTGGATTTATAAAGCTCGGCAAAACTGGAGGAGATTGTTTTTAAAGCATAGTCTGTTACTTGATTTCCATAATTTTTTACCAACTTTTTATTCTTATCAATATCATCATCCACCTGTTTTTCGACCTTTTGGTAAATCTGCTCTTTAACCTGGGATCTTTGTTCTTCAGGAATAGAGGCCAAAGCGCTTTGGACATTCTTGTCAATGATTTGTTGGCGCTCTGTGTTTGTAATTAGGGTAGGCTTTGTTCTCAAATCTTTGTTCTCCGCGTAAATTGATTTCTTCGTTTCCCTTAATATTTTCTCTTTTGCGGACTCTAGGACAGCGAGATTTTCAAGCCTTTGTGCAGCAAAATGTGTAACATCTTGCTTTTTATCTTGAATATTATTCGTCAGCCCGGCAACAAAGATGGCGACCGCTAATACTACCCCTACTTGCCTTAGCATTGAAAATACACTTTGAGAAGCTGTAAGCATCTCCCCTTCAAATGAGGACGTACTGGCAATCGTGGCAGAGGAAATTACAAAGCTAAAACCTAGGCCAAGCAAACTGCAAAGCAAGATAATCTCCTTTGATGTGCTGTGGATATTTAAATTGTGTAGAAGATAGTACGCGATTCCCATTATTCCAAATCCAATGATGACTGGAATGGTATATCCAATTTTTTTTGAAAGCAAACCGGCGAAGTTGGAGAATACAAAGATGGCTGCAGATACGGGTGTGACAAGTAGGGCGGCTTGAAGCTCCGTCTTATGCTGGAAGTTTGTTAAAAATTGAGGTAGTAGGACCATTACACCGATAAGGAAGATAAAACCAGTTGTCACTGTTAAAACTGAGCCTGTAAATAATCGGTCTTTAAAGAGATTTAAATTAACCATTGGCGCCTTCGATTTTTTCTCGACCATTATGAAAAGTGCGATGGAAAAGGCGGTAGCAAGATAGCAGATGATTGCCTGGGCGCTATCCCATCCCCATGTATTCCCCTTAACCAATACAAGATTGAGTGGAAAAATGGCTGATATAGAGAAGAGCAATCCAAACCAATCTATTTTTGATTTTATACGACCTTCTTTCTTTAGCGTTAATATAAAGAAGGCTGCGACAATTGCCAGTAAACAAATTGGAACATTAACGTAGAAAACCCAATGCCAGCTAAGTTTTTCAGTAACGATTCCTCCTACCGTCGGTCCTAATGCGGTTGCTAAACCTTGGGTTGCCCCCAATAAGGTTAACGGGAGGACTCTTTTTTCAATTGGCATGGCGGCAATCCCGATCACCATGCTGCAGGGAATTAGGATGGCAGCTCCGAAGCTTTGAATAAAACGCGCAGCGATTAGAAAATCCCCGCTGCCTGCCAGTCCGCAGAAGGCAGAACCAAGACCGAAAACAAACAGCCCGGCAATATAAAATTTGTTTCTGCCGAACATTTCGGCAAACCGTGCCATCGGAATCGCTAGGACGGCAATGGTCATGGTATACACATTCAACATCCACGAGCTCGTTTCCAATGTGGTATGCAGACTATCCTGAATCGCCGGCAGCGTTATATTCATAATCGTTGAATCAAGCATACAAACAAATACCCCTAAACACATGAGTAAAACTACTTTCATTCCACCCGTTCCCTTCATTTTATGACTCCCCTTGTTCGCTTAATTTTTTTAATTCTTCGTCCACCATTCCCATAATCATCATAGCTTGACGGATTCCAAACTCTAAGGTAAACCTTTTGTGCTGTTCCATATCTGAACCAAACATCTCAGCAATTCTTGTTAAATTGTTATACATTGCCTGGCTCTTATCGCGTTCTTCCTCTAACCACTGTTTGATTTTCTTCTTTGTGGTAAATCGGCCAAAAAAGATGCGGATGAGGACATCTGACCTTGTAATCGTTGGATTTATGGGACTATTAAGGTATTGTTGAAATTGTTCTCTGCCGCTTTCCGTAATGACAAATAAATTCTTGTTTGGCTTCCCATCTTGTTGGATGACCTGCTTTTCCACGAATCCTTCCTTTTCCATTTTCCTAAGTGCTGGATATATTGCGCCAAATGATGCATCAAAAAAGTAAGAAACGGAATTCTCCATCATTTGCTTGATGTCATATCCACTCATGGGCTTCTCATATAAAAAGCCAAGAATAACGTCTTGTATGTTCATTTCATCTTCACCTCATATTATTTATGTTTATATTATCATTGTTAATATAATTATTGTCAATATAAAAATGGATATTTTTATCAATTATTTGCGAAAGTCAAAGGATTAAAGCAAAAATAAACCTATCCACAATGTGAATAGGTTATTTTTGCTTATAGTAGGTAATCGCCAATGCAAAGGCCAATACTGCCCCTTTAACAATATCCATCGCATAATACGGAACCGACATCATCACAAGTCCATTTTGGAGTATCCCGATTAAAACTGCTCCAATAAATGTACCAAACGCATTAGCCTTCCCAGCCCCAAGGACAGAAAAGCCGATAAATGCGGCAGCAACGGAATCCATCAAGTAAGGTGCACCAGAGTTGATTTCTGATGTCATGACGCGGGATGCAAGCACAATTCCGCCAATCGCAGCAAAACAGGACGACAGCAAATATGCAGCTACCTTATATTTATTGACGGGTATCCCGGAAAGCCGAGCGGCCTCTTTATTTCCGCCAATCACATACATATAACGTCCATGCTTCGTGTAGGTCAAAAAGATATGAACAATGATGACAGCCACAGCCATGATAATAATAATCCACGGAACCGCTCCAATTTTCGCAAAAAAAGGACTGATAAGACCTGTTGCCATTGAACCATCCGGCATCACCATGTTTTGCGAAACCGTGGCCCCTTTTGTATAGGTAAGTGCCGTCCCTTGAATGATAAACATCGTTGCTAACGTCATTAGCATATCCGGAATCCTCAGCTTCACGATCATGAATGAGTTTATTGCCCCAACCAATAATGATGCGAGAATCGCAGAAAGGATGGCCACCACTAGATTTTGCGAAAACCAAACAAACATCGAAATGACGATGGCGTTTGATAACGATGCCACCGAACCGACCGAGAGATCGAAACCATCTACGGACAACGAGATCGTAATTCCGATAGCAATAATCGTTACAATCGAAATCGAACGCAAGATATTGATGATATTACTTCCTTGAATAAAGGTAGGATTTGCTATCGAAAAAATAAAAATAAGTGCTAGAATCGTGATAATCGTCCCATATTTATATAAAAAATGAAACAGCTCAAATCCCTTTTTCACTGGGGCTCCCTGATTCTTAGCTGAAATTTTTGCTTCCATTCTACATGCCCCCTGTTGAATAAATTAATACTTCCTCTTCGTTCGTTGCCTTTGTTAGCAATTCCTTTACTGACCTGCCATCATATAATACATAGATTCGATCGGTGATTCCAATCATTTCGGATAGTTCAGATGAAGCATAGATGATGGCCTTTCCCCTTCGTGCCAACTCGGTGATTAATTCAAAGATATCCTTCTTGGCTCCGACGTCGACACCTTTTGTTGGTTCATCAAAAATATAAACATCTGCTTCCGCAACTAGCCACTTTCCGATTGCCACCTTTTGCTGATTTCCACCTGAGAGATTTTGCACCTTAGTTTCTTCAGATGGTGTTTTAATACCAAGAAGCCTGATTAGCTGTTTTGCCGAATCTTTTTCCTTTTTTCGATCAACAAAACCAAATATCTTTGAAAAACTTCCTAGATTCGCAGCGGATAAATTAGCTTCAACGGATTCAAGAACGAGAATTCCTTCTTTTCTCCGTTCCTCCGGCACTAGGGCAAGCCCGTTTTTTACTGCATCATATGGGCTTTTTAAGGATAATTTGTTCCCATTTATGATGATTTCTCCGCCTGTTAGTTTCTCCGAGCCGAATAACGCTTTGCACAATTCTGTCTTTCCTGCCCCTACAAGCCCTGCAATACCAACAATTTCTCCCGATTTAACATGCATATGTAAATCTTTAATTTTTTCCCTATCTGTAAGTCCCTTTACTTCAAAAACCGTATCTCCGATTTCCGTATTCTTCTCCGGGAACTGTTCGTCCAGCTTTTGCCCAAGCATATGCTCGACAACCTTATTCTGGGTAATAGCGGAAATCTTTTCTTTTACTACAAATTCACCGTTTCTCATGATGGATATCACATCACAAACTTCAAAAATTTCTGGTAAGCGGTGGGAGATAAAAATGATTCCTACATCTTGCTTTTTTAACTCTCGAACAATCCGAAAAAGTTCGTTTGTTTCCATATGGCTGAGTGGTGCTGTCGGTTCATCCAAAATTAAAAACTTACATTGATTCGAGATGGCTCTGGCAATTAAGATCATTTGTTTTTCAGCAAGTGTCAGCTCACTCACTAGCTTCTTTGTCGAAAGTGTGATGTTCATCCCCATTAATATTTTAGCTGCTTTTTGATGAAGCTTCTTCCAGTTCATCCACTGCCTTTTCTCCATGTTATGGACAGTGTCCAGCAGCATGATATTTTCCGCGACAGTTAAATACGGTATGAGGGCAGTATCAACTTCCTGGTATACGATTTGAATTCCGGCATCCTGGGCACATTTCGGCGAACGGATATTGAGATGTTTCCCATCTAGCGATATCTCCCCGGTGTAATGGTCATAAGCCCCTGATAAAACCTTCATTAACGTTGATTTACCTGCACCATTCGCCCCAATCAATGCCTGAATAGTTCCCGTTTCCGTTAAAAAATTGACTTGATTCAATGCCTTTACACCCGGAAATTCAATCGAAATGTTTTTCATTTCTAATGTTGTGCTCATAAAAATGCCACCCCCTTATTAAAACGGCACCCTCTTAATCTATCGAAAAAGAGAGTGCAGCTCACGATTACTTCTTATAATGCTTCTTTAATGTTTTCATCCAATCCTCTTCAAATGCTGTGGACTCGCCCCAACCCGGAATGATTTTTGAAAGATTAACCATGTTTACAGGATCCTTGGACTTCTGAAGATTTTCTTGTGACACAAGCGATGCTTCTAAATCAAATGTTTTCGGCGTTTCTTCACCGGCTAATTTTTTTGCAAGTAATCTCATATCAACAGCACCGATTAATTTAGGGTCTACAGCAGCTGTATATTTCCATGCACTGCCTTTTCTTTGAATTTCTTGGAGGTCGGCATTCGATACGTCAATCCCATAGATTTTTACCTCATCACGCCCTGCTTCTTTAAGCGCTCGTGCTGCACCAATTGCAAAGGCATCCCAAGTAGCAAAAATCGCATCCAATTTACCTTTCGGATATTTATTCAACATCGCGGCCACTGCATTTTGCGTTTGGACACTTGTATCAGCAGCAGCTACCCCAAAACGCTCCACTTCTTTGATACCAGGGTTTTTCGCAAGTACATCTTGATATACTTTGTTACGTCTAACCATTGGCGGGAAACCGTCAACCCATAGGTAAGCAATATTTGCTTTACCATTCGTTTCCTTTACAAGCTGATCCAGCGCTAATGTTGCTAATGCCTCATCATCCTGGGAAGTAAGGGTCACACCCTCGACATTCGCTATGTTTGGATTTGAATCAAACGCAACAACGCTTTTTCCTTTTTCAACAATCTTCTTCACATCGTTTATTGTCGCATCGTCATCACCATGAGAAATAATAAATCCGTCATAATCTTGGTCTAGTGCCTGATTGATGGCATCATGGAATTTTGCTGTGTCTCCATTTGCCGTAAACACGTCCACTTTTAAACCTAATGCTTCTCCCTCTTCCTTCGCACCTGCTAAGAATTGGGCAGTATGATCGTCACCGCCAATTTTGCGAATGACCTTAATTTTTAACTGATCACCTTTAGAAAATGCCTCCGGTACTCCCTCAAGCGAAACCTTATTGTTGCCGCTGGCCTGCTTTGTTTCTCCTCCAGATGCACATCCTGTGAGTAGTAGTGTTGCCGCCAATGCTGATACGAGTGTACTTTTGAAAATATTTCTTTTCATTTTTAAAATCCTCCTCATTGTTTCTACTTATTCTCCGTTACTCCTATAGGAAAAGTTTGCTTTTATGTAAAATAAAAAACCTCTCCAGAAAAGAGAGGTTTCATCACAAATAGAAGGACTACTCCTCTCTTATCTTTCAAACAAAAAATTTGTTTGCAGGATTTAGCACCAATTCCTTTCCGGAACGGTTGCTGGGCGTCATCGGGCCAGTCCCTCTGCCACTCTTGATAAGAGAACGTAATATTCATTTAAAGTATTAAACTTAATTTAAACTCCTATTAACAAGTTGTCAATAGTATTTTGAATATTTTCAATTAAAAAATATCCAAAATACTCGCATTAAGTGGAAAATAAAGCGAGGTTCATATTGGTAGCTATTCCTTTATAATTGTTTGAAATTTCGGTATGATAATATTTAGCATTCCGAAATATATTTTAGAAAGGAGTGTTATTTAAAGATGAATCAGCAGGAACATGCAAAACGTAATTTACTAATCATGTGGTTTGCCAACTTCTTTGTCGCCGGAAGCATGACGATGGTTATGCCGTTTATTTCATTGTACATTGAGTCCTTTGGGGATTTTTCCGAAAAATATGTCCAGCATTGGTCGGGATTAACGTTTGCGATTACATTTGTTTCCGCCTTCCTTTTCTCACCGATATGGGGGAGAATTGGTGACCGGTATGGCAGGAAAAAAATTCTGATCTTTTCCGGATTAGGGATGGCATTGTCGATTTTTCTAATGGGCTATGTCCATTCTGTTTGGCAGCTATTTATGCTGCGATTTTTCATGGGATTCTTTTCAGGATTTATCCCGATGTCACAAGCTTTCATTTCAACGCAAACACCGAAACAGATTGCCGGGCGTGTCCTAGGTACATTGCAAACTGGCAGCATCACTGGTTCGTTATTTGGGCCGATGTTAGGCGGAATATTGGCAGATTCCCTTGGCTATTCCACTACTTTTAAGTGGACCTCCATTTCCATATTCATCTCTGCCCTGCTTGTCATGGCCACAAAAGAATTTTTGCTTGAAGCCAAAAAGGGTGCCAAAACCCACTATTCAAGCAAGGAAGTATTTAAGCATATTACCCGCAATCCAGTTTTACTAACCGTACTGCTCATCTCGGCTCTTGTCCAGATTGCACACTTTAGCATCCAACCGATTTTGTCCCTATTTGTTAGTAATTTGCACGGATCAGCAAATGTCGCCTTTTATTCAGGAATTGCTTTTTCCGCTGCAGGCCTTGGCAATCTCATGATGTCGCGGCGATGGGGAAAAATTGCTGATAAGGTTGGCTATATAAAAGTATTAGTCATTCTACTTTTCTTGGCGGGAATTTTCTATCTGCCGGGGGCTGCGGTCACGAATTTTTGGCAGCTAGTCATCATTCGCTTTACCCTTGGTGTCACGATTGGCGGGATTATTCCAGTTCGGATCGCTTATATCCGCCAGGAAGCACCGATTGCCATGCAAGGCGAGGTGCTTGGCTACAATACAAGTTTACGATTCCTCGGGAATATATTCGGCCCAATGTTAGGTGGATTTGTCTCTGGTTCGTTTGGATTTTCCGCTGTCTTTATCAGCACAAGTGCGCTATTAATCATCAGCGGAATTATTCTTTTTGTTTCCATGCACCGGCATCCAAAGCTCGTGAAGCACATAGCATAACAGCATCGGAAAATTCCGATGCTGTTTTCTTTTGAAGGATTAAATTCTTCTTATCTCTATAAATATGAATAAAATAAAAAGGAGGTTATCCCTGCTCTATTATTTTTGTATTATATTTTTCCTAACGCTAAAATCACAATCTTGATAATAGCTATTTTTTACTAGTATATTAGGGCCGAGGCAGGAAACAGCTGGGCAATGGCAGCTTAATTCCTTTGCCAATGCTGATGATTGCCAAGTTTCGTATGCGTCTAACAGATTTGTAGTTTGGATATTGCCTAATGATGGTGTGTCACCAAAATCAGTGACAATTATGTCACCGTTAAATATATTCACGTTTAAACGGGATCGTCCATCTGGATCATTTCTTACTGTGACATTCTTACTGCTATACAATCTTTTTAAAAGATCTAAATCCTCTTGGTTACTGCTGCATGCATAGAACGGCAGTGTCCCAAACAGCATCCACACCTTTTCATCCCGAATATCTAGCAGGTGGTGGATAGCCCCCCTTATTTCCTCCAACGACAAGGTTTCCAGATTACTAGCAAAATCACTAGGGTACATTGGATGGATCTCGTGACGATGACAATGCATTTCGTCTACGATTTGCCTGTGAATTTTTTCCAAATGCGGCATCGTCCGCTTGTTTAACATCGTTTCTGCAGAAACCATTACACCAGCTTTAACAAGCGCGCGGCTATTTTCTATCATTCTTGTAAAATATTTTTCCCGTTGCTCGTAATCCGGCTGACGCTCCATTCTTGCAAATCCGCCTTCAACAAAATCATCAACCGTTCCCCAGTTATGTGAGATATGTAATACATCTAAGTATGGAATGATTAATTCATACCGGGCTAAATCAAGAGTTAAATTTGAGTTTATCTGCGTCCGAACCCCACGGTCATGGGCATATTTTAAAATCGGCACGACATAATTTTTCACAGAGGATAATGATAGCATTGGTTCCCCGCCAGTAATACTTAAAGAACGGAGTGCCGGGATTTCCTCAAGTCTACGTAATAATAATTCAAGCGGAAGTGCATCTGGATCCTTTGTCTGCAGCGTATATCCTACCGCACAATGTTCACAGCGCATATTACAAAGCGTTGTCGTCGTGAATTCAATGTTGGTTAGCTTTGGTTTTCCATATTCCTCGATATCTAAATAAGCTTCCCACGGGTCATATTGTGGTGTAATACTTCTCATTTTCAGCATTTTGAACTCCTTAAAAATCAGTCTTAACAAAACCTTTTTATTATAGCTGATTCCGGGACAAATGTGCTAATTTCAACTGTTACAACAGTCTATGTTAATCAATATAGGTTTATTTAAAGAATTGGGTAGCTGGAAAGCTGATAAGCTTTGTTTTTATGTCGACAAATTACCTGGGAAATATCAACAAGATAAGAGGGATATCGACAACTATTATGAACATTCAGAAAATAATAACTACCTTATTTCACTCAAAAAAGCTGTCATTTAGAGGCAAGCGCCCCAATAACAGCCATCATTCATATAACGATCCACATCGTCTAGTATACCAGCCGTACTTATTGTTACCGTTCCTTTTATTTTTCCGCTCTGACGGGCATAATGTTATCGCTTTTTACTTAAGTAATACACATAAACTTTAATCATGAAATAGCTGACTTCTTCTGGAAGCAGTTCTTTTATCGGTTTTAATCGTTCACGTCCGGCTTCTTCCACGGCCTTTTCTAATAAAGGGATATATTCACCTGGAACATGCCTTGTAAAGTCAACGTCCAATCCTTGCTGTGCGCATTGAAGCAAATGGCTTTCAACAGTGCTTACAGCAAGCTCTCGCTGTTCAGCAATTTCCTCAATCGATAAATGCTTTTGATTTAATGCCAATGTCTCCAAATGGGAATCGCCAACCGCTTTTTTAGCAGCCTTTTTCGGCGCTGCCTGTTCTGCCTGGATTTCACTCTGATACTCCGGATTAACTTCTAAAAAAGTACGGATAGCTTGAATGAATTCAAGTCCATATTTTTTCAACTTATGTTCCCCGACCCCGCTCACCTGTAAAAATTCTTCGTTTGTTTTTGGCAGCTTGGCACACATGTCCTTAATGGCAGCATCAGAGAAAATCACAAATGGCGGCACTTTCTCCGTTTCGGCAATCCTCCTGCGAACATCCCTTAACTCCTCAAACAGTGGGCCATTCTTCGATACTTGTTTCACTTTAGCGGCCTCTTTACGATAAACCGGCTCATGACCTAAAAGAACATCCTTACCTTTCGGAGCTACATAGATCGTCGGAAATTGCCCCTGTTCAATCGCAATTAACTCCTGTGAAATCAAAAATTCAATAAAATCACTGACCTCTTTCGCCCCTTGATCCTTCATGATTCCATAGGTCGTAAGCCGATCAAAGCCCATTTCGGTCACCTTTTTATTTTTCGAACCTGTTAATACTTGTGCGGTAATATTTTTACCAAAGCGCTGCCCCATCCGAATTACACAGGACATCACCATTTGTGCTTCCTTTGTCACATCGATGCTTGTCCTAGAATCCAAGCAATTACCGCACCTGCCACAATCATCAGTTTCTGTTTCGCCAAAGTATTTTAAAATAAACTCTTGCAGGCAGTTTTCTGTATGACAATAATCAGCCATTTGCTGCAGCTTTTCTAATTCTTGAGTGATACGACTGCGGTCGCTAGACTGGTCAATCAAAAAGCGCTGTACCTGTACATCCTGCGGGGAATACAACATGATACATTCACTTTCTAATCCATCACGTCCGGCACGGCCTGCCTCCTGATAATAGCTCTCCATATTTTTCGGCATTTGGTAGTGAACCACGTACCGGATATTACTTTTATCAATTCCCATCCCAAAGGCAGAGGTGGCAACCATGACGGACGCTTTATCTTCTAAAAATCGCTCTTGCTCACGCGCGCGGTCTGCATCACCCATCCCGGCATGATAACGGGCAACATTGATATTTTCCTTCCGAAGCTTTTCATAAAGCTGGTCGACATTTTTACGTGTTGCCGCATAAATGATGCCCGCCTCCTGTTCATTCTTCTTAAGATAATCCTTGAGAAACTTTTGCCTGTCCTGCCCTTTAATAACCGCAAAAGACAGATTTTCCCGTTCAAATCCGGTGATGATCGTATTTCTTTCATCAATGTTTAATAGATGGCAAATATCCTCACGGACTTTTGGAGTTGCTGTTGCTGTTAGTGCTAGCACATTCGGCCGCTGTGGAAGATTATTGACCATTTGTTGAATATGACGGTAGCTAGGACGGAAATCATGACCCCACTGTGAGATACAGTGCGCTTCGTCAACGGCAACTAAGGGAATCTCCATACTTCTTAAATCTTCCACAAATTCATAGGATTCTAATCTTTCAGGAGCTATGTATAAAAGCTTGTATTTCCCTTGCTTCGCTTCATAGATTCGCTTATTTGCTTCGCTATAACTTAACGAGCTATTAATAAAGGTGGCTGGAATTCCAACTTGAATGAGGGCATCTACCTGATCCTTCATTAAAGAAATCAATGGGGAAATAACAATCGTGGTTCCCGGAAGAACGAGAGCGGGAATTTGATAACAAATGGACTTACCGCCGCCTGTCGGCATAACACAAATGGTATTTTCCTGGGCTAATACGGAACGGATTGCCTGCTCTTGGCCGTTACGGAAAGTGCTATAGCCAAAATGGGATTCTAGTAAGGGGAGTGCTTTTTCAAACAAAATGGTTTCTCCTTTCATTTTCCAAAAAGTCATTTTATCTAATCTTATTATACAGCTTTTCCTTCTCCGATTTAGCCTTTATTAATGTATATTTGTGGTAAACTAATCATGTTTAACCCATAAATAGATTTTAAAGGCAGGCGTCTATCGTTGAACCGTTTATTTACCGTACTAATTTGTGCCGTTCTGAGCGGATGTTCCATCACTGCTAACCAAGCCAGAAAAGAAGCACAGATCGATGTAAAATGGCCGATTTATAAAATTGAAAAAGACAATAACTTCATGTATCTTCTTGGTACTATTCATATCGGGAAAGAAGAGATGTATCCTTTTCCTAAAAAAATTGGACAAGCCCTCAAAGAATCAAAATACCTCGTTACTGAAACGGATGCCACAGGAATAATGGATGGTGATTATCAACAATCCGTAAATAAAGAGATGTATTTTTTAAAAGAAGATGAAAGCTTAAATGATTTTTTATCTAAGGGTGCGGAAGGTATTTTAAAACAGCGGGCAGAGGAGTATAACCTTGATTATCAATCGCTTCAAAAATATCAGCTTTGGTTTGTGATGAGTTTATTTTTAAGTGCAGGGATTGACGAGTTATCTGCCGATTATGGTGTTGATAAAAAGATAACGGAGCTGGCGGATACCCATTATGTACCAAATAAATACCTGGAAACGCCAAAATATCAAATTGAAGCCATGAGAAAAGTATATACTGAAAAAGACGCTGATCAAGTGATTAAACAAATTCCTACATTACAAGAATCCCAAAGGCAGCTATGGCAGCTGTATTCAGACTATATTCAAGGAAAATTTGATGAGCAAGTAGATCAGCCAGATGATGATTTTGATTACAAGCAAAATAAAATTCTTGTTGAAGATCGAAATAAAATTTGGGTAGAAAAATTCGAATCGTATATTGGAAGTGGAGATATTTATTTTGTGGCTGTCGGGGTCGGGCATTTAGAAGGTGAAAGTGGAATTCTTGCCACTTTTAAGAAAAATGGGTTTGTAGTTAAAAAAATCAGCGAGTAAACTTTTTAAACGCTTGAGGCCAAAAAGAGCCTCAAGCGTTTTTACTTGCCGATTTATTTAACTCCAGTTTCTTTCCAAGCTTAAGAAAACCAGAGGATGTTAGCACTCCCGAAATAACCATAATTGTTCCAAGCACTTGAAAAATTGAAACAGCCGTCCCTGTCATGATGGAGAGAACCATGGTTACCACCGGAACGAGGTTAAAAAAGATAGAAGTCTTTCCCACCCCAATGATCTCCATTGCTTTATTCCACCAAAGATAACCTAACACGCTTGTAAAAATGGCCATAAATAAAATGGCTCCCCAAGCAGATATCGGAACGTTTGATAGCGGTGGACTTGGTGAATTGATTGCTAATAGAGCAAGGCATACGGCACCGATCATCATTGTATAAGTGGTGGTCTCCAAAGAAGAACTGGTTTTTAAATACTTTCGCCCTAATACCCCATATAACGCCCAGCAGACATTCCCTACTAAAATCAGCACGTCACCCTTAGAAAGGGAGAGCGTACTGATGACCTCCCATGATCCACGTGTTAAAACCAATATTACTCCAAAAAGGGCAAAAATAATTCCGGCAGTTTGTCTTTTGGTTATCGGTGTTTTTAGGATACAATAAGCCAAAACGCTTGTAACCAAAGGATTTGTAGCCATTATTAATGCCCCATTTAATGGAGAGGTATGTTTCATTCCAAAAAAGAAAAAGGCATTAAAGCCGAAAATTCCAATTACCCCTAACAAAATGTAAATGGGTCCGTTTCTCCGAATCACCGCCCATTTTACTTTCTTTTGTATCAAAAGGATATAGAGCATCACAATAGCGGCAATACCAAATCGCCAGCCTGCAGCACTAGCAGCTGAGAAATAATGAACAGCGTATTTTGCAAGGTTAAATGTGGCACCAGTAACAATAGCGAAACCCAGTAACATCCCAAACACTTTACCGTTCATTTTTTCGCCCTCCATCTAACATTTCTTGATAAGTTTCCAGCTTTTCTTCCGTTAGCTGGATGACCATCTCGATTTCTTTCCTTTGCTGCTCCAAAGTGAGTAAATGCTTTTGTAAAATATTCATCCGTTTTTGTACCTTCAGGGTTCTTTCTTGCTCGGAATCCTCACTTTCCAACAGACACCCATCCAACAAAAACTCTTGGATCTCTTCTAAGGACATTCCCGTATTTTTAAGCACCTTCATAAACTGCAGTAAGCGAATATCGCCCGCTGTATATAGCCGTTTTCCACCATGTCTAATTGGTGACGACAATAGGCCGATTTTTTCATAGTATCGTAATGTATGGGCAGTAAATCCTGTTTCTCTGGCAACCTCTGAAATAGTAAACATTTAATTACACCTCCTATTCACATGCTACAACTTAGAGCTAGCTTTAAGTCAAGAAGGAAAATAAGATTTCCGAAATAAAAAGATCACTTATTCTAGATAACATTTTCCCAAATCGCTTTTTGTATTTCACTCTTGGAGGAAAGTACGACGGAAAATCCTTTATCAGGGCTATGAAGGACTAATCTTTAATGGAATTCCAGCGATTAGTCCTTCATATGTGTAAGTCGGGACTGGAAAAATCCGTTTTATTAATAAAATTTATTCATTTGTACCGCCGGGATGGAATTTATATAATAAAGAGATATCGAAGGGAGGAAAATATGACAATTAAAGCAGTGATATTTGATTTTGATGGAACGATTATTGATACGGAAACGATTTGGTTTCACGTATTTCAGGAACTACTGGAAGAGAAGTTCAAACTGGATTTGCCGCTTGAGGAGTTTGCAAAAAGTATCGGCACAACGGATGATGAGTTCTTTCAATACATTGAAAGCCAAATTGGGATGAAAATTAATCTTAATGAAATAAATACATTAGCAAAAGAACGATTTTTAGAAAAAAAGGGTATTTTAGAAGTTCGTGAGGGTGTAAAGGAAAAATTGGATGAAGCTAAAGGGCTTGGCTATAAGATTGGACTTGCTTCTAGTTCATCTAGGGAGTGGGTAGAAGGATTCCTTAAACAATTTGATCTTTGGGAATATTTCTCCGTCATAAAGACAAGTGAGGATGTAGATAAGGTTAAACCTGACCCTGAACTTTATCTAAAGGCTTTAGAAGAATTACGAGTTGAACCACAAGAGGCCTTGGCGATTGAGGACTCGCTTAACGGAGCCTTAGCAGCAATTGAGGCCGGGATGACATGCATTGTTATTCCAAATCAGGTTACTGCCTTTTTAAACTTTCATGAAAAAGCCATTCGCTCTGAAACATTTGCTGACTTTAGCTTCGAACAAATAAAATTATAATTTAACAACTGAAATTACTGTTCAAAAAACTAGACTGCCGAGATTTCCTCGGACAGTCTAAACTCCCCCTTCAAATAAGGATGTTTTTCAATATTCCATCTTGATGCTCACCTTTTTTAGGCGGTGGGGCAATCGTTCCCTGTTCAACGTCGCTGTGCATTTTAACTTGATAATCGCCCCAAGAAGAAGCAAATAGTAGCTCTTTCTCTTTAAAATATGGGTGCGCGCTTAGTTCTCCAACCTCAAGGACTGGCGCCATACAGCAATCAACCTTTTGGGCAAACTCAATCCACTCATCGAAGGTTTTACTTTTAAAAAGGGCTGTCACTTCTTCAAAGACCGGGTTTGTTTTCTCTGTTTTTGAAAAATGTGCCTCAACCCAGCCCTCTTGCCAATGTGCTAGACAAAAATTCCGCCAAAACTTCTGCTCGAGTGCCCCCAAGCTCATATACCTTCCATCCATTGTTTCATAGATTGCATAGGAAATAATGCTTCCGTTAAGTACATTAATGCCTGTCCCCTCGCCTGTTTCTTTTTCAACCATAATATGGTTACCGAGTAATGATACTAATTGGTCAGTAATCGAAATAGAATGATAGCTTCCCTTTCCAGTTAATGACTTTGAAACGAGTCCTGCCAGAATTCGCTCATTTGCGGCAAACCCACCCAAATAATCTGCAAGCGGAATCGAAGGATGAACAGGTTTTCCTGCTTTATCTTTGAGCTGTGCCAAGACTCCGCTTAACGCCATGTAATTGATGTCATGATTGCCAAGCTTGCTATGGGTTCCGTTCTGTCCATATCCCGAAATAGAACAGTAGACGATATCAGGCTTCACATTTCGGACAGCCTGATATCCAAGGCAAAGTTTCTCCATCACTCCAGGTCTGAAACTTTCAATCACGACATCGGCAGTGGCAATCAATTTTAAAGCTGTTTCTAAGTCTTCTTTTTCCTTCAGATTTAAGGTAATACTTTTTTTCTGACGGTTGTTTGCGAGAAAAACAATCCCTTCGCCTTGTTTGGAAATTCCGGTATTCCGAGCAGGGTCTCCCCCAGGCGGTTCCACCTTGATAATTTCTGCCCCTAATTCCGCTAACCGTAACGTGGCAAAAGGCCCCGGCAGATAGTTTGTAAAATCTATGACCTTTATTCCTTGTAACATGATCAGAATCCTTTCCTATGATTTCTTTGGTGTAAATAGTTCCTCCAGCTGTTTACGGAGAACAAATTTTTGGATTTTCCCGCTGGCATTACGCGGTAGTGCATCGCAGAAAATATATTTACGAGGCCGTTTATAGTTGGCAAGACTATCACTATTCTTGCAGAATTCATCTAATTCTTGTTCTGTTACATTTGGATCCTTTTTGACAACAAAGGCGGAAACGGTTTCACCCCAGCGGTCATCAGGCTGACCGACAATCGCGACATCTAATACTCCCGGGTGCGCATGAAGCGCATCTTCAACCTCACGAGGGTAAATATTTTCCCCACCGCTGATAATCATGTCATCAACACGGTCATTTACAAAAAGGAAACCATCCTCATCAAGATAGCCAATGTCTCCCGAATGATACCAGCCTTTATACAACGCGTTTTCCGTCGCTTCTTCACGATTGAAATAGCCAACCATCATACATGGCCCCTTCACAATGATTTCTCCCGTTTCTCCAGCCGGCATCAAATCATCAGGATCGGATGGTCCACCTTCTGTCGTGCGAACAATCCTGATGTCGTGATTAAGTGCTGCTTGACCGGCAGATCCCGCTTTCCTCAATTGATCATATTCGGATAAGAAGGTAATGGCAGGCCCCATTTCTGTCATCCCGTAGGCTTGAATTAAAGAAATGCCTAAACTGTCATGGAGAGCATGCACAAGAGATGGGGCCATTGGAGCTGCACCGTATAAACCTTGCTTGAGGCTCGATAAATCATATTGATTTAAATCTTCTTGGAGGAGCATATTCCACATCGTCGGTGCTGCAAAGAACCTTGATATTTTTTCATTTTCAATTAATGATAGAATTGCTTTTGGATTAAATTGATGCAGAATTACATTCTTTGCCCCTATTTGTACCCTCGGCAGAAAAGCGCAATGCAGTTCGGCGCAATGGAACATCGGAGCGGTTACGAGGCCGACATCCTCCGCTTCAATCTTTTGGGCAGCGACGCAAAGCAAGCTTTGATCCACCATATTGCGGTGTGTGTGCATGACTCCTTTAGGTCTTCCCGTTGTCCCGCTTGTATAAATAAAGGCATATACATCATTTTCATTGACGTCTATTTGAACTTCTTCAGTTGATGCGGAGCCAAGTTTTTCTTGATAGCTTGCTGCATATTCCGGTTTTTCTTCATCAATGAACCAGAAGGAGATTTTATCAAAGCGATTGGCGATTGCAGACACGACAGGCTCTAAAGACTTTTCAAAAAGAACAACCTTTGGGGTTGCATCCGCTAAAATATAGGCCACTTCCTCGGGTGTAAGACGGAAATTAATTGGATTAAAAATAGCACCAATTTTGGCACAGGCAAAAAAAGCAGTTCCTAATTCCTCGGTATTAAACATAAACGTGGAAACACGGTCGCCCTTTTTCACCCCTTCTTTTAATAAAGCATTTGCAAGACGATTGACTTGATCGTTCCACTCTTTGTAGGTGTAACGGACATTTTTGCGAACATCATAAAGGGCATCCTTATTTGGAAACTTTTTTACGGTTAATTCAAAGATTTTTCCGATTGTCGTGGTCATTTCGTACCGCCTCCAATTTGGGTTTACAGGCAATCAGCGGGTACGCTGATTGCCTGTATTAATTCTGAAGAGTATTTTTAATAAAAGGTGGAACATTAGGAACTTATCCCCTTATATGGATAAAACCTGATTAGAGCAGGAATTCAGTACCAATTTATAACATCAGTTCTTAGCCAAAATTCCGGTTTACTCGCGAATTTTTGTGTCTTACTGGCGAATTTGACCATTTTACTCGCGAATTTTACTACTTTACTCGCGAATTCCAGCACTTTACTCGCGAATCAATTTTTGTCGTGTTGATTAATCTAACCGCTCAATAATTGTTGCGTTTGCCATGCCATGGCCTTCGCACATCGTTTGCAATCCATAGCGGCCGCCAGTGCGCTCAAGTTCATGCATCATTGTTACCATCAAACGAGCGCCGCTCCCTCCTAGTGGATGGCCAAGAGCAATTGCACCACCATTTGGATTTAGCTTTGCAGGGTCAGCACCTGTATCCTTCAACCATGCTAGCGGCACTGGTGCGAAAGCTTCGTTTACTTCAAATACATCGATTTCATCAATCGAAAGCCCAGATTTTGCTAAGGCCTTTTGCGTGGCGGGAATCGGCCCTGTCAGCATCAAGGTCGGATCTGAGCCAACAACCACGCGTGTATGAACACGGAAGCGAGGTTTCAGTCCAAGTTCTTCGGCCTTTTCACGGGACATGAGTAATAAGGCGGCTGCCCCGTCACTAATTTGGCTGGAGTTTCCAGCATGAATGACACCATCTTCCTTGAAAGGGGGCTTCAAACCGGCCAACGCCTCAAGTGAGGATCCCTTTCTTGGGCCTGAATCATCTTTGATGACAGCAGTTGTTCCATCAGAGAGTGTTACTTCAAGTGGAAAAATTTCTCTAGTAAAATAGCCTTCGTCCTGTGCCTTTAATGCTTTTTGATGACTCTCTAGTGAAAATTGATCGAGCTGTTCACGTGTAAAGCCGTAGTTTTCGGCAATGCGTTCAGCAGATAAGCCCTGATGGATCATTTCGTATTTTGATTTTAAATTTGGACTAAATATTTCCTCTGAACCTTTATAATTAGAACCCATCGGTACACGGGACATACTTTCGACACCGCCGGCGATGACAACATCCATGTCGCCGGCAAGGATCGCCTGTGCGGCAAAATGAACAGCTTGCTGGCTTGAACCACATTGACGATCAATCGTGGTGCCTGGCACCTCGATTGGAAAACCTGCGATTAAAGCAGCAACCCTAGCAATATCTCCTGCTTGTTCCCCTGCTTGTGTCACACAACCTAAAATGACATCATCCACAATGGCTGGGTCGATACCTGCACGGTTCACCAGTTCTTTTAAGGTTAATCCTGCCAAATCATCCGGACGGATATCTTTCAAAACACTATTTCTTCTTCCAACCGGGGTTCGAACTCCCTCAACAATCACTACTTCACGCATATTCATCTTCCTTTCTATAATCCTAGATTTTTTGCAATAATTGTTTTCATAATCTCATTTGTGCCGGCGTAAATGCTGGAGACAGGAATATCACGGGATCGTCTCGCAATCTCATATTCTTCCATATAACCGTAGCCGCCATGGAGCTGCATGCACTCAGCCGCAATCTTCTTCGCGATTTCAGTCAGTTTCCACTTTGCCATCGATACCTTCGTTACGACATTTTTACCTTCGATATGTTCGCCAATTAATTGATCGAGGAAGGCTCTGCCCATTTCAATATCTGTTGCCATTTCAACAATTTTAAACTGCGTATTTTGAAACTGGCCGATAGGCTTTCCAAACGCTTCCCGACTTTTTACGTAGTCAAGAGTCATTTTCAGCATGACTTCCGATGCTGTTTGCGCTCCAATCGCGACAAGAAGCCGTTCCTGTTGGAGTTTTTCCATTAAATAAAGAAATCCTTTGCCTTCCTGACCAAGCAGATTCTCCTTTGGAACCCGGCAGTCTTCAAAAATCAATTCTGCTGTATCCTGACAGTGAAGCCCGACTTTGTTCAGCTTTCTGCCTCTGGAGAAACCAGGGGTATCACGTTCGATGACGAGCAGGCTGACCCCTTTATGTTTCGGCACTGCTTGCGTGTCTGTCTTAACCGCAACAACGACAAGGTCGGATTGGATCCCATTTGTGATAAACGTCTTTTGGCCATTGACAATATAGTGGTCACCCTCGAGCCTGGCGGTTGTTTTGATGTTAGCAAGGTCGGAGCCTGTACCCGGTTCCGTCATCGCTATGGCAGTAATGACTTCGCCGGTAACGCACTTCGGCAGCCAGCGCTGTTTCTGTTCTTCGGTTCCATAGGCGGTGATGTACGGGACAACGATATCATTGTGGAGTCCAATGCCAATTAGCCCAGAGCCTACTCGTTCCAGCTCTTCGTTAATGACAACGGAAAAGCCCCAATCAACTTCACTGCCGCCATATTTCTCATCGATATCAGGGCATAGAAAACCTTGCTCTCCCATCTTCGACCAAAAGGAACGAGGAACCATCCGGTCTTCTTCCCATTTTTCATAAAAGGGATATGCTTCTTTTTCCAAAAACTTTCTTAACGATTGGCGAAAAATTTCATGGTCTTCGTTTAAGTATGGATGTTTCATGTTTTAACCTCACTTTTTTAATTGAAACGCTTTCATTTATGAATAAATCTAGAATCTTACTTCAACTTCTCTTCGCTGCTCATTTGATTCATTTTTTGCCGTAACTGATATTTTAGTATTTTTCCAGAGGCATTCCGCGGCAGCTGTTCCTCAATAAAAATCCTCCTTGGAACTTTATAGCCAGCTAACTTCTCCCGGCAGAAGCTGCGCAATTCCTGCTCATCAATCACTGTGCCTTCTTTTGGTACGATGATGGCACAAACCGCCTCGCCCCATACCTCATCCGGTAACCCGATTATGGCGGCATCAAGGATAGCTGGATGTTCGAAGAGAACTCCCTCTACCTCAACAGAGTAAACATTTTCCCCACCCGAGATAATCATGTCTTTCTTCCGGTCAACTAACGTGATGTACCCTTCACCGTCAATCGTTGCCAAGTCGCCCGTATAAAGCCAGCCACCCTTCAACGTGCTTTTCGTTTCCTCTGGCTTTTTATAATATTCCTTCATCACCATCGGGCTGCGGACAATAAATTCACCAATCACTCCGGGTAGAACATCCTTCCCCTCTTCATTTACAACCCGTGTTTCGGTCATGAAAATTGGTTTTCCACCCTTGCCAAGATGGAACTTATGTCCTTCAGGATCAAGGAGAATTCCGCCTGGCCCTGCCTCCGTTAAGCCGCAAAGATTATAAAACTGATCTGTTTTAAATAGCTGCATGCTTTTTTTCACTAGCTCTGGAGCCATTGGCGCTGCCCCGTACCCAACCCGCTTAATAGAAGTTAAATCGTACTCGGCTGCATTCGGCACTTGAAGCAGAAAGTTATACATGGCTGGTACGGCAAACAGATGGGTAATTTTATGCTCTTGAATCGCTTGCAGGGTTTTAACTGGATGAAAATCACGATGGATAATATGGGTGGCGCCAAGGGCAACCCCGGAAATAAGAAACAGGTTCAATTGAGCCGAGTGGAACAGCGGAGCTAAATGAAGAATGCGCTCATGCTGGCTAATCTCCATATTGATAACGACGGAAATACCGACTTTAAAAATTTGACTATGATCAAAAAGGGCTCCCTTTGGACGTCCTGTTGTGCCCGAAGTGTACAGAATCTCGACATCGTCTTTTTCAGAAACCTCTATATCCGGCTCATCAGTGCAATCCGCTAAAATTTTTTCATAGGAATAGAAGCCCACAGTTTCCGGCTCGCCAACTGTAATTACCATTCGTACAACTGTCCCTTTTTTCGCTTCAGCAATGATTTGTTCAAATTCCTTATCGCACACTACAATAGCTGCATCTGACTGCTCTAAAATGTATTGAACCTCTGTAGCGGTTAATCGGAAGTTCACTGGAACAGCAACAGCACCAATTTTAGCAGCGGCAAAAAAGGTAAAGACAAAGTGGTCTGAGTTCTTCATCATTAAGGCAAGCTTGTCACCTTTGTTCACACCTTTCTGCAGCAAACCATGAGCAAGCCTGTTTACTTCTTCATTAAAACCTCGGTATGTGTAGCTTCTACCATCACACTCGATTGCTAGTAATTCTGGAAACTTGCGAGAACTTTGAGACAAGAGACTTCCGATATTCATGTTTAGATCCTCCCTTTTTGTAAAAAAGATTCACCATGTAACATGCAAGTATTATGCCAATATTGCGGGAGTTGGGAACGTAGCATAATTGTGTCTATATAGTGCATTACTTAATTATCGTCTGCACACAGAGGGTATTTAAGTGTCCAATTACTGGACACCTTTGCAACTATGTTGGCAGCTTATATTTCTTGATTTTTTCATATAAACCAGATCGGCTGATACCTAGTAATCTAGCAGCTTGCACTTTATTTCCATGTACTTGTACAAGCGCTTTTTTAATTGCCTCTAGTTCGGCATTTTCAACCATTGACACATGTAGGGCAGACTCTTTAACAGGGATCAGTTTAATTAAATAATCCGGCAGATCCTCGTATTTTATTTTTCCATCTTCGGAGAATGTCATCGCCCTCTCCATGACATTCCGTAGTTCACGAACATTTCCCGGCCATTCATAGTTGAACATCACTTCTTTGGCTTGATCCTCAATTCCCGTAATACTAGTACCTAAAATTTGATTGAATTCAATCATAAACCGACTGATTAAATGATCAATGTCACAAGGACGATCGCGCAGCGGTGGAATATGAAGTGAAATAACATTAAGGCGATAATACAAATCCTCACGAAAAAGGCTTTCCTTAACCATTTCTTCTAAATTTCTATTCGTTGCGGCAATGATCCGGACATCCACTTTTATCTTTGCATTGCCGCCAACTCGGTAGAATTCCCGCTCTTGAAGTACGCGAAGCAGCTTGGCCTGCAAAGTCAGGGACATGTCGCCAATCTCATCGAGAAAAAGTGTTCCACCGTTAGCCAAATCAAATTTCCCAAGTTTGCCTTTTTGCTTTGCACCTGTAAACGCTCCTTCTTCATAGCCAAAAAATTCTGATTCTAGCAAATCCTCAGGAATCGCGGCACAATTCACGACGACAAACTTACCTGAGCTTCTAGCACTACTGTGATGAATCGCGTGAGCAAATAGTTCTTTCCCGGTACCGCTTTCACCGCGGATGAGGACGGTAGACCTCCCCTTCGCTGCCTTTGCTCCGCTTTTCTTCAATTTTTCCATGAAAGGATCAGTGCTAAAAATATGCTCCCAGGTGTACCGGGCTGTTTCCGATTTCTGGTATTGCTGGTGGTAAAAGTTTGCTTTATTTTCTGCCTTCTGCAGCTTATTAAATAATTCGCTTACCTCATTTAATTGGCGAAATACAACCTTACCGAGTGCCCCAATGACTTTTCCATCCTCAAGGATTGGGATGCGGTGAACGATATATTTAATTCCATTTATTTCTAAAAAGCCGCTAACCTCCGCTGTTTCTGATTCATAAACCTTTTCTAATTCCAGCTGCGGCAATACACTCGTGGCTTGCTTGTTTAGCACCGCATCTTCTGAGAGATTGTATAATTCCAGGAGCGGTGGACTGACCATCGTGATGACTTTCTTTTCATCGGTCATGACGATTCCATCGAAGGCATGGTCAATCGCTGTTTCTAGCGTCCTCTTTAATTTTTTTATCAATTGCAGCTCTTGTGATGTATGTAGCAACGACATCACCATATCCGTTTTCGTCAGGATCCCGACGACACGATTCTGTTGATCGACGACCACACCAGTTCCAACTTTACTTTCTTTGACGAGCTCTTCAATTTTTTCATATGGGGTATTGACACTTATCTTTTCAACCTGTCTTTTTATGTAATTTTTAATTGATGTTGGTAGTGGGGTTTCTTCTAACACCATTTGCTGCAAGCTGCTGCGGGTAAAAACTCCAACCGGTTGACCGCTTGCATCTGTAACAGGAAGAAGGCTCCACTTCTTTTGGTGCATAAGGGTAATTGCTTCTTTAAGGGTGGTTTCTTCAGTGACTTTAAAATCAACGGGGGTAATAATATCTTTAAAGTGGAGCATGTCTTCACTCCCTACTTTTCACATACCTCTATTGTAACAAATATGTAGGATATTTTTGAATATTTTAATAATATAAAGTTTAAATTGAGAAACTTTTAAACTCTTTAATCGTAGATATTTAATGAGAAATTTTTTGAGGGGTGACATGATGAGCGAAAAAGGCTGTATTAAATGTGGAAGCAGAGAAACCGGCACAAAAGATGTAGCCATGACTGGAACGGGGTTGTCAAAAATGTTAGATATTCAACATAATAAATTTACGGTAGTTTTTTGTAAGAAATGTGGCTATTCGGAGTTTTATAATAAGAAGTCTTCGACGGCTTCAAATATTATTGATTTGTTTTTAGGAGGGTGATTTAAAAAGGAACAAAGGAAACATTTTGGCTTCCTTTGTTCCTTTTAAAGTAGAAAACTGAATGTTATTTCGGCTGCATGCGGATCGCACCATCAAGTCTGATTGTTTCTCCATTCAACATCGGATTTTCAATGATGCTTTGAACAAGTTGGGCATACTCGCTTGGGAACCCTAGTCTCGGTGGGAACGGTACCATTTTTCCAAGTGAATCCCTTGCTTCCTGTGGTAATGTATCAAACATTGGTGTGTGGAAAAGTCCCGGTGCGATGGTCATCACACGGATTCCATAGCGGGCAAGCTCTCTTGCAGTCGGCAAAGTCATTCCGACAATTCCGCCTTTGGATGCGCTATACGCAGCCTGGCCAATTTGTCCGTCGTAGGCTGCAACCGATGCAGTATTGATCATAACGCCTCTCTCGTTTTGATTATTTACCTCATTGCTCATCATTTTCTCAGCTGTCAAACGAATCACGTTGAAGGTTCCGATTAAATTGACATTTATAACTTTTGAAAAAAGTGCTAGATTATGAGCGCCATTTCGGCCAAGGACTTTCTCAGCGATGCCAATCCCGGCACAATTCACAACGGTATTGATTCCACCCATAAATTCAGCGGCTTTATTAACCGCTTCTTGAATATCCTCTTCCTTCGTTACATCCGCTTTTATAAATAAAACAGCCTTCCCTAATTCGTTTTGAAGGCGAACACCATTTTCTTCTGATTGGTCAAAGATGACGGCTTTTCCCCCGTTTTGAACGATATTGCGAACTGTTGCCTCACCAAGTCCAGATGCACCGCCAGTTACAACAGCAAGACATTCTTGTATTTTCATTATTTTATCCTCCTCACATCATTTCCTAATTACTACTTTGCAAGAATTATGCCAATTTAGTGCCTAATAGAGGGTTTAGGCAATTCAAGCAGTATCTTTCTTTCAATGTATATGGTTTGGACAGTTTTTTATAATAATGTTCAAAAATTGTACAGTGAAAAAGGCCGGCCCCCCATGATCAAAATGAGGCCCCGACCTTTTTCTTTGAAACTATGTTTTCCCTTGAAGCAATCCGCTTTTTTCTTTCAATTAATAAAACTAATACAATGGCGGCAATTAAAAATAGACTAGCAACCCGGAAGATGGAGGCAATATCTACAAATTGGGCGAGAATCCCAAAAATGAGTCCGCTTAAACCAATCCCCAAATCGATAGATGAGAAGATCATTCCATTGGCTACACCGCGCCGATGAGTTGGCGTCATTAATAAAGCCCAGGATTGCAGTGTCGGGATTAAGCAGCCAAAGCCAATACCAAATAACACACCGGCAATGGAAATAAAAAGACTCGAATGAGCAAAGGAGAGCACCCATATTCCAATAAATGTCGCGGATGTACAGAATAGTACAAGTCCTATCGGCCCTTTCTCATCAAACCATTTTCCTGCGATGGGTCTTGCCAATGTAGCCATAATCGCATTAAACATATAGAATAAAAAGATTTGCTCAATTCCCCGCTCCTGCCCAAAGATGACGATAAACGTCGCAACAGCCCCATATCCAAGATTAATGATGATCGTTATAAACGCAGGGAACCAGCTAGATTTTTCTACAGATGACCCTATATAAGAGAATTTTAGTTCCTCTTTTCGTGTATTTAATACACCTTCAGGAGTTTGATAACGGACAAGCGCCAGCAAAATAACCGCAATCACCCCTAATATTGCCGAGATATAAATGAGATTTGTAAAAGAAGTAATTTTATATAAAAAGATTCCTAGGCTTGGGGCAATAATCATGCCAATGGTAATCGAAAGACCGAAATAGCCCATTCCTTCCCCGAGCCGGGAATTAGGAATCACGTCAACTGCAGCCGTACCATTAACTGTGGTTGACCAGCCCCAGACTAAACCATGTACGAAGCGGAATAAAAGAAAAATCACCACAACTTGTGAGATGGGATATAGGATTGTGATCAGTAAGAGCATTACAGCTCCAGTTATGACAAGCGATTTTCTAGGCTTGTATTCCAGCATAAAGCCGATAAATGGCCGGCTAAGTACAGCTCCAATCGAAAACAATGCCGTCACTAAGCCTATTTCTAGACCTGATGCCCCTATTGATTTTATATATGGTGGCAGGGTTGGAATAAGCATTTGAAATGACATAAACACAAATAAGTTCCCTACCATGAGCATGATAAACGACTTTGTCCACAAACGCTCTTTCAAATAATCCCCTCCTCATTAAACAATAAAAAAGAATCTTCACCCAGAAGATCCGTTTGTAATTAGCTTATTTCGTATCACTAAATAATATCATAAAAGTCAAAAAAGATAAATTAGAATTTTTAAATAGTGGACTTTTCCAATTTCCTTTTACCAAATTTCATAAGTCTTTTCACTTAGGACTTTTTGCATATTTTGTAGAATGATATTTATTGAATATTCGAAATATAAGGTATTATAATAAAATTTGTAGGAAAATTACATAATAGGAGGGAAATATTTTGAAGTTCAAACGTTTATCTGTTTTATTTGCACTTTTGTTGATTTTAAGTACATGCTTCTCATCTTTGGCATTTGCTACTGATAGTGATAAGCCAAGCCTTGTTGCACTAGGGGATTCGATTACTCACGGTTGGAATCTCGATGGTGATTATTCACCTACACAACCAGTGTCACAGAACGCTTTTCCTTTTTTAATTGCGGATAGAGGATTTAATGTCACAAATATTAGCAATGGCGGCTGGACTTCAGCTGATATACTTGCACAAGTGAAAAATTCGGCGAATGAAGAATCTATTAAAACTGCTACTATTTTTACGCTTAATATTGGGAACAATGATTTAATGAAAGCAGTAGGCCTTTCCGATATTTTAAAAAATGGTACACCCGTTGATCCTGAAACCCTCAAGCCAAATGCACTAATTGCAGCATCCCAACTTGGAGAAAATCTGATAGAAATTTTCAAAAGAATAAGATCATTAAATCCAACAGCACCTATCATTCTTTACAATCTCTACAATCCATTTGGTGAAAGTGATATCCCATTTAATAAATTCCTTAATATTATCGGGGAAGATATCGTTTCCGGCGTTAACAAAGATGTAATTGCTCCATTTAAAGCAGCGCCAGGCATATTTGTTGCTGACAGTTATTCAGTTTTTAATGGCAAGCAAAGTGAATATGTGAATCAGTTTCCATTTGATCCAATCCATCCAACTGTAAAGGGTCACCAAACACTTGCCGGATTAGCAACAGGAATTGTTGATTCATTACTGCCAAAAGATGAACCATTGTCGGTTGAACTAACACCCTCTACAACCGAACAAGTAAATGACAAAGTTACTATAAATGTCAAAACAAATACACCAAATGTTACCGTAATGTTATGGCTTCCAGGGGAAAAGGTTGCTACTGACTTCTTAACATCGGGTACCCCGATTATTGATAACAAGTTCGATGCAACCGAAAATGGGAAATACAGTATATTAATAATGGATAATAAGCAAAGGGTAAAAGTTCAAATAATCGAGATTACTAATATTTCAAAAGATGACCCAGTAAAAGGAAATCCTGACCCAATTCCTGGAGACAGTGGCAGTAATAATCCGGCACCTGATAAAAATACGCCGACGACGCCTGTTCCAGACAATAATAAAACTTTCCAGCCAACACCAATCTCAACTAACAGCGGTGCAACTAAGACTACTACCACTAAGAGCGGAAACACATTGCCTGATACAGCGACGTCCATGTTTAACTATATAGCATTAGGCCTCGGATTAATGGGTGCGGGATTAGTGGTCATGGAACTTAAGCGTAGAAGAAAAGAAAGTATGTAAGATTACATTCAGTTTCTTGATAAAGGGACAGGCCTACAGAGTAGGGCCTGTCTTTCACTTTATCCACTTAAAAGTGATGAATATTTTACCTTTAATACGGTATTATTAAGTTAGATTATCCATTTAAAACGGAGGGTTCAGATGAAGAAAAGGAAAATCGTAATCACACAAAATTTGGAACACGGCCACATCGAACAAATTAAAAACGTTATCCCCGATTGGGAACTAATTGTAAGTAAAGATAAAGAAATCTATCTGAAGCACGCAAAGGATGCTGAAATTATTGCAGGCTGGAAAAAGGGGCTTGAAGAATTTTGCCTTGGCCAGGAGTCAAAGCTAAAATGGCTGCAAACCTGGAGTGCCGGTGTTGATTCCTTGCCGCTTGAAACAATACAATCGAGAAATATTACTTTAACTAGTGCAAATGGTGTCCATGCTTACCCCATTTCCGAAACCATTTTTGCCTTAATGCTTGGCTTAACGCGAAAAATCCATACATATGTGAAAAACCAGCAAGCGAAGACGTGGCATCATGCCCATATGGGGTTGGAGTTGCATGAGAAAACCATTGGGATTATTGGCGTTGGAGAGATTGGTAAAGAAACAGCGAAAATCGCCAAAGCCTTCGGGATGAATATTCTTGGTGTCAGGCACTCTGGGAAGCCTGTTGACAATGTGGATGAAATGTATACTCCAGACCAATTAGAGCTGCTGCTGCCAAAATGTGATTATGTAGTTGTAACCTTACCACATACAAAGGAAACCCATCATTTATTTGGTACTGAGCAGTTCAAGCAAATGAAAACAAGTGCCTTTTTTATTAATATCGGACGTGGAGAAATCGTTGTGGAGAAGGAGTTAGTCGAGGCATTACTGGAGGGAACCATTGCCGGTGCCGGTCTGGATGTATTTGAAAAAGAGCCGTTATATACGGAGAGTCCGTTCTGGGAAATGGAAAACGTGATTATTACCCCGCACACTTCAGGTTCTACTGAGTTCTATAATAAGCGTGTTGTCGAAAACATCTTCATTCCGAACTTAAAGGATTATATTTCTGGAAAAACTCCATCCATCAATCTTGTAGATTTTTCAAAAGGATATTAAATGCAGAAAGCAGTGGACTTCGTTCTTGAAATCCACTGCTTCCTTTATTTCTTTTTCTTTTTTGCATTATCAACCACAAACTTACTTTTAGTAACGGTTTCAACAACCACTTGTACATGAACAATTTTTTCATCAACATTAGTAACACTTGTGACTTTTGCTTTACGACCTTTAATTTTTAAATCTTCCCCTTCGGTTGGAACACGGTTCAGAAGCTGACTTAATAACAAATTCTTCTTTTCAAAAAAGTGAACAGCAAACATATTGTTCTCCCCTATTTCAAATGGAATATGTGCATCCTTCCATATAAAATATAGGATTTTCAATTGATTTAGACCAATTACCTTTTAATTGACATCAACTTTTTCAATATTCCTAATGGAAAAGTAAGCGATTAAGCAACCAATAACAGCGAGTGAAATGGGAATAGCAATAAATGAGAAAACTGTTACATCATTGCTTGTTGAACTAGTAAGTGACACCAAGATAATCGCTGATACGATGGTTGTTGGTACTGACTTTTTTCTCATCCCAAAAAACAGTGGAATCAAGGCCATACCTGCCGACGCAATGGCTCCAAGGGTCATGGCGATCAATCCGTCCGTTAACACTTTAGCTGTTAAGGCCTTAGGAACAAAGTGTAGAAAGGAATCAGCTAAATAAAAGGCACTACCGACTAAAATATTAGAAAAGAAAATTGTTAAAAATGTAAAACCGGCGACGATTAGTAATTTTGCGATCATGATTTTCTTCCGTTTAATTGGATACATGAACATTAATGTGATGGATTTACTTTTATACTCTTCAATGAAAAGCCTTGCAATGAGGACTGATGCAAAAATAGTAAACGCTGCTCGAATTAAGCTGCCGAAATCTGCAAAGGCGGATTCATAGCTTACGAAGGCAATGTTACCATCACTTTTTTCACCGAAATAGATCAAACATAAGAAGCCCATAATCACGAAATTGGTAATCAATACCCCTTTTAAGTAGGAATATAATTTGAATTTCTTAATTTCAAGACTGATTAATTTACGCACTGATTCCGCCCCCATTGATTAATGTTAAGAAGTAATCCTCAAGTGAATGATTCTTTTTATTGATTTCTTCGACCATGACTCCGTTTAATATTAACTCCTTGGATATTTCTGATTGTGACGCTCCTGTATCATAGATTCTAAAACGCGCCTCGCCGATTACTTTAAAGTTTGTCAAGTGAAGAATTTCATCAAGGACATAAAATGCCTTTTTCACATCGTTAACCACGAGTTCGATATACTCAGTATTTTGTTCGTGGATTTCTTCTATCGAAACCTCTTTAATTAATTTGCCGTCACTGATCACGCCAATTGTATCAGCAACTTGCTCCATTTCCCCAAGAATATGGGATGAGATTAGCATCGTAATCCCATATTCACGGCAGAGCATATGGAATAAGTCACGCAGTTCTTTGATCCCCACTGGATCGAGACCATTAATCGGTTCATCTAGGATTAACAGCTCCGGTTTGGTAATAATTGCACGGGCGATTCCGAGTCGCTGCTTCATTCCAAGTGAGAAATCTTTCACTGATTTATTTTCAATATCTTTTAATTTTACTAAATCAAGGGCTGCATCAATCGCCTTTTTGTCATAAAAGCCCATATACTCACAGTGCAGCTCCAGATTTTCGCGGGCCGTCAGCCGGTCGTAGAAAACAGGATATTCGATAATGCTTCCCATCCGCTTTAACACTTCATAAGAGGTGTTGGTCAGCTTTTCACCAAAGATCTCAATTTCACCGCTCGTTGGCTTCACCAGATTTGTCAGCATCTTCATGATCGTTGTTTTACCCGCTCCGTTTGGTCCAAGAAATCCGTAAATCTCGCCCTTTTTTACCTTCATATTGACATTTGAAACAACTTCCTTGCCCTCATAGGTTTTTGTCAATTGGTTGGTTTTAATAATGTAGCTCATTTTGTTCAGCTCCCCTTCGTCTTAACTAATTCTTATTCTAGTCATTAGTGTTTTCTTTTTTATTACTCAAATCTTACGAAAATCTTAAGATGAAGAAAGGGTAGCCTGCGAAAGGCTCCCTTAGCTGTTTTAATATGTAATTCGCTTTAATTGCACTGTAAAAGTTGTCTTTTCATATGGTTTACTGTTTAGAAAAATTTGTCCGTCCATTTTTTCTACCAGTCGCTTTGTAATGGTGAGTCCGAGCCCGCTGCCCTGATAGGATTTATTTCGCGAATCCTCCAATGTGTACATTCTTTCAAACACTAAGTCCTTGTGGAGCTCACTGATTCCCTTGCCTTTATCCCAGATGTCCAAGTAAACTGACTGTTCATCGTTTCTAAGTGTAAGACCTAGTGCTTTCCCTTCTCCACCATATTGAATGGCATTAGAAATAAGATTATTCAAGACTCGGTCAAGTTCCTCCTCATTACCAAGGGCATAAAGAATGGTTTCCGGCAGGTCAATCACGACATCAAAGCCTTTCGTGGTCAACACCTCATAATAGTGTAATATATTTCTCTGGCAGACTTCATTCATATTTATCCTTGTAAGAGGAATGTTTTTATCACCAGACTCCAGCTTCGCTAAATCAAAAAACTTCTTAATTAGGTCTAATACTTCAACCGTTTTCCCGTGCACTTTTTGTAAAAGTTCCTCGGTTTCTTCGGTTGCTCTGTTAGGCTCATTCAACATTATCTCAATATATCCAAGCACGACGGTCAACGGCGTTTTTAAATCATGTGAAATATTAGAGAGCATTTTCCGCATCGACATCTCCGTTTTATTGTAGCCCGCCATCATTTTTTGATTATGTTCTAAGAGACGGTTGATTTCGATTAATATCTGCTTCAGATTAGCATCATCCGTATGGACTAACAGCTTTTCATCCGTTTGATTGTCGATAATCCGTTTTAGTTTTTTATGTATGTATGTGAAATTACCCTTTTCATTTTTTCTCCATTTATATTGAAAAAAATTAAGGGCAGCCAGCCCGATTATGATCATAAGTAAAAAAATGAACATCGTTAAAACTCCCCAAGCTTATAGCCAATACCCCATAATGTTTTAATGTACTTCGGTTTGGACGGGTCATCTTCGATTTTCTCCCTGAGCCTTCTCATATGTACATTTATCACATTTTCATCGCCATAATATTCATCTTCCCATACTAAACTATAAATTTGCGCCTTGGTGTAGACTCGGCTTGGATGTGAGATAAATAGTTTTAGAATATGAAACTCCTTAGCAGTTAGCTTGATTTCATTTCCGGATTTTTGTAAGGAAAAATTATCGAGGTCAAGTGTCAGCTCCCCAACCGTCAGCACCTTCGTCTCCTTCTTTTGTTCTGTTCGTGAATAGTGGGTTGCCCTTCTGATGGCCGCCTTCACTCTAGCTGTTAGTTCAATCATCGAAAACGGCTTGGCAATATAGTCATCAGCACCAAACCCCAAACCTAAAGCTTTATCCAAGTCCCCATCCTTTGCAGACATAATCAGAACAGGTATCATACTTTTCTCTCGGATTATTTTTAAAAATTCCATTCCATCCAGCTTCGGCAGCATTAAATCAAGGAGAATCAAATCAAAGGTTTCTTTCGCAAACACCTCCAGCGCCTCTTCCCCGTCAAACGCCGGAACGACCTCGAAGCCTTCTTTGGTAAATTGGCCTTTAACCATCTCACTGATTGCCACATCGTCTTCAACTAATAATATTCTGTGTTTCATTTTATCCCCCGCTCCGTCCCGCTCAATCCTATATGTTTAATTTCCATATTCTCTCTGAAAAATCCTTTTTTTGTTGAAGAATATGTTATTATTACGGCTAAACTTGTTAGGTATTTATATAAACATACTAATATGATTAATTATGATATAATAAAAAAACGTCTAATCCCATATGTACCAAGGGTTTAGACATTCTTTATGACATATATACGAAAATTGAAATTTATCAGAACACTGAAAATTCATCAATTTATCATAGTGTTCACTTTAAAGAGTGCTAACTCTTGATCCCACTGAATATGTCAGATTGAATTTCCAATAACTGAATCTGTCCTAGGCTCAAATGTTCCAACATGGCCGACTGAGCTTCCACTGGATTACCGGATTCAATTGCCCTGTATATATCCCAATGTTGACTTTGAACTTTTTGTGTCTTATAAGAGGCAGCGAAACTAATTTGCAATATTTTAATTTGTTCAGAAATCAAATCAGAAATCAGACCCATTAACATGATTAACATGTCATTTTTCGATGCCTGAACGATTGATTTATGAAAAAGAAAATCAGCTTCTTGCTCAACAGCTACAAAATTATCCATTTTAATCAAATTGCTTTTAATTGCTTCTAGGTCTTGATCCGTTCTTCTCATGGCAGCCAAACTGGCGGCATGGATTTCGAGAATAATTCTGACTTCATATAATTGCAAGGTATCAAGTCCATTGGAAACGGCAACCAATGACATGAGATTTTTCAGATGTTCCGGTTCCGCCTGTTTAATGATCGTCCCTTCTCCTGTTTTAGATTCAATAATTCCCAATACACTGAGTACCTTTAATGCCTCTCGGAGAGAAGAACGACTTATCCCAAAGGATTCAGATAACTCAATTTCAGAGGGGATTTTCTGACCAACCTTTAATTGTTTCTTTAATAATAAGTCTTTAATTTGATCCAAAATTTCTTGGAATATTTTTTTGTTTCTTACCGTCTTAAACATTTCACCACTCCTAAGTAAGAATCCAACGGGGTTAAATGTAAGACCCCATGCAAACAACACATACAAACAGGCAGCATCTCCTAGTACGATCAAGGTATCAATTTATGGAGGTGCTTTTCTTATGTCACAACAAAATTATACCATGGTCCTAAACGATTCAGGTAGCATGTAGCAGAAAGTAAAAAAGTCGTATATTCGATTTAAAAAAATCGAAATATACGACTTTTTTTAATGCGTACCCGAAAGGTGCGCTTATTTTTTATCATTTGGGCTTACGGTACAATGCCGTTTCCTTATCCAACCTTTTCGTTACAGAGAACCCCGTTGCCCCTACCGTTTTTCTCTTTTAATGAAGAGCCACACTTAGAATACTATCCTTAATTGTCCGACGAACAATTTTCCCAGTGGCATTCTTGGGTAGCTTTTCAACGAAGTCCACCGACTTAGGTCTTTTATAACCAGCCAATTGATCACGGCAAAAATCAATAATTTCTTGCTCGACAGCAACTTCTCCAGGATTCAACTCAATAACGGCGTGGACTCTCTCGCCCCATTTTTCGTCTGGTAACCCGATGACTGCTACAGCTGCCACCTTTGGATACCTTACAATAACATTCTCTACCTCGGATGGATAAACATTTTCCCCTCCGCTAATAATCATATCTTTTTTTCTGTCTTCAAGGTAGATAAACCCTTCCTCATCCATTCTTGCCATATCCCCTAGAGTAAACCATTCTCCTCGATAAGCTTCCCTAGTTGCATCCGGGTTTTCCCAATACTCTTCTAACACCACACAGATCCCTCTAACATAAAGCTCCCCAATCTCACCTTTGGGAACTTCATTTCCACTCTTATCCAACAGGCGAACTTCTTGGCCGATAACGACTTGACCGACCGAACGGGTTTTTCGCACTTGATCTTGAGGTCGCAATAGGGTGATGATCCCGCCTTCGGTACCACCGTAAAATTCATATAAGTCAATCCCATCAAAGAGTTTCATAGTCTCTTCTTTCGTTTTTGACATTAGTGGAGCAGAACTACACAAAAGGAGCCGAAGAGAAGACACATCATACTTATTTTTAATCGAGTCAGGCAAATTCAATATCTGAGTCAGCATCGTTGGAACGACCGAAGTAAATGTAATTTTCTCTGTTTGAATAACACGTAACAATTTTTCAGGATTAAAACCGACAGAAGGGAAGGCTACACTCGTCCCGCCTGTCAAGGCCACCATTTGTAGAAACCAAGTGGAATTAGCGTGAAACATTGGCATTATTAGAAGCATTTTATCTGTACAATTGATTCCCCCTAGTTCCTTAGAAAAAACAAGATGATTCGTCATCAGCTTCCGGTGTGAAATGACAGCTCCCTTTGGAAACCCCGTTGTGCCGGATGTATAGCCTATTAGAAGAGGATCATTTTCGTAAACATCGACTTCAGGCTTTTCTGTTGATGAAAACTTTAGACACTCTTCATAATGAATGACCGATTTCTTTCCACCCAAACCTATATAGTGCAACAGCGAAGGTGTATCCTCTTTAATTTCATCGACAATTTCCGAAAATGACTCTTCATAAATAAGCACCTTTGCTTTAGAGTTATTAAGTACATACTTCATTTCGGAGGAAGTAAAACGAAAATTCAGTGGAACCGCTATGATTCCGGCTTTAGCCAAACCGTAGTATACCTCAAGCCATTCTGCGCGATTATAAAACATAATCGCACAACGGTCCCCCTTCTTTACCCCCATTTTGATCAAAGCATTTGCTAAACGATTGGCTCTTTCTTCGACCTCGGCGTAGGTATATCTTGTCTCGCCAAAAATGATGGCTGTTTTATTTGCATATTTTGCAGCTGTCATAGAAAGTAATTTTCCTAACGTAACTTCCATCTTGTACCTCCATCCTAATCATAGGCCTCTACTGGTTTAACTCCACTATTTTAGATGTCATGCCATTAAACTGCAGGCGGTTTCTCCAAACCATATTCCTTGGTTTGGGCCTTATTTGATGAAATATTTAATAGTAAGGCTAATAAAGCGCTAACAAGCATTGCAATGCCAAGTATATAAAACCCTGAACCAACATTTCCACCGACACTAGCTAGGGCTACCATTGGCGGGCCAATGATTCCACCGAAACTTCCAAAAAGATTAATGACCGCATTATGCGTACCAACGTGTTCAGAGGAGACGTGCTCTAAGCACCAGGCCCACCACACCCCAAAAGGTCCATATACGCCAATCGCGATTACGCATAGCAGCAGGTAACTCCAAATCGGATCATGAACAAAATTACCTACTAGAAGCGCTATTCCACCTAGAGCAACCCACGAAATCACGTATTTTCCACGTTTCATTTTCTTATCCGATAGTCGAGAATTCAGAGTCATGGCACATGCACCAAGAAGTGGCGGTATGGCACTTAACACCCCGACCATTGTTGTCGAAAGATCGCCTAGTGACTTTACTGCAGTAGGAAGCCACAACCCATATGCGTATAATCCACACAACCAAAAGAGGTAAATTACGGCAAGAACCCACAAACGGATAGATAGGATTGATTTCAGGAACGGTTGTTTTTTGGTATGATCATCAGTTGAAGGATTACTCCTGTTGTTCATTATATACTCCCGTTCATCCTTTGAGAGTCTTTTATCCTTCATAGGGTCGTCGGATAAAAGGAACATGGCAAGTACTGCTAAGATGAGAGGAGGCACGGCTTGGAGATAGAACATGACTTGCCAATCCCACGTTTGAATCATCCATCCCGCTAGTGGAGACAAAACAGCACCAGATAAGGGAACGCCTATAAAAATTAATCCAGTGATTTGCGCACGTTCATGCATAGGAAACCACCTGCTTGCCAAAACCATGAACGAGGGCCACATAAAACCTTCCGCTAACCCCAATAAAAACCGTATAACCTCCAAACTAGAAACGGTTCGCATGACTCCGGTCAAAGCGCTGAAAATGGCAAAGGTAATCGATAAAATAACAATAATCCACTTCGCACTAAACCGCTGAGCGACCCATCCTCCTGGAACTTGTGTAAGGATATAGCCCCAAAAGAACGCCGACATAATGACACCCATAGTAGCAGGCGTAAGACCCAACTCTTTGGTCATACTCGGCGCTGCCATACCAATATTCGTCCGGTCGATAAAGGCAAATATATAGATTAGGAATAAAAGTGTTCCTATACGGTACCATCTTGTTTTCGATGAAGGTTGGCTGCTTATTTTCGTCATACTATTCCTCCTATTGGTATGAATTGTATTCTCGCATTTAACGATTGGGCCGGAACGTCCCAAGTATACTAGCGGCTCTTATTTTTGTTCAAAATCCACATGAATCCCTGATAGGAATTGCCCCACAATACTATTATGAATTTATGAATTTACGACTTTATAATTTATAGGTTGATCTTCAGGAACCTGTGCAAGACCTCTGGCCAAATCAGGAGAGGTTACATCTGCGGATGTTAGTACATTAATCAAAGCAGGTCGTCCGGCCGCCATCGCTCTCTGTAGAGCACCGGGCAACTGGGATAACTCTATTACATGCTCACCATATCCCCCGAACGCCTCCATAATTTGATCATAGCGTGTATGATTTAAGACGGTTCCAACGGTATATTGCGGTCCAAAATCTATTTCCATTGCCTTTCTTTCGATATTCCATCCTCCATTGTTGCTCACGATGATGACGATAGGAATTTGATGTCTTACTGCCGTATCTAGCTCCGATAGACCAAACCCTATAGAACCATCTCCCACTACCAATAGGACCGGTGACGAAGGACGCGCAAGCTTGGCAGCGATGGCTGAAGAAATGCCAATACCAATCGTACCTAATGCGCCTGGATCTACATAATGTCCGGGTAAGTCCCGTCCGAATGCTAGTCTTCCGAAAGAAAGGATATCTCCTCCGTCAAGAACAATCGTTGAATCTTCCGTTAAATGCTTTTTCACTTCGTAACAAAGTCGAAGCGGGTGGATCGGCGAAGATGTCATCTCCGAGACTTGCAGATCTAATCGTTCTCTATTCTTACTATCTTTCTGCTGTAATTTTCTTACCCATGGATCATAGTGTTCGGACAGATTTGGTTGATCTTGCAATACCGTATCTAGTGTATCGATAAATTTGCGAACGTCACTAATGACAGGGATATGAATCGGACGGGTACGTCCAATTTCGCTTGGGTCGATATCTACTTGAACAAATACTGAATCCTTTGAGAAGCGGGGCGCATGACCATACCCTAAGATAAAGTTAAGTCGTGCACCTAGTATAATGACCAAATCAGCCGTTGCCATAGCAAGTGAACGTGCTGCTCCCACATGTAATGGATGTGTGTCTGGAAACAGACCTTTATTCAAAGCGGTTGTCAACACTGGAATATTATGACTCTCAGCAAAATCTATCAATGATTGATGGGCACGTGAAAAGAATGTCCCGCCACCGGCAATAATCAATGGCCTCTCAGCTGTCCTAAAAGCTGATGCTACATTTTGAACAACCGATAAATCGGGTCCTGGCGGTTCAGGTGCAAAGGTATCGCTAACCTCTTCCAACCACATTGGGTCGGCCTCGGCTTTAAAAACTCCAGTGGGTATATCCATAAAAACAGGTCCAGGTTTCCCGCTAACAGCGGTTTGAAACGCCCTATTAACCCACATTGGTATTTTTCTTGCCTCAAAAATGGTTTCTGCGAATTTTGTAATGGGCCTCATAATACCAGTTTGATCGATTTCTTGCATGGCTCCCATTCCCATTTGAGGAAGGGGGGCATGTCCTCCAATGACTACCACCGGAGTTGCAGCTTGAAATGCCGTGGCAATACCCGTTGTTGTATTGGTTACACCCGGGCCAGCTGTTGCCAGAACCACAGCCGGTTCTCCCGTCACACGACCCCACGCATATGCCATATGAGCTGCAGCTTCCTCATGCCTTACATCGATAATTCGTATACCATAGTCCACGCACGCTTTATACACCCAACAAATGTGTCCACCATTTAGTGAAAAGATTTGCCGCACTCCCTTTTTATAGAGAGCCTCAACAAGTAGTTCTGCACCATTCATTCTAATTCCCCCCAAATTTTAATGGTCATTTCAACTAAAACCGTTTATCTGATTGTCAGACAAAGTTGCAATAACAAAATAATAGAACTACCTTTTTTCATAAAACCAGATCTTACAATGAAGCCAATTTCATATTATAGTATCTTCGGTTCAAATGTTTAGGTCCGATTGTCGGACTAACCAATTATCTGAATTATAGTAAAAGTAATAATTTTCTGTCAATAGTTTTTATAAATTATTTTCTAAATTTTGTAATCCAGTACTTAAGAGGTGAATCTTTATTTAGTACAAAATACCTAAGCCCCTTTTTTAGTACCAGTCAACGCTACCTTATGACTTAAGTCGAAACATTTCAAGTCTTTATCAACTCCTTTTTGAATTAGTCATGGAAGTCAATATCAAATCTGGTTCCAATGATTTCACTTTTTTATCATGCAATATTAATGCCAACGTTCAAAATTCAAAAATATAGAAAACGACCCTTTTTTCTATGAGATAGAAATTCTTCGTTGTTTCCAAATCTAAACAAATTGTTGTTTCCAAACCTAAACACGTTGTTTCTAAACTTAAACATGTTATTTCAAATGAATTCATATGTTGGTTTATAGTAAGCCATGTTTTCGTAATTTTTCATAGAATGTTTTTCGACTAATACCTAGCTTATATATTGCCTCTGTTCGATTCTTACTTTTTCTTAGAGCATCCGCAATTAAATTCCTTTCTGTTTTTTCCATCAAACCATCAAGGTTCTGGTCTTGATTTCCAGAATTGACCAGTTGGATTGGGATAGCTTTTTCCGAAGAATTCTCCTTTAGCCGGATATATTCTGGTATATCTTCCGTAACAAAATAGGTTTGGTCGCTAACTGCAACCATTCGTTCTAATGCATTGACTAGTTCTCGAACGTTTCCTGGCCACTGATGCTGAGTAAGTATATCAACCACTTCCGGGGTAACCACCCCATATTTTTTATACTTGGAATTCAAGTTCGACAAAAGTGTGCTAATTAAAAAAGGAAGATCCTCTTTTCTCTCTCGGAGAGGCGGAATATGAAGCGAGACGACATTCAAGCGATAATAGAGATCTTCTCTAAAGTTTCCTTGTTTAATTTGTTCTGAAAGATCTCGGTGAGTCGCGGTTATGATTCGTACTTCTAACGGATATGATTTTGTTCCTCCTACTCTTTGAAAAGTTCTTTCCTGTATGACACGAAGAATCTTGGCTTGAAGATTGAGAGGCATTTCACCAATTTCATCCAGGAATAATGTACCTCCATTTGCTAATTCGAAAATTCCCTTTTTCCCACCTTTCCTTGAACCGGTGAAAGAACCTTCTTCATGTCCAAATAGTTCACTCTCAAATAAGCTTTCAGGGATAGACGCCATATTAATAGGGACAAATGGCTTGTCCATCCGTGAACTTGCCTCATGAATGGCCTTTGCCATAAGTTCTTTCCCAACACCGGTTTCCCCATAAATTATGACAGACGCTTCCGTTGCCGCAACTTTACGAGCAAGATTCACAACAGACAGCATTTTGAAATTTTTACTGTCTAAAAGAGAAAATTCTTGCTGATATAATTGACGTTCAAGCTTACTGGAATAACTTCTATATTGCTTTAACTCTTCCTGTAATGCCATTACTTCACTAATATCCTTCATAATACCCACAGCACCAATTAATTCTCCATCTTCCATTAGCGGCGTTAGATTTGCACAGACATCTTTCCTGAGAGAATGTACATAACTGTAATCATTGACAAGTTCTTTTCCACTTAGAAGCACTTCCAAAATTCTTGCTTTTGGTTCCATTTCTGTTAACCTGCGTCCAATGATTTTATTTGAAGGTATTCCGAAGTGACGCGAATAAGCTTGGTTAACATAAACAATCGTACTATCTTTCGAAACAACAAAAACAGCATCATGGAGTGATTCTAAAATAGATAAATAATGCTTTTCTAAGTTCATTTATCGTCATCTCCGATTTCTAGATTTTAGAGGGATAGACCAATGATAGATAGGTAATATCCCCCGCCTCTACCAATTATATCAATTGTTAAAATTGAGTGAATACTATTTATTTAAATATTTTGTAAATTTTATTTGTACACAGTTGGCATGATTCTTGCTTTATAATCTTTACAAAGAATAGATAAGTTTCTTAAGAGGAGTGATGTAGGATGTTCGATTATAGTCCGCTCTTCATTTGGCATTTTTACGCATTGGTGGCGAACAATGAATCAAAATGATTATTGATTCGTTTAGGAAGAAAAGTTACATTTATCAATAGACAAACATTGATGGATTTTCTTAGCTGCTTCTTTCTTATCACCTGTGAATCCATATTTCGAACAATTGAAGAGCCGAATCTTTATTTTTCCCTTATTAAACTAAGAAATATTACAAATCAAATCGGGATGGTGATTATGTGAGATACGTATTTATTTTTCTTGCTATTCTCTCTTTTGGCGTTGGCAATTTACTTTTTGCAGTGCCTAATAATATTATGAACGGTGGAGCTACAGGTTTAAGTCTGATGACCTATTACATTTTCAATACAAACATCGGTTTCAACCTCTTTTTATTTAATTTACCACTTTTTATATTAGCATTTATTTTTTATCGATCCTTATTTTACAAATCAGTGGTAAGTATGATTGCTCTTGCCTTGGTCGTTGGATCTCTACAGGATTTTCTAATTCCTTTCGGCATTCATAATATTTGGATTGGTAGCATCGTTGGTGGCTTTTGGATGGGATTATCTGTGGGTGTTTTAGCTAAATGTAACGCTAGCGTGGGTGGTGGTTCGTTGTTGGGAAAGATGATAAATCAACGTTATGGATACTCGCTAAGCAAATCCATCTTTTACTCAGATTCAGTTGTGTATCCCCTCAGTTTATTTGTCATAGGAGGTAGGGAGACTTTATTTTCTTTAATTCTTACAGCTTCAAGTGCATTTGGCGTTTATGTTATCAGTGTTCTACCTCAAAAGTTCACCAAAGAAAAACATCAAGCATTCATTGAAGATAATGTTTAATTTATATACAATAGATGTGTTTCTTACTTGTTCGCGGGTCTTGGAAATTTTTCCTGGTATATAAGCATTCCTTTGAATCAACAACCGCAAAAATTTTTTCAACCTCCCCGTTTGAACCTATCAACGTATGTTTTGAGTAACCGTTGGTTTCCATGTAGGAAATGAGTTTAGGATAATTATCCCGTAGGTTTTGTACATTCATTTGTATGACCTCCTATTCATTAGATAAGAAGAGCATACGCCAAAAGAAAAAAATCCAAACCTTTTTTCATTAAAACACATAGAAATAAAGTGTCTTTGAAAAAGGTTTGGATCTTATTTAAGTTGGGACAACTAAGATCGTGCACCCATGATCCGATTCCTTTACCACCATGAAGAATGCTAGCTTTCCAGAGGATTTTACGGAACCACCTATAAACTGTATCAGATGCATACTTTTTTTACATTTCTGCATAAAAAAATAATCGCTAGGGCTTTGTATCGATAAACAACACTTGCTGTATTGAATACACACAGTTTTTAATAAATCTGATAGGGGAAGCATTCAATCACAGCCATTTTTTATTTCTCCAATAGTAATGTAACCAGCAACAAGATTTACATCCTCACATTTAAAAGCCAATGCTTCACTTACCCTCAATCCACAGCCATAAATCAGGCGGAAAACAACAGGAAGAATATATTTCATAGTTGTCTGCCCATTAACCTCAATGGTGTCACATGCATTAAAAAGTAACTTCAGCCATCTTTTGAAAAGATATTTGGTATAAATCTGCTTTTATAGATTTTTAGTTGCCTCGGAATATGAGATTGGTACCCTAGTTAATTTAGGTAAATATAAAATCATGATAGCGTAACTGTTGGCCAATTTGGTAAAAAATTGTTCTATTTATCTAGCAGAAACTGTTGACTTAAGTTTAGCAGTTACACAGCAGTATTATAAAATAAAGTATTTCTTTTTCTCAGCATAACAACATATTAATTTTGGCATGAAAATTGCAAATCATATTAATGATAATATAAAAGATTGTTAGGAGTGAGGGATAGAAGAATGGTGGATAAATTTAGTTTATTAAATAAGACAGCTATTGTAACAGGCGGAAACAGAGGATTAGGCAAAACAATTTCTTTGGCTTTAGCAGCAAGAGGGGCTAATGTGGTAATAGTAGGAAGAGATGTGGAAAGAAACCAACAAGTTGTTGCTGAAATTGAGAAATTGGGCAGGAAGGCAATGGGTTTTTCGACAGACTTAACGAAGATTGCATCCATCAGTGAAATGGTTGAGAACATCATTACTACTTTTGGAACAATTGATATTTTGATAAATAATGCGGGGATCTCTCAAACAAAATATGCATTGGATGTAACGGAAGAAGAATGGGATCAAGTAATGGATTTAAATGTAAAATCTCTATTCTTTTGCTCGCAATCAGTTGCAAAAGCGATGCAAAAGCAGGGGCATGGAAAAATTATTAATGTTTCCTCTGTGGTTGGGGCTGTAGGAGATATTGGAATAAGTGCTTATACTGCCAGCAAGGCAGCTGTTATTAATTTAACAAGATCACTTGCTTTGGAGTGGGCTAGGTTTGGTATTCAAGTAAATGCAATTGGCCCAGCATATATCGAGACGGAAATGAATCAAAGAGAATTAAGAAACCTGAAAGTTCGTGAAAAAATAATTAGCAAAACACCATTGAAAAGATTAGGAAATCCAGATGAAATAGAGGGTGCGATTATTTTGTTAGCCTCTGATGCAGGCAGTTTTATAACAGGTCAAACAATTTATATTGACGGTGGATGGCTTGCACAATAATTTAAAGTTAATGATGTAACTCGATGAAAAAATAAATTATAAATCCTGAAATATTCATACCTTCGTCATAAGCCATGCTTTTAGTTAAAAATCAAATATTCTTCCATCGCTTTAAAAGGATTATGAATATTTTGCTTTTCAAATCTTAATTTCCAAAATTCAGGAACAAAAAATACCCTTTTCAGACAGACTACCCTTGGTATTAAAACTGCTTTTAAAAAGATGGCAAATGAATAGGCTGGGTTATTCTATCTGTAGGTTCTGAATTCGGCTAAGAACCTTCCAGAAAAATTCCTGATAGCTGGAAGATACTATAAAGTAAGGGGATCGTGCTGACTTTACTAATTTACTAGCAACTTTAATGATCCGTGTACGAATGGTATCGATTTGCATATTCTTTTGTTCTGGTGGAAAAGAAAGAGTTCGAAGCCAATTCGTTAAGTTAAAAGACTCAGCATCATTCTTACTTCGTTCACTTGGAAAGAATGGCTATTCATTTGATCTAATCTAAAGCTGTTTTTGGCTTCCTTGATATAGTTCTCCATTGTCCCTCTTTTTTGGTATTCACGGACAATATCTTCTGGAGAAAAGGTTACCTCTAGCTTTGTCACAAAAAAGGAATGGATAAAAAACAGTTCGTCCGCTGGGCGTACCGATTGCATAATCACTTTTCTAGGTTTAGACAATGATTTTGCTTGATAAATTGTTTCTTCAATGTACAGATACAGCAACGAATTATAAAAAGTTCGCTAAGATAAAAGGATTACAGCACGAAACGGTCAATGAGCGACAGAAACAGCGTGTAAAAAAGGGGATATATCACATTCAGCACGTCAATAACTTTCATAATCGCTTGAAAGGTTGGATGGAACGGTTTCAAGGCGTGGCAACGAAGTATCTGGACAATTATCTCTACTGGTTTCGTTGGCTTGAATTAGGGAAGAATTCAGCATTTGAAAAACGAGTGGAGCAAATGCTTATTTCAGCGTGCCAAAAGTTGAATTACAATACTGTTGAAATAATCAAAATGGCATAAAAAAGACCAACAACTAAATGCGGGTCTTAGGTTTAAACTCCTACTTGTAAATAAGATTTTTATATCTTCTGTTTCTATTATCTAATGTGGTGAGCATATGGGTCGTGTAATCCTGTGAGTAATAGAACACTATATGTCAGTAATATTATCCCACCTAACAACAATCCATAACTTAAAATCTTGTTAAACTCCTTGCGTAAAACGATAATCAAAAAAATCAAGACAATTACAATAATTGTTGTTACTATTCCTAACCCAATATTCAAAGGTTATATCCCCTTTACATAGGATTTCTATGTATCTATTATAACAGACTTATATTTTTATAGTAACAAAAACTTCCTTTAATAAAAAACAACAATCTTTTAGAAAACAGCCTTTATTAAAAAGCAGATCCATTTGCTTTCTTACTTGCCACAATACGAATTCGTTCATAATCCGCTACCCATATGCCATTTTTAAATAAATCGTGCTGAACCTTGTTTTTTATTTTTTCATAAATAACCACTCTTTCCTTTTCCGTGAATTCTGGAAAAAAGTCATCTGCAAAACCATTCAGCCAATGACTTAACCCTTTTTCTCCATCTGGTAACGGTGTAGGACGATTAAAATGATGTGCATAGGATACCTTAAATCCGTGCCGCTCTAGTAAGGTACTATATTCCCCGATACTTGGAAAGTACCAAGGGTTTCTATTTTCTACATTGATTCCAAAATCTTGATTAAGTACCTCGGTTATTCCTCGAATAATGGTTTGTACATTTCCTTTTCCACCAAATTCCGCAACAAAGCGGCCGCCTTCACGTAATGCCATCTCTATTGACTCAACCACTTTCTCAGCACTTTTCATCCAATGAAGGGCTGCATTCGAAAAAACTGCATCATACTTTTCATTGGTTCTAAGTGTTTCCCCGTTATCAATGATGAACGAGATTTGCGGATATTTTTCACGTGCCTTTGTAATCATTGCCTCGGATGAATCCATTCCCGTCATCAACGCACCAGACTTGGAAATTTCATAGGATAGATCTCCAGTGCCACAGCCAAAATCAAGTATCTTCTCGCCCTTTTGCGGCTGTAGAAGTTCAACTATGCCTTTTCCATAATTGGCTACAAAACCTAACTTATTATCATACATTTCTGCATTCCAAACATTCACAGAACTCATGTAATAACACCCCTTCAATTTTGAAATATTTATATTTTTATCTTAATTCATATAACAACTATTCGTCTAAGATATATAATCTATTATATTAATAGCTTGAAGCTATGGGGGATCGTTTGGAAATAAGACTATTTGAATATGCACTGGAAATATATAAAACAAAGAGTTTTACAAGGGCTGCTTCCAATCTTCATATTGCACAGCCATCATTAAGTAAACAAATTGCCAAATTGGAATCGGAGCTGGGTGTGTTTTTATTTGATCGTAAACCAGGCAGTCCAGTAGAACTCACTCCTGATGGTTTAGTGCTTATTAAACAAGCTGAGAGGATTTTACAAATGCGTGATGATTTAAAACAGGAGATCCTTGAACGAAAGGAAGGCATCAGGGTGGAATTAAAAATTGGCTCAACGGCTTACGGGAGGACATATTTTGCCTCCGCTTCTGAAAAGTTATCAAGTACTGTTTCCAAATGTGCCCATTCGTTTAATAGAAGAATCAACAGATAAGCTTATAGATTTGACAGCTAGAGGATTAGTCGATATTTCGATTTTGTCACTTCCTATTCGAAATCTATGAAAAACGTGGCTAAAAAAGAGAGACTGTGATCATGTCTCTCTTTGATAATCCGGCGAAAGTAATCCCTACTGATTTAAAACAACAGATCCCAGCCATCCAACTAATAAGTAATTTGGAATAACAAGCAAAATGGCCGGCCAAATCATTTTCTTTGTTATAAATTTTGCCGCACCAAGATATAGGAGTGGAAAAATTAAACCCCAAATTAGGAAAAGAGGTGTAGCTGCTAAATAAAGGGACATTGGCAGGATAAGCAGTGAAGAGATAACAAGGAGTTTCGATTTCCTGAAACCTAGGGAAAATATACAGAGAACGAGTGAAGCAATCGTACAAGGCCAAAATAATAACTGCATATTATTCACCTCCATTTTTAAAAAGCAAAAATTTTTGGAAGGTATTAATAAAACATCTCTCTGTTTCAAACAAAAACTTCATCCCCTTTAGTTCCAAGAAAACTCTAACCTATGATAGATGAACTTTCTCAAAGTGTTCCACTGTTGGAAACGGATCATAGAAATGATGTAATAGTCTTTTCCATTCTTGATACTCATTTGATTGCCTGAATCCAACTGTATGGTCTTCTAATGTTTCCCACCTTACCAGCAGTAAATATTTGCCGTTAACTTCCATACAACGCTGTAATTCGTGAGAGATGTAACCTTTCATGGAAGAAATAATTTCCGATGCCTGTCGGAACGCTTCCTCATATTCCGCTTCCATCCCTTGTTTAACCTGAAGTATTGCCGCTTCCAATATCATGATATCTCCTCCAATTTTAAAAAATCACACCAAATGTAAAAACACCAATCATAATTAGCTGAATGATCGCTTTGGCAAACGTTCCACTAAAAAAGGCAATTAAGGTAGCAAACGCCACTTTAATGGATTCTTTGAAAGTTTTCTTTTGCATCATTTCTGCTATTAGTACTAATCCAAATGGCACAATCATGACGCCAAAAGGAGGTATCACAAAGCTTCCAACAATTAATCCAATCGTTGCAGCCCTTGTTCCCCACTTAGATCCTCCAGCTTTATCGACAAAGTGAAGATTCGCTAGATAATCTGCTAAAAATAGAAAAATCGTCAATAACCCTAACATCGTCCAGGTGATCCAAGTAAGCTCATTTGAATTAATTCCAAAATGATATAGCACTACTCCAACCCAAATCAGCAACACTGAAGGGATGATTGGATAAATGAGCCCGACGAAACTAAAGATAAAACACGCTATAATAATAACCCAAAATAAGATGTCCAGAATCTTATTCACCTCTTTTTCCAATTACGACCTATTTTCCGCTGCTTATTACCTATATCAGGTAGCTTACTACATAATTCAGTACACTTACGACATAATTCCTGTCACATACTACCCATTTTTCGATACTTACTACATTTGATGGAAATTAATTGGTATTCAATCGAACTTAAGATGTTTGATTACTCATTTTCCGCTAAACGTTGTATTAAAAATCCTCACCTACTAAAATTAATCCCTTTTTGTGTAAATCTATTGTGAAGGATGACTGGAATAATATTGAAAGTAACTATAAATAATAAACATGGAAATTATTTTAAATAGAAAGGGCTGTATCATCATCAGAAAATTAGCATTTGTTTTCTTGCTTATTTCATTGCTTCCTCTTACTGGATTTCATAGGGCAAATCAGCTGGTTATTACAAATATTGATACTACCATCATTAAAGCAGAAAGGATTCTACGTTACGATATTAAAATCAAAAATACAGGTAACACCCCATTTAAAAGTGAATTTGATTACCCTGGCCAACATAACTACGGGATTGAAGTCGTGATACGACCGAACAAGGAGTTAGCATCAAAAATGGAGTTGGTCGAAGGGAGCCAGTTTATTAAGATGATCCCGTGGGGTTCTGGGAGTACTGGAATCATCGACTCAGGATCTGAAGCTTCATATCACCTTGAATATAAAATTAAAAAAGGTACTAACTTAAAAGAGGTTAAAGAATTGGCTTTTGATTCAGCTCTAATAATATTGGATGGTGTAAATATCGTTAAAGAATTTCCATTAGACAAAGTAAACATGGATTAAGGAGAGGCTGAAGAAAAGAGCCAACAGGCTCTTTTCTTCAGTCAATCCTTTACTAATCCGCCTCTTAATTGATTTACTCCAAATTCTAGATATCCCTTTAAACAAGTTAACATGAAAACCCAGCCTTCTTTATTATCAATCAATTGCGGGATAAACTCATCGTCATTTTCATTAAATCCTTCTTCGTTAATTTCAATTATTGTAGTCGCGTGATCCAGTTCATTCAACGATATCGTCACAATATGCCCTTCACCATTTGCTCCCCAAACGAAGACAATCTTTTTATTTTCTTCGATTTCCATTACTTTTATTTCACCTTGAGCATTGTATTCCTCATACTTCAATGTAATCGTCTTGCCCGCATCCCATCTTTCCGAACTGGACGAGAACCAAAAGTTCCCGATTTTCGAAGGATCTACAAAAGCTTCAAATACATCCTTCGCTGGTTTATTGATTTTCATTTTTGTAAGGTTTTTCATTCACAAAACCATCCTCTATTTTATTTTTGAAAAATTAAGCAGCCAGCCAATACCAAACTGGTCAACTAGGTTTGCGTGTATTGCTCCCCAAAATGTCTCCTGTAGCGGGAAAGTAATCTTTCCAGATTGGCTAAGCGAATCATACACTCTTCTAATTTCATCTTCACTTTCACATTCCAAGCTGATTCGCACGTTATCCCCAACATGAGTATTGCCGAAGGTATCTGAAAAGTGAATGATACTGTTACCAAGATGAAGTTCAGCATGCAAACACTTGCCATCATCGCTTTTTTGAACATTTGTAATTTCCCCGCCGAATAGATTTTGGTAAAACTCCATAACTTCCTCACAATTATCTACAAATATGTATGGACTGGCACTTTTCATCCCTATTCCTCCCGTTTTCAATGTTCCCTCCCTCAATTCTATCATAGAAAGTTTTGGAAAAAAAACTCTTTAAGTGTTCCTTTTTCATCAAAATTAAGGACTTTTCTAAGGGCAATTTAACGAGATTTGTCCTTCATAAGGCCGATGAAGGAATTTTCAGGGGGAATCCAACAAGTTTTGTCCTTCATGGGGTCGATGAAGGACTTTTCTAGGAGAATTTAACGAGTTTTGTCCCTCATAAGGCCAATGAAGGACTTTCTAGATGAATTCCAACAAGATTAGTCCTTCATCAAGCAATGAAGGACTTTCCGGTTCTACACTATAAAGTTTATGCGGTTATTTGTTTAAGAAACAGTAATTTTAGTTGTTTTCGTGCTCTGTAAATTCTAGTTTTAACAGTGCTGGGCTTTATATCGAGGACGCTGGCAATTTCATTCTCCTTTAAACCATGCAAAAGCTTAAGATTAAGCACCGCCTGATACTCAACGGTGAGCGTTCCAATAGCGGCATTTACTTGATCCTGCAAACTTGCTAGTTCCACTTCTTCCTCGACATTTTGCTTCATTTCTTTTCCTAAGCATTCAAGCATTTCCTGTTCCATCAGGATAGCTTTCTTTTTCCGTTCGCTGCGGACATAATCAATCGCCGTTCTAGTCGCAATGACGGATAACCAGGCCCCCATTTTCTTTTCTTCTTCGATTGTGTTCACTTTATTCATCGCTTTTATAAACGTTTCCTGAACGACATCCTCTGCTAGATGCAAATCTCTTGTGATGGAATAGCTTATATGAAAAAGACGTTTATAGTACATTCTATATACCTCTGAAAAATCAATCTCATTCACAATTATCCCCCCCTATCATGCCCTTTCTATTTTGCTCACTCGTCCACCACATTTAACGAAATTTTCACTTTGAACAAATCGCCATCCGTTTCAATCTCAAGTCTACCTTCATGGAGGTCGACGATGGATTGCGCAATCGCTAGTCCTAACCCAGATCCTTCCGTATGGCGCGATGTATCGCCGCGTTTAAACCGTTCAAATAGTTCATCACTATTTTCGTTGAGTTCATATTTTGAAACATTCTTAAAGGTAATCATAGCCTGGCTGTTCTCTTTCGATACCGTAATATAGACCCGTGAGTGTTCTAACGAATATTTAAGGATATTACCAATTAGGTTATCAAAAACCCGCCAAAGCTTCTGTCCATCAACAATGGAGTATATGGGCTTCTCAGGTTTTGCTACCCGAAACTGAAGATTCGATGAGTTTATCGTTTCGTCATATTCCCCAAGCGCTTGTTGTAAAAGTTGAACTAAATCCACTTTTTCTTTTTTCAATTCAATATTTCCGCTTGCCATTTTTGATACTTCAAATAAATCATCAATCAGCACCTTTAGTCGTTTCGACTTTCGGTCAATGATTTCTAAATAGGCAGCCTTCTCATCACCGGATAAATCTTCTGCTTTTAGCAGTTCAGTATACGTAATGATAGAGGTTAGCGGTGTTCTTAGGTCATGGCTAACGTTTGTAATTAACTCAGTTTTTAGCCTTTCACTTTTTGCCTGTTCGTTCAGGGAGGTTTTCACCCCTTGTTTCAAAACATTAATATTGTCCGCAAGTACAGTGAGAACAGAGTTCCCTGTCACTGGCAAGTTCTCTCCAAGTTTGCCCACAGCCATCTCATTCGTTTTTTCAACAATCCGGTTAAAATAACCAATTTTTTTGACTAAAATCATTACCAGAGGAATTCCAATGAACGCAAGTAGGGCTATATTAAACAGGATAAAAATAGGGTGGATCACCAACAAAACAGATGCTAATCCCAGACCAAATACAACCGCCAACAAAATAAACAACTGCGTACCAATGCTTTGATTCAAAAAAGCCTCGGTTAAGTTATTTTTTGATTTTTGAAAAAGCACAAAGATTCTTTTACACGCTTTATTCAATAACGCCTTTTCCCATTGTTTCTTTAGATTTGGCCAATCTTTTAGTTCTGTCTTAATGTATCTCCACTGGATAAATAGTAGTGGTGCTATAAATGTAACTGCCAGCAATCCGACGATCGTCTCCATCCGGTCGTAAGGACTATTGTATACGTAAACAATTTGGCTGCTGATTCCAAAAATAGCAGCAAATACTCCAATAACTGTTATAGTAAAAAATATCGTCCTTACATCAATTGGAATCTTGTAATAATAAGGCTGCCATTTTTCAGAAGCTGCTGGAATAGCCTTGGTTCTCCTTAAAATAAGAATACTTCCAATGAAAGCAACAAGGCCCGCCACGCTATATATCCATAAAAGCATTTGATTCTGCTGATAGTTTTCATATGCACTCATGATAAAATTTGCCGAAGTTAACGATGTGGGTATACCAATTTGTCCTTCAAATACTCCTCCCATTGCAGGGATAAATGAATCCAGTGGCTCACCATTTTCTGGAATAACAAAAGTTGCATCATTACTTGTAACTGTCGTATTTGTTACAAATAACGTATTGTTCTCACTAAAATCCTTTTTGATTGCGTCCTCATCTATATTTTTTAGATTAGTAAAGACTTTACCTGTTTCGACATTTTTAACATAGTACTGAAATGATTTCTTATATCTCAGATATTCCGATCGATAGTTTTCCCTTTTTTTATAGTAATCTTCTAATCGTTTTTCTTTTTCTTTTAGTACTTTCGGCTCTACGTACTCATCGCTTTCAAAGTTCTTGGTGATATCCTCGATCTTTGCGTCCCTTTCAGCCGTATAAGCATCTGCAGCCCCTTGATTACCGGCATTCATTGCTTCTTGAATTCGTTCTTCATATTGTCCTTTTAAATTACTGATTTGATCTGTCTGATTTCCATATCGGTAACGATGCTCAACAATATCATCCTTCGTAACCTTTATTTCCTTCTTTGCTTCTTCAATTGGCATATTGTACAGCTCAAACGAACTTAAATACCCTTTGAATTCATCAAGTTCCATTTGAAATTCAGAAGTCTGGAAATAATCACGATGGAAGAATTGGCTCCCATAGATAAAAAATGAAAGGATTCCGCTCAAGCCAAAAGTAAACAGAAAAGCGGTGAAAATGATAGTAATCCTACTTCTCCATTTTGTAGCCAATCCCCCACACCACCTTCAAATATCTTGGATTTTTTGCGTCTATTTCAATTTTTTCTCGAATCTTCCTAATGTGAACGGCGACTGTATTTTCAGCGTTATAGCCCGGTTCGTTCCAAACCCGTTCATAGATTTCATTGATGGAAAACACCCGGCCGGCATTTGTCATCAGCAGTTCGACAATTTTATATTCGATTGGTGTGAGCTTCACTGGCTCGCCATGGACTGTCATTTCTTTAGCCTCTTGGTCAAGGGTTAGTCCATTTAAGTTAATTACCTTCTTTACACCTTCAAAGGTGCCAAACGTGACATACCTCCTAAGCTGCGATTTTACACGCGCCACAAGTTCCATCGGATTGAACGGTTTTGTAACATAATCATCTGCACCCACCTGAAGCCCTAAGATTTTATCGGTATCCTCACTTTTTGCACTCAAAATAATAATCGGTATGTTTTTCTTCTCGCGAATTTTATATGTAGCGGAAATCCCATCCAGTCTTGGCATCATCACATCTAAGATAATCAAATGAACCTGGTGCTCATTTAATATTTCTAATGCTTCAATACCGTCCTTGGCCTTTAACACGGTAATGCCTTCATTTTTCAAATAAATCTCAATTGCATCTCGGATTTCCATTTCATCATCGACAACCAGCACAAAATATTGCTCCATTTTCACCCAACTTTCTAACTTCTCTATCATTATCTTAATAGTAAACGGAAAATCTTAACATTCATTTAGGATAAATCTTAAAAATTTCTTAAGTTTTATATAAAAAAGAAGATGCCCTTTGGACATCTTCCTATATTAGTAAATTGTTTGCATTCCTTTTCCGGCAATTGTCATCCACTCAAACTGACGCAGTCTAACATCAAACAGTGTTAATGGATCGCGGAACATTTCTGGGTTGGTGTTCATTTTGTTCAGCATTTCTTGGTTTGATTGAATACCCTCACGCGCCTCTTCCGCGGAATCGTTCAACACATGAAGTGGACTCCTGAAAAATAAGGTGATGTCCCGCTCCAGGGATTTTTCAAAAAGCTCAAACGGCTGGAAAAATTGCTTATTAACCGTTGCGATTGCTTCGGAATAATCTTCATTCTCTACAAATGTCTTGTATTTGTTATAAAGCATCGCCTTATTTTGTGAAAGTGCGCCAAATAGTTTCCCGGCGCTTTTTAATAAAAATTGTGCTGGTGTACGTTTGAGGAGAATATTGATGCTTTCAAGTTGGAAACGGCTTGTCATTCGGTCGGTATCACGTCGCCAATCGTCGAGCACTCTAAAATCGCATTCAAGCTTGAGCCGCTCTTCCCCATACATATGATTAAATCCTTCACCCATTTCATTCAAAAATTCCTGGCTTTGCTCAAGTTCCTCTTTGCCATGTTCAATCCATTCCTGCAGCGAACGGTAAAATTTCGGCATAACCGTTTGTTCCAAATAATCTTGAATTCTTCGATTCATTTCATCATTGAGCTCTAAGTGAATTTTACTAAAATTGCTATCTTCTTTTATTAAAGATGAACACTCTTGAAGCATTTTCGGAACACTTTCTGATAAATCTTTTTCAATCGTTTCCTTAATGGCTCGATAAGATTTCGCGATTGTCTGTGTTTTTTGTACTTCAGTATCCTTCAATTGATTTACCGCACCGTTTAACTTCATCAGCATTTCTTCGTTCCATCGTACTGATTCAACGAGCTGATTTTCCACATCAATCCGTTTTTGCAGCAGGCTGGCAATCGTGGTGCGAATAAAATAAAGCAGCTTTGCCAGACGCTTATCCTCTATGTTTCTTGTATTCTTAACACTATGAATAAATTCTTTTAGCTCCTTTTGCTGTGCACCTTCGTATTGCGATGAAAAAGCAAACACTCTTGCATCAGGCAAATAGGAATGAATCAATGACATTGTTTCCTCATAAATGCGAAGAGCTTCCCGCTCACCAACAATCGTATCCATTTTGCTCAATAGAAAATGAACCGGTAAATCTGGTGCTAAATCCTGGATTTGCTTAATAGCCGTCTGTTCTTTTTCAGTAAACGGTGCATTTGCATCAAGGACAAATAGAACGGAATCGGCAACATGCAAGTTTTTCAACACTTCATAGCGATCATAATGAGGGGTTCCCTTCAATCCAGGGGTGTCGATAAAAGCAACCTTATTTTCCTGTAAAAAGCCGTTCGGCTGTTTAAATTCAATAATGGATTCCAGTGCATTGCGGCGGCGATCCATGCGTTCTTGAAAATCAGAAAACTCGGGTAAACTGATCATCTCTCTATCCGTTATTTCTGTGATTTCTAAAGAAGGAGCATGTTTAAACATCACCATGGACGAAGTTGGGCTATCTTGTAAATCCTCTCCTAAAACCGTATTCACAAACGTTGATTTTCCCGTTCCGCTTAATCCGGTAATAAAAAGATGCTACGTGTCAAAATCAACTAATTGCTGAACAAACCATTTGATACGATTGTTCTCACCCATATCATGTGCTTGTGCCCAACTCATGATTGAATCAAGCAGGAAAAGGCACTCATTAAGTTCATCCATATCTGTTTCCGTCAAGCTGATTAATTTTTCCGCTTCACTCACAATTGACATACTGATGCTCGCCGGAAATAACTCATTCCAAGAAAGTACGGCAGCTGATGATAACACCACATTTGATTCATCCGCCAGCCTAAACCAATTGGTTAATAAGTCAGGAATAAAATCTTGCAGCACTTTAATAAAGTATCTTCCTTCAATTAAACTAAAATAATGTTCCTTATGAAGTCTTGAAAGCTCTGACCAATTTTCTTCCCGATTTAGTTCAAGGTTTAATAACAGATGGTTGATTTCACTTAACCATGTAAAATAGGATTCTTCATTTTGGTAGCTATCCCACAAAGACGAAACGAGCTCCTCAAACTTTCTTTTATCAAGCGTAAATAAAAGGACTAACGCCTGGGAGAAATAGCTTGGCGCATGGTGTTTTGTTACACCTTTTTTTATATACGTGTTTAGGATGTGGAACCATTCCAATGAATTCGTACGCTTTGCTTCAGTTACCGCCAATTCAACGGCATTATCCCAATCCTGCTGTTCTTCAAAAAAATTGCGGGCGATTTCGGTGACATTCGGATAATCAGGGTTAGCGATGATTGTCTTTTTAATCGTTGCAACGGCTGCGTCTACCTTCCCCCGCTCAATATATAGCGAAAATAACTGTAAGGCTACTTCAGTAGTTAATGTAGGATCATCGGATGCGATCGCACAATATATATCTTCAGCTGTGGATAAAAGCCCAAGCTCATAATAGGCATCAGCGGTATTTTTCTTTGCCCACGGTTCGAGTTCATTAATGATATTTTCCCATTTAAATATGGCGGTTTCAAAATCTTTATGATGAAAATAGACTTCACCCTGTGCAAAGCGAATAGACGATAAATCAGGAAGGTCCTGTTTTGCCTCCTGCTGAAACACTTCACCAAGGACTCGAATCGGATGCATATCTTCATGCTCATTTATGAACATTTTATAATATGTCTTTTGTATTAATTGCTTCTCTACCGTCATTTTCTTTCCCTCCAATTGCAACCACTCTATGTCATTCATATGGAAAATAGTCATAATTATTCCATATACTGTTCGTCATATGTACGGATTTTAAGTCCCAATTATATCGATTCTAACAGATGAATTTTTTAAAAAGATGTCAATTTTGTTTCAATTTGAAGACAAACGATACAAGACATCTCCTTTATTTACTTATACAATAAATAATAAGACTAAAGACCCTAAAGGAGATTATAGACCTTGGAAAAGGATCAAGCTATTTACTTAGCAAATCAGATTGAAAGCTCAAAGCCTGCCATGTATGAGATTAGGAAACTAGAAACGGTTGGTGGCACCCTACCGAAGTTTCATCAATGGACGAACAGCAAGAAAACGTTAGCCGCTTATGAAGTCACGCGGCCGGAAAGTGATACGGGCTATTACTTTTTATTCATTGATTGGCATCGTAATGAGAATTATTATTTAGTTATCTATGCACATGATCGGTCAACAACCTGCGCGGAAATCCGGCAAATTCAAGAGCTTGACGATGGGCCTCATCTTGTATGGGCATACAAACCGTTTAAACGTGATGGAAAAAATGATCAACGAAAGGCCTATTTTAAGCAAATGTTTGGCTCGACTACGGTTCACATTAAACTGCCATCGTCACCCAGTGAAGTGGAGAAATTTTTCACACAACTATTTAAGCTATGTCAAAATAGAGTTAGAGCGGACAAAATAGTGGAGGTATTTGATTTTGAAAATTGATTTCTTTAGTGGGAAAGATGGAAAAGATGACATTTAATCGTTTCGTAATTTTTATATTTCAAAAAGTTCACGTAGACCTTTTCTACGTGCCCCTCTCTCATGTTTTTCTCCAAAAAGGTCACGTAGAACCTCTCTACGTGACCTCTCTCATATCTTTTCTTCAAAAAAGTCACGTAGAACCTCTCTACGTGACCTCTCTCTTGCTTTTTCTCCAAAATGGTCACGTAGAACCTCTCTACGTGACCTCTCCCATGCTTTTTCTCCAAAATAGTCACGTAGAACCTCTCTACGTGACCTCTCCCATGCTTTTTCTTCAAAACGGTCACGTAGAACCGTTTTTCCCCTTATAACACCTTACTCAAAAACGCCTTCGTTCTGTCTTCCTTCGGATTGTCAAACAACTCGCTTGGGACATTTTCTTCAACAATCAAGCCGCCATCCATGAAAATAACCCGGTCGCCAACTTCTTTGGCAAAACCCATTTCGTGCGTCACGACGACCATTGTCATTCCTTCTTTGGCAAGCTGCTTCATGACCTCCAAAACCTCGCCAACCATTTCTGGGTCGAGGGCAGACGTTGGTTCATCAAACAGCATGATTTTCGGTTCCATCGCTAAGGCTCTCGCAATCGCTACCCGCTGTTTTTGACCGCCTGATAAGGAATCAGGATAAGCTTCCGCCTTATCCGCCAACCCCACCTTTTTCAAAAGTTCCAACCCTTTTGCCCTTGCCTTTTCAGCTGGTACGTTCCTTACTTTCATTGGTGCGAGCATAATATTTTCGATGACCTTTTTATGTGGAAAAAGATTAAACTGTTGGAACACCATTCCCACTTCTGTCCGAATCTTATTGATATCAGTTTTTTTATCTGTTAGATCAATCCCTTCAATAAGGACATGACCGCCGGTAATCGTTTCAAGCATATTGATGCATCGTAGGAACGTTGATTTTCCGGATCCGGAAGGACCAATCACGACAACGACCTCTTGTGGCTTAACAGTCACATTAATATCCTTTAGAACCTCATTCATTCCAAACGACTTTTTTAAACTTTTCACCTCAATCATTCTGTCTCCAGCCTCCTTTCAAGTCGATTTAGCAGGAAGTTTAAGGAAAGCGTTAATACGAGATAAATAACTGCCGCTGTTAAATAGGGCTCCCATGGGCGCATATATTGCCCCTGCATCGCACGACCCCAGTACATCAGCTCTGGAGCGGCAATTAATGCTGCGAGGGAGGAATCTTTGATTAAGACAATAAATTCATTGCCAAGAGGTGGAATCATTCTTTTAAATGCCTGCGGTAAAATAACATGCTTCATGGCTTGTACATGTGTCATACCCAGTGAACGAGCCGCCTCCATCTGTCCTTTATCAATCGATTGAATTCCGGCACGGAATATTTCTGCCACATACGCTGCCGAGTTTAAAGAAAGAGCTAATATTGCGGCAACAATGGCATTGGTTGTCCCTAAAAACGCCGGAACAACGGCAAAATGGATTAATAAAATTTGTACCATTAACGGAGTGCCGCGGAAAACGTTAATATACCAATGAAAGGGCAAAGCCCATAGCTTTTTTCTCATCATTTTTCCTAAACCAATAAATAAACCAAGTACTGAACCAATGATAATACTTGCGACCGAAAGCCCAATGGTTATCAGTGTCCCCTTTAGAAAAAAAGGGGCGTATTCCGCAATAAGATCCCACCTAAAATCCATTATCGATCCCCCTGACTATGTGTGTATTGTGCTATGTAGTAATCTTTTTACCTAATCAAAAATTGCGTAACTGCCTATTATCTAGAAGTTACGCAATTCATTCTCTATTGCTGATCTTTTAAAATTTGCACATCCGGTTCGACATCAAACCATTTTTTATAAAGTTTAGCGTAGGTACCATTGTCAATGACCTTCTTAACAGCCTTGTCTAAATCCGCTTTAAGCTTGCTTCCCTTTGGCAGCAATAAACCATAGAATTCCTTTTCAAATGCAGTATCATCTTCAATGAATTCGAAATTATCTTTTGGGTTATTCTTTACATATGTTTCAACAACTGTATTGTCGGCTACTACTGCATCGACGCCACCATTTTTCAACTCTAAAATTGCTAGATTATTATTTTCAAACTTTTTTAGTTTATCGTTGTTTTTTCCATACAGATTTTCAACGATAGTTTGGGCTGTTGTTCCATTTTGAACAGCGATCTTTTTGCCGTCTAAATCTTTTGCACTTTTAATCGTGCTTCCCTTTGGTACGAGAATTTCATTTTTAGATAAGAAGTAAGGGACTGTGAAATCATAGGATTCTTGTCGTTCAGGGGTGATTGTAATTGATGAAACGGCGACATCGGCTGTCTTTCCTTCGATTTCAACAAAGATTGGATCCCAGCCTACATGCTCAACCTTCACGCCATAGCCTGCTTCTTTTATGACGGCCTTTACGAAATCGATATCAAACCCGACAATCTCCCCTTTATCCTGGTACTCAAATGGTGCATAAGCGGCATCTGTAACAACTCTTAACGTCTTCTTTTCCTCTCCTCCTGATTTACTAGTTCCACAGGCTGATAGAAGTAAGAGAAATGCCACCATCAATACTGTTGATACTAATTTTAATTTCTTCATTTTAGGCCTCCTTTTATTTTTTTATAAAAGTGATTTATTAAAAGATTAATAATATTTTGAATATAAATGATTATAACCTCTTTTGTTTTATTATTCAATCACATATTTTTTTACTATATTAATACGTTAATTATCTAACGTGTGGATAGCTTTTAAGTAAATAGTATTTTTAATAACAACATACGTGCATTCCCTTCAAAAAATACTTCTATTGAACCATATTTCCCGAAATATACTTGCCAAATTATTGCTAAACTTTTGGGTGGTTGTAGCCTTATGGCTAGTCCAGGTTTTACTTGGAGCCATTACCGGACATTATCAAGTAGAAGGCAGTGGTTTTTATGGAATCCCGATTGATAAATGGATACCATATTCATTGACTAGATCATGGCATACTCAGCTTGGAATTCTATGGATTGCTACGGCCTGGCTTGCAACTGGTTTATTTATTGGACCGGCAGTTTCCAGTCATGAACCAAAATTCCAACGGTTGGGTGTGAATTTCTTATTTGTGTGCTTACTTATTATTGTCGTAGGCTCCATGGTCGGACAATGGTTTGCCGTGCAGCAAAAATTAGGTCACACTACAAACTTCTGGTTCGGTCATCAGGGCTACGAATATACAGACACTGGACGCTTCTGGCAGATATTCTTAACGGTTGGATTATTCCTTTGGTTGTTCCTAATGGCGCGGGCGATTTGGCCTACTTTTAAAACACTTAAGGAAAGCCGCCACCTTCTCGCCCTGTTTTTAATCGCATCCCTTGCTATTCCGGTCTTCTATATTCCGGCATTATTATGGGGACAGCACAGTAACCTTGCCATTGCTGAATATTGGCGCTGGTGGGTTGTTCACCTTTGGGTCGAGGGCTTCTTTGAAGTGTTTGCCACCGTTGTCATGGCTTTCTTATTTACAAGGATGGGATTGCTCGGACTGCGGACAGCGACTACTTCCGTCCTTTTCTCTACAGTTATCTTCTTATTCGGAGGAATTATCGGAACCTTCCACCATTTATATTTTAGTGGAACTCCAACGGGGGTCATTGCCTTCGGAGCTTCGTTTAGTGCTCTTGAGGTCGTTCCACTCGTGTTGATTGGCTTTGAAGCGTATGAAAATCTTACTCGGAGCCGTGCTAGGCCATGGGTATCTGCCTATAGATGGCCCATTTACTTCTTCATTTCCGTTGCATCACATAAATAAAGGTTAGGCATTCGCCGTGACCCACTTAAAACCCCCACATAATCTATAGGGTACTATCACCTAAGGAGAGATGCCTAAATGAATCCCTATGGCCTTAATCAAATACCACAATTACCGGTTGAATACCATTCCCATTCGTATGTTCCTGCAGAGCAACTTTATTCCCAGCCTGAGCAATACCATTCTTATGCTCCGGTTCCCGCGGAGCACTATCACTCCTATGTTCCGGTGCCTGCGGATCCGTATCAATCCTATGTTCCACTCGATCAATTTGACCCTAATAGGCAGCCGCAACAACTTGAACGTCGAGTCACTCAGCTAGAAAGGCAAAATGAGCGGCAAGTAAAAGATATCAATCAGCTGCAACGCCGTCTCCAACGTGTAAACCAACGACTCCGTGCACTTGAAAGGAGATTTAATATACCTTTCACACCATTTGATGGGGAATTTTAGGTATGCGGGTAAGGACTGGACAATTGTCTGGTTCTTTTTTATTTTTTAAAATCCATGTAAGGAATTCTTACATAAGTGATTGAAAAATCTTAAATATTTAATAAACTATACTAAACAAGAGTGTGGTGATCTTAGATGGGAAACGATTTTTCTTATAAAGATAAGAAAGTCATAACGATTGGGATTGTCAGGGAACTCACAGGCCTTTCTGAAAGACAAATCCGTTATTATGAAGAACGGAAACTGATTTTCCCTGAAAGATCCCCAGGAGGAAGCCGAAAATATTCCTTTTCAGATGTGGAATTACTCATGGAGATTGCCAACAAAATCGAAGATGGCATTCAGACACATGAAATTAGGAAACAAATGCTGAAGGAACAAAAGAAACAAAGTCAGGATGAAATCCGTCGTAAAATGATCCAAGGGCAGCTTAATGCTCAGTTTGGAATAAGGAAAAATTAATCGTCTCTTTTTATAGTCTCGTTCCTTTTTCTAAGGGCGAGGCTTTTTTTACCTCATTCACTTACCAACACATTAAAAACCATGTTACATAACCTTACAACTTTATAGATACATCCTCGCTATTCATGTAAAAATACAACTACACTAAATGTTATGAAAATTAAGGGGGAGAAAAATTGGATAATTTATTTTTAATGAACAGTCTATGGGTTATGTTTGGTGCGGTACTAGTCATATTAATGATTGGCGGCTTCATTCTTCTTGAAACAGGCTCTACCAGAATGAAAAATGCTGGACATATTGCCGGAAAAACAATCCTTACATTCGGAATTAGCTCCATCATGTTTTGGGCAGTGGGGTATGGATTAATCTTTGGCAAGGGAAATCCTTTGATTGGGCTCTCCGATTTCTTTTATTCAGGCTATGACATTGATGGAATACCATTATCAGGATCGGTCTTTTTCCTATTCCAATTGGCATTTGCCGGTATTTCCTTAACCATTGCCTTTGGCGGGTTTGCTGAACGAGCTAAACTTAGTGTCTATCTTGTATTTGCAGTACTTTTCTCCGTAGTTGTTTACCCTCCTATCGCACACTGGATTTGGGGCGGCGGCTGGTTAGCTGCGCATGGAAAACAAGACTTCGCCGGTTCAACCGTTGTTCATTTAACTGGAGCCATGGCAACCCTCGCAGCTACTATTCTGTTAAAACCACGAATTGGCAAGTTTAATAAGGATGGCTCGACCAATAATTTAGCCGGTCACAATCAAGTTTTCACCGCTTTGAGTGTATTACTTTTATGGGTTGGCTGGTTTGGTTTCAATGCAGGCAGCACCCTATCTGTTGATCAAGCATTCTTTGGATTTGTTGCTATCAACACTAACCTGGCAGCAGCTGCTGGCACTGTAGCCTCGATGATCATATCTTGGATAGTTTTAGGTAAAGCAGATGTACCGATGATGTTAAACGGCGCATTGGCAGGTTTGGTTGCGATTACTGCTTCCTGTGCCTTTGTTGATACTTGGGCGGCTGTCGTGATTGGATTCATCGCCGGAATTCTTGTTTTTTACAGCATTCGCTTTTTTGAAAAAATAAAAATCGATGATCCGATCGCCGCCGTTTCCGTGCATGGTACAGCAGGGGTATGGGGTACATTATCGACCGGACTCTTTGCCACAAACGAATTAGCAACAGTCGGCCAGCCTGGGTTATTTTATGGCGGCGGCTTTCACCAGCTGGGTGTTCAAGCAATGGGTGTCATCACTTGTGCAGCTTTTGCTTTTATCGTCTCCTTTATCCTACTGGTTGTGATGAAAAGTGCAATGAACGGATTGCGTGTAACAGAAGAGGAAGAAATGATTGGGCTTGATATGAGTGAACACGGCAGCTACGGTTACCCAGAATTGGTGAAAGCTGAACAAAAACTGAAGGCTCAATAATATTAGCAATTATGAGAAGCGTAAGAAAGGATTGCTAAAATAAAATAGAAAAATACTATATTAACCTAGTATATTTTTCTATTTTTCCTTTTAGAAAATAATAGAACTTTCCAACACCCCAAGGTTACTTACTACTGAATTATCCTCGTATTCCCCACCGTCAATTTCTTAATAGAAAAAATTTTAAAAAAATTTTTACTCCAATTATCCCTATTACGTCAAGATTGTAAACGCTACCAGCAATTCTCATTTATTTGAATTGTCTGATTTCTGTATTGACCATGTTATCGATTGGTTGTATGATTATCGAAAATAATCATTACTATTTAACACAGCCTTTATTCATTTCCAGTTGGGGATGTGGTATGGCATTCTTTTTTAATCATTTAACGCGGTTTAACACGAAAGAGGAGTGGTTAGGTTGGGAAGTCAATGGATTTTCCTTGGCGGCACATTCGTCAAGAAAGAGGATGCTGTTGTATCCGTTTTTGATCATGGTTTTTTATATGGTGACGGGGTATTTGAAGGGATTCGCGTATACAGCGGTAATGTCTTCAGACTCGATGCTCACCTGAAAAGACTATTTGAATCAGCACAATCCATTATGCTGAAGATTCCATACACACAGGAGGAAATGACGCAATTAATCGTTGAAACTATTAGAAAAAATCAGCTAGAAAGCGCCTATATTCGTGTCGTTGTTTCACGTGGCAAAGGGAATCTCGGACTGGACCCGTCTTCCTGCTCCACCCCAAGCGTTATCATTATTGCTGAGGCATTAACCATGTATCCGCAAGAATTTTACGACAATGGGATCAAAATTGCCTCTGTTGCAAGCAGAAGGAATCGCCCAGATGTATTAAGTCCGCAGATTAAATCACTCAATTATTTAAACAATATTCTTGTAAAATTAGAAGCCAATCAGATTGGCGTTCAGGAAGCGTTAATGTTGAATGACCAAGGGTATGTTACCGAAGGTTCTGCTGACAACATCTTCATTGTAAAAAATGGAGTCGTGTACACACCGCCTGTTTACCTTGGTGCATTAGAAGGAATTACCCGCAACGCCATCATTGATGTAGCAAGAGCCAAAGGCTACGAAGTACGGGAATCACCTTTTACAAGACATGATGTATATGTCGCTGATGAAGTGTTCTTAACCGGAACAGCCGTCGAGGTCATTGCTGTTATTGAAGTAGATGGCCGCGTCATTAATGGCGGTAAGCCTGGATCAGTAACAAACGTTCTTTTAGAAGAGTTCAGAAAGATCGTAACAACAGACGGAGTGGCTTGTTATCCTGCAACAAACCATGCTGTAGTCAGTTAGGAGATAGAAAAATGCGAAGCGATATGATTAAAAAGGGGATTGATCGAGCTCCCCACCGCAGCCTATTATACGCAACAGGGGTAACCGTTAGAGACTTAGAAAAACCGTTTATCGGTGTCTGTAACTCGTTTATTGAAATTATCCCAGGACATAAACACCTTAATCATTTCGGCGAGATTGTCAAAGAAGCCATCCGTGAAGCTGGGGGCATTCCTTTTGAATTTAATACAATTGGCGTCGATGATGGCATTGCCATGGGGCATATCGGTATGCGTTATTCCCTTCCAAGCCGTGAAATTATTGCGGACAGTGCCGAAACAGTTATCAACGCCCACTGGTTCGATGGTGTGTTTTACATACCGAACTGTGACAAAATCACACCGGGCATGTTGATGGCCGCCGCAAGGACCAATGTTCCATCCGTATTTGTTTCAGGTGGACCAATGGAAGCTGGCGTTTCCTCTACAGGGAAAAATCTTTCCCTTACTTCCGTTTTTGAGGGAGTTGGCGCCTATCATAATGGAACGATGACCGAGCAGCAATTACTCGAAATTGAAACAAGTGCCTGTCCTACATGCGGATCCTGTTCTGGCATGTTTACCGCAAACTCGATGAACTGTTTAATGGAAGTTTTAGGGATGACGGTTCCAGGAAACGGAACAATCGTCGCAACTTCTGAAGAAAGACACGAACTCATCCGCCAGGCAGCAAGACACTTAATCGAACTAGTGAAAAAGGATATTCGTCCACGTGACATTATTACTCGTGAATCAATCGATAATGCCTTTGCACTTGATATGGCTATGGGCGGTTCAACCAATACCGTTCTCCATACACTTGCCATTGCACATGAAGCAGGTATTGAATATGACTTACGTGATATTAACAAAATTGCTGAGAAGGTCCCATATTTAGCGAAAATTATGCCAGCATCAGATGTTTCAATGGATGACGTCCACAAAGCAGGCGGTATAAGTGCCATTTTAAACGAGCTTTGTAAGGTTGAAGGTGCACTTCATCAGGATTGCTTGTCCATTACCGGAAAGACATTAGCTGAAAATGTGAAGGATGCAACAATCCTTAATGAGCGGGTTATTCGCTCAAAAGATAATCCATATAGCAAGGTTGGCGGACTCTCCATCCTCTTTGGAAACATTGCCCCAGATGGCGGTGTAATCAAAGTAGGTGCAGTTGATCCATCGATTAAAACATTCTTGGGTGAAGCGATTGTATTCGAATCACAAGATGAGGCACAGGAAAACATTAACAACGGAACCGTCAAGTCTGGGCATGTGGTGGTTATCCGCTATGAAGGCCCTAAAGGCGGACCGGGGATGCCTGAAATGCTCGCTCCAACGTCGGCGATTGCCGGTCGTGGTTTAGATAAAGAGGTCGCATTAATTACAGATGGTCGTTTCTCAGGTGCCAGCCGTGGAATCTCTATTGGACATATTTCACCGGAAGCCGCAGAAGGCGGACCAATCGCTTTTGTTCAAAATGGTGACAAAATTTTGATTGACCTTGAGGGTCGTTCTATTGAACTTCTCGTTGATGATGAAGTGTTAGCAGAAAGACGTCGTTCTTGGGTGCAGCCGGAGCCAAAAATTAAATCTGGCTATCTCGCAAAATATGCAAAGCTTGTTACATCCGCTAATACCGGCGGGGTTATGAAAATCTAAAGTCAATTTGCAGTTTCTTTCAATCAGGGATTCGCTAGTACCCCTCCCCTTCTAAGAGAAGTTAAGGTACTAAAGGTACAGTGGCATACCATTGACAAAAAAATATCCATAAATCGATGACGGGAATAAAGGAATAAGGAAATGTATTTTCAGAGAGCTGGGGTTGCTGGAAGCCCAGTAATACATCTTATTCCGACATCATCCCTGAGTATTGAGCTGAACGGTCTTAACTAGTAGGCTCAATCGGGTGTCACTTGAACACCTGTTACCAAAAGAAGCGTTTTTTATTTTAGTTGTCGCTTCATAAGGCAGTATTCGTAAGAATACTGTAAAAACCGGGTGGTACCGAGAAAAAGAAGGCCTTTTCTCCCCGATTATTCTGCTTTGTAGTTTGTAGACTGCAGTTTATTCGGAGACGAAATGGCCTTTTTTGGTATTTTTTCGGGAAATATCTAATCACCCACAAGGAGGGATTATGACGTGAAAGTAGAAGCAAAAGAACTGGAATTCCAAGCCAGTACCGCACCAAAGACGGGTGCAGACCTTCTTATTGACTTATTAAAAAATGAAGGTGTTGATACAATTTTTGGGTATCCGGGAGGTGCTGTCCTGCCGATTTACGATGCAATTTATCGTGCACAGGGTACGATCAATCATATTCTTTTCCGTCACGAGCAAGGCATGATCCATGCAGCTGAAGGATATGCCCGAATTACTGGCAATCCTGGTGTAGTTATCGCTACCTCAGGTCCCGGTGCAACAAACCTGGTAACTGGAATTACAGATGCGATGATGGATTCCTTACCGCTGGTGGTATTTACTGGGCAGGTGGCACGCAGCGTCATCGGAACGGATGCCTTCCAAGAAGCTGACGTCATGGCGATTACAACACCAATCACCAAGCATAATTACCAAGTACAATCCATTGCCGATTTACCAAGAATTGTGAAAGAAGCCTTTCATATTGCTTCTACAGGACGACCGGGGCCGGTTTTAGTCGATATTCCTAAAGATATTTCAGCTGGAGTTTTAGCTGAAGAACCTGAAGAGGCAAAAATTGATTTACCTGGTTACCAGCCAACAACAAAACCAAATCCAATGCAAATTAAAAAACTGGCTGTTTCAATTGCAAAAGCAAAAAAGCCTGTCATTCTTGCAGGCGCAGGTGTACTTCATGGAAAAGCATCAGCGGAATTAACCGCATTTGCTGAAAAACACCAGCTTCCGGTCGTGACGACACTACTAGGACTTGGTACCTTCCCGGCTGATAGCCCTCTCTCATTAGGAATGGGTGGCATGCACGGAACCTATGCAGCAAACATGGCTTTATATGAAAGTGATTTACTTATCAACTTTGGTGCACGCTTCGATGACAGGTTAACCGGTAATCTTAAGCACTTTGCTCCACAAGCAAAGGTCGCTCACATTGATATCGATCCAGCTGAAATTGGTAAAAATGTACCTACCCAAATTCCGATTGTGTCCGATGCGAAAGAAGCATTGGTTGAATTAATCAATCAAACAGTTGAATCACCTAAGCATGAGGAATGGATGGAAACACTTCAGCAATACAAACAGGAATATCCGCTTTGGTATCAACATAATCCAAAGGGAATGTGTCCGCAGTGGGTAATCGAAGCCGTTCATAAAGTGACAAATGGCGATGCAATTGTGGCAACAGATGTCGGCCAACATCAAATGTGGGCCGCCCAGTACTACACCTTTAAAGAGCCGCATCGCTGGATTACTTCCGGCGGACTAGGCACTATGGGCTTTGGCTTCCCTGCCGCCATTGGAGCACAAATTGCATCACCAGAGAGTACAGTTGTCGCGATTGTCGGTGACGGCGGTTTCCAAATGACATTGCAGGAACTTTCCGTCATTTATGAACGAAACCTTCCAGTCAAAATCATCATTGTCAATAATGGTGCACTTGGAATGGTTCGTCAGTGGCAGGAATTATTGCACGGCAACCGGATTTCCGAATCGATTCTTCACACACAGCCAGATTTTGTCAAGCTTGCTGAAAGCTATTCGATTCGCGGATACAAGGTTGAAAATCAAGAAGAATTAATCACAGTTTTACCAGAAGTATTTGCCTATAATGGCCCTGTTCTTATTGATTGCCGAGTACTGCAGCAGGAAAAGGTTTTTCCAATGATTGCTCCTGGCAAAGGGCATCATGAAATGATTGGGGTGAAACCACTATGAAACGAATCATAACCTTAACAGTTCAAGATCGCAGCGGCGTACTCAATCGTGTTACCGGCCTCTTGCAAAGGCGGCAGTTCAATATCGAGAGTATTTCCGTCGGACCTACTGAAACTGAGGGCATTTCCAAGATGACTCTGGTTGTAGAAATAGAAGATGAACAGCGCCTTGAACAAGTAACGAAACAATTAAACAAGCAAATTGATGTATTAAAAGTTTCAGATATTACCGATAAGGCAATTGTTGTCAGAGAGCTTGCTCTCATTAAGGTTTCCAGCTCGAGTCAGCTTCGTAGTGAAATTAATGGAATTATTGATCCTTTCCGTGCCTCAGTGATTGACGTAAGTAAAGATAGTTTAGCCGTCCAGATTACAGGCCGTCCTGAAAAAATTGATGCCTTAATCGAGCTGCTTCGCCCATTTGGAATTAAAGAGATTGCCAGAACAGGGCTGACCGCCTTCCTACGCGGGCATCAGCCACAAGTAAACGAGCTAGCAACACACACACTATTAAAATAATAATATTCTCGAAAGGATGATTAATAATGGTAAAAGTACTTTATAACGGAGATATTCAAGAGGAAGTTTTACAAGGGAAAAAAATCGCAGTAATCGGCTATGGCTCACAAGGCCACGCACATGCCCTTAACTTAAAGGAAAGCGGCTTTGATGTTATCGTTGGATTACGCGGTGGAAAGTCATGGGATAAAGCAGTTGAAGATGGTGTTGAAGTTACTTCAGTAGCTGAAGCAACAGCTGCAGCAGACGTGGTAATGGTTCTTCTTCCAGACGAAATGCAGCCAAAAGTATACGAAGAAAGCATCAAACCGAACCTTGAAGCTGGTAATTCTCTAGTTTTTGCCCATGGATTCAACATTCATTTTAGCCAAATTGTACCTCCAGCTGATGTAGACGTATTCCTAGTTGCCCCTAAAGGCCCAGGACATTTAGTTCGCCGTACTTACACTGAAGGTGCCGGGGTTCCAGCACTTTACGCTGTATACCAGGACTATACAGGTCAAGCCCGTGATGTTGCCCTTGCATATGCAAAAGGAATTGGTGCAGCCCGTGCAGGCGTTCTTGAAACGACATTCCAAGAAGAAACTGAAACGGATCTATTCGGAGAGCAGGCTGTTCTTTGCGGCGGTACTACTGCCCTTATCAAAGCAGGTTTTGAAACGCTTGTCGAAGCAGGTTATCAGCCCGAGGTTGCCTACTTTGAGTGTTTACATGAATTGAAATTAATCGTTGACCTTCTATATGAAGGAGGATTAGAAAACATGCGCTACTCTATCTCCGATACAGCTCAATGGGGAGATTTTGTTTCCGGACCACGTGTTGTCAACGAAGATACAAAGGCTCGTATGAAAGACATTTTAACAGATATCCAAACTGGAAAATTCGCACAAGGCTGGATCTTAGAAAACCAAACAAACCGTCCACAATTTAATGCAATCAATCGCAGTGAAAACAATCATCAAATTGAAAAAGTGGGTCGTGAGCTTCGTGCATTAATGCCGTTTATTAAAAAACCAGAAAACGCTAAGAAAGAAGTTGTGGTAAATGGTTCACGTTAACATCTTTGATACAACCTTACGCGATGGCGAACAGTCCCCTGGTGTAAATTTAAACCAGCTTGAAAAAGTAGAAATTGCCAGACAGCTTGAACGGTTTGGCGTTGATATCATGGAGGCCGGCTTCCCGGCTTCCTCTCAAGGAGATTTTGAAGCGGTAAGAGCGATTGCCCGGACGATTAAAAATTCTTCCGTTACAGGCCTAGCACGTGCCACAAAATCGGACATTGACATTGCGTGGGATGCTTTAAAAGATGCGGCAGAACCAAGGTTGCATGTTTTCCTGGCAACCTCCCCTATCCATATGCACTATAAGCTAATGAAAACACCCGAGGAAGTCACGCAGATCGCTGTGGACATGGTCTCTTATGCTAAAAAGAGATTTCAGCATGTGGAATGGTCAGCAGAGGATGCCTCTCGCTCAGACCTTGATTTTCTTGTTCAAATCATTACCAAAGTCATTGATGCCGGAGCAACCGTCATTAATCTTCCAGATACAGTGGGCTATACAACGCCAGAAGAATACGGTCGAATGTTCCGCTACGTAAGAGAAAACGTTCCAAATATTCATAAGGCCGCTTTATCCTGTCACTGCCATGATGATCTCGGAATGGCCGTTGCTAATTCACTGGCAGCCATTGAAAATGGAGTCACTCAAGTTGAGGGTACCATTAACGGAATCGGCGAACGTGCCGGTAATGCTTCTTTAGAGGAAATTGCCGTTGCCTTAAATATTCGCAAGGATAAATACCCGTATACTACCAATCTAGTATTAAAAGAAATCAAGCGTACCAGCGACTTGGTAAGCCGCTTTACTGGGATGAAGGTGCCTCCAAATAAAGCCGTTGTTGGGAAAAATGCCTTCGCCCATGAATCCGGCATCCACCAGGATGGCGTGCTTAAAAATACTTTGACCTATGAGATTATTACACCTGAATTAGTGGGCGTCAACTCCAATGATCTCGTCCTTGGAAAGCACTCTGGCCGCCATGCCTTTAAGGATAAAATTGAGCAGATGGGCTTTGAATTGTCATCTGAGAAATTGAATGAAGCATTCCAATCTTTTAAACAATTAACCGACCGTAAAAAAGAAGTGACGGATGAGGATCTATTTACTATCTTATTCGATATTCAAACCGCTGCCGTCGATGTGAAAAAGTATGAGCTTGTTGCTTTCCAAGTGCAGTATGCGTCAGCGAACCTCCCTACTGCTACTGTTGCCCTTACCACACCTGAGGGGCTGCGGGTAGAAACTGCCAGAACCGGCAGCGGAAGTGTTGAAGCATTATACAACACATTAGAAGCACTCATTAAAGAAGAAATCGATTTAACAGATTTTAACCTTAGTTCCGTTGGACGTGGTCATGATGCCCTTGCAGAGGTTCATGTCAAAATGACCGTAAACGGTACAAATGTCAGCGGCCGCGGCTCCGCACAAGACGTATTAGAAGCATCAGCCAAAGCATTCATAAACGCAGTCAACCGCGTATTCTTCACCCAAAAAGTACTAGTAAAATCATTGTAAAACGAAGCTTTGTAAAACGGTGCCTGACACCAATAACTGCATACAAGTAGTGCAAATGGTGTCAGGCACCATTTGGATTTTTCAACCAAATAAGGAGGTTGCTTCTAATGAAAAAACGTATTGTCTTACTTCCCGGTGATGGGATTGGAAAAGAAGTTATTCATTCTGCAAAAGATGTGTTACAGGCAATTGCCGAAGAATATAATCATAGTTTTTGTTTTGAAACCCATGAAATCGGAGGAGCAGCCATTGACCTTTACGGCACTCCTCTTCCTGAAACAACTGTTGATGCCTGTAAACAAGCGGATGCTGTATTACTAGGTGCTGTCGGCGGGCCAAAATGGGATAATAATCCGTCCCACTTACGTCCTGAAAAAGGTTTGCTTGGCATCCGCAAAGCACTAGATTTATTTGCAAACTTAAGGCCAATCAAAGGATTTAAAAACCTGCTTCATGCATCCCCATTAAAAGAAGAAGTGGTTTCAGGAAGCGACCTCCTTATTGTTCGTGAATTAACGGGCGGGCTTTATTTCGGTACTCCTAGTGAACGCCGTGATAATGGTAACACCGTAGTAGACACACTCTCTTATACCCGTAAGGAGATTGAAAGAATTGTAGATAAAGGCTTTCAAGCAGCTCAGCAACGGCGCGGTCACCTGACTTCTGTCGATAAGGCAAATGTTCTGGAATCCAGCAAGCTTTGGCGTGAGGTTGTAGAGGAGAAAAAAGCTCAATATCCAGATGTTGCAGTTGAACATGTTTTAGTCGATGCTGCGGCAATGAAATTGATCACGAACCCAACCCATTTCGACGTCATTGTAACTGAAAATCTGTTTGGTGATATTTTAAGCGACGAGGCTTCCGTATTGACAGGGTCGCTCGGCATGCTCCCTTCTGCCAGCCTTCGTGAAGATGGACTTGGACTTTATGAACCAGTTCACGGCTCTGCACCAGATATTGCCGGCAAAGGCGTAGCCAATCCAGTTGCCATGATTTTGTCCGCTGCCCTTATGCTAAGATACTCCTTCCAATTGGAAGATGAAGCAAAAGTGATTGAGGATGCCGTTCAATCAATCCTTGATACCGGCTTCCATACAGGGGATCTCCAGGTTGCAAATGGACGCCTTGTTGGAACAGCGGAAATGACAAAATTGATTGTCGATTATATTAAATCGCAAAACGCTTCGAAATGTATCGCTAGCTGCTATTATTAAGTAATTTTCTGGGGTAAATCGTCTTTGGTAGATGATTTACCCTTACAATTCTGTTGGAGTAGAGTATCCGCTGATTGAGACGGGTTATCCGCTGATTGAGGCGAGTTATCCGCCGATTGGAACAGGGTATCCGCTGATTGAAGCAAAATTTAAATCTTTTAACGTGAGGAAGGAAGCTATGCAAACACCAAAAACGATTATCCAAAAAATTTGGGAACAGCATGTTGTCCATCAAGAAGAAGGAAAACCAGATTTACTATACATCGATTTGCATCTCGTTCACGAGGTAACCTCTCCTCAAGCATTTGAGGGCTTAAGAATAAACGGACGCAAGGTTCGCCGCCCAGATCTTACTTACGCAACAATGGATCACAATATTCCAACCCGTGACCGCAGTGAGATAAAAGATCCAGTTTCAAAAAATCAAGTTGATACATTACAGAAAAACTGCCAGGAATTCGGTATCGAATTATCTGATTTACACCACCCAGATAATGGAATTGTTCATGTTATTGGACCACAGCTTGGTTTAACCCAGCCTGGTAAAACCATCGTTTGTGGTGACAGCCATACCTCCACTCACGGTGCATTCGGTGCCCTTGCTTTTGGTATAGGAACAAGTGAAGTCGAACATGTTCTGGCATCACAAACATTATGGCAGGCGCCTCCAAAAACCATGAACGTAAAAGTAAATGGTAACCTTGGAGTGGGTGTAACAGCTAAGGATTTAATTTTAGCGATTATCGGTAAATTTGGAGTTCAATTTGGTACTGGCTATGTAATGGAGTATACAGGCGAAGCGATTCGTTCCCTTTCCATGGAAGAGCGTATGACAGTATGTAACATGTCTATTGAAGCTGGAGCACGTGCCGGCTTGATTACACCAGATGAAACGACTTTTGAATACTTAAAAGGACGCCGTCATGTCCCTAAAGGCGAAGCGTTCGAGGAAGCTGTTGCCAAATGGCGTGCACTTGCTACTGATGAAGGTGCTTCTTACGATACAGTAGTTGAGATTAATGCTGACGAGATTGAACCACAAGTAACTTGGGGCACAAACCCTGGTATGTGTCTACCAGTAACTGCTGATGTTCCAAATCCGGATAATACGGATAAAGTGAGTGAAAAAGATCAAATTTCCCGTGCCCTTCAATATATGGGACTTGAGGCTGATCAGCCAATTACTAGCATCCAAATTGACCATGTCTTTATTGGATCATGTACAAACTCTCGTCTAAGTGATTTACGAAAAGCGGCTGAAGTCATTCGTGGCAAGAAGGTTAATCCTGCTGTTAAGGCAATCGTTGTTCCAGGTTCTTTTGTCGTAAAAATGGAAGCTGAAAAAGAAGGAATTGACCAAGTTTTTAAAGATGCCGGCTTTGAATGGCGCGAGGCAGGATGCAGCATGTGCTTAGCGATGAATGATGATATTGTTCCTCCAGGAGGACGCTGTGCTTCCACTTCAAACCGAAACTTTGAAGGCCGTCAAGGAAATGGTGCACGTACACACTTAGTCAGCCCAGAAATGGCAGCAGCGGCTGCAGTTGCGGGTCATTTCGTTGATGTCCGCAAATTTACTGCACAGGAGGTTTACTAATCATGGAACCACTACGCACACACCAAGGCCTTGTTTATCCATTAAACCGTGCAAACGTTGATACAGACCAAATTATTCCGAAGCAATTTTTAAAACGGATCGAACGCAGTGGCTTTGGCCAATTCTTATTTTATAACTGGCGTTTTGATGATGAGGGTAATCTACGTGAAGATTTTTCATTGAATGATCCAAAATATAAAGATGCTTCCATCATCGTTGCTGGAGAAAACTTTGGCTGCGGCTCATCCCGCGAGCATGCGCCATGGGCCATTCAGGACTTTGGTTTCAAAGTAGTTATTGCTCCAAGTTTCGCTGATATTTTTAAAAACAACTGTGCAAAAACGGGGATTCTAACCGTTCAAGCATCTGAAGAACAAGTTCAAGAAATTATTCGAAAAGCTGAATCGAGTGAATATACCTTAACTGTAGACCTTGAAGAACAAGTGGTTTACGATAATGAGGGCTTTAAGCTTACATTTGATATCGCACCCTATCCTAAGCAAATGCTTTTAAACGGCTGGGACGAAATCGGTGTCACGTTAAGCTATGAAGATAAAATCAAGCAATATGAGCTTGCGCAAAAATAATACCAAAAAGAGCTTGAAATCCAAGCTCTTTTTTAAATCTAGAATTCCGGCAATTGATCAAGATTATTTTCCTTTATTCCGTCAGGTTCGCTGCGGATAATGTCTCTCCCATATTTGTGGAAAACATCGATATGGGCAATCTTCCCCGCCTTCGCTTCAGCTAGTGCCGTAATATAATCTAGCTCCCTTCCTGCATTTGTTTTAAAAGCAATCAGGTCGCCATCATCATTTTTCCTGACAGCGACAAATTCCTCTTTGCCATCCAGATTCGATTGATCGGCTTCTATGGGGGTTTGCTGCTTATACTGTTCGTATATCTTTTCAAAATCTTGTTCCATCCTGTCACCTCCGAACGTTTGTTAGTATTTTTCTATTTTTAAAAATTATCCCCTTGTCCCGTAATTGTCAAAAACTGTTCAATATTTTCCTCTACTAAAAAAATTACCCCATTACCATACGTGGTATAATTTACCTAATTGGGGGCGATCAAATTGGAAGCAAGGGAAGGGAATGCTTGGTTTTATATACGAAATCATCAGCAACAGGGACCCATCGGATTGTTTGAACTGAAAAAAATGTTTGAGCAAGGTATATTAACTCCTGAAACCTTTGTTTGGTCAAAGAATTTGAATCAATGGCAAATGGTAAAAAGCCTTGATCTATTGCCAGATATAGTTTTTAAGCCCAAGGAGTGTGCACAACCTGAAGAAAATTTCGCTAGTACTTGGCAAGAAATTGAAAAGGATACCTATCCAAAAGGAAGACCGTTTGTGCGATATCTAGCAAGGTTTTTCGACCTTTCGTTATTTTCACTAGTCTTAATCACTTTTGTATCAATCTTCTCTCCCAAATTCATCTTAGAAACATCTGGAAGCTTTATCTTTATGCTTTGTCTCGTTCTCTATGTATTGGTAGAGGCATCCATCCTCTCGATTTTCGGAAATACATTAGGGAAGACCATCCTAAACGCCCGCCTTCGAACGATTAATGGTGAACCGCTTCATTTTCTGATTGCACTCAAGCGGAGTATTTTTGTAACAGCAGCCGGAATGGGCTTTGGTGTACCGATTATTAATTTTATTTGCTTTTATTTTTCCTTTTTTGATCTTAAAAAGAATGGGATATCCACTTGGGACCAGCAGATTGGAACAGTTGTCCTATATGGAAAGGTTAGTCCAACGCGGATCATTTTCGTTAGCCTCTTTCCTATTGCGTTATTAATTGCCGGTCTGTCCATTTAGTTATTTCTTTTGTTTCACGTTGTAAAAAGCTGAACAATCTCTTCAAAATAAGAGCCCTCCATACACCAATATGGAAGGGTCTTCACATCTTTCGAATAAAGGGTCAAGAAACTATTGGCCCATATCATTTCTGTTATATAGTATTATCTACCGCTATAAATACCAATCGGATTTCCATCAAGATCAAGGAATTGCGCAAAAGTCCCGCCGCTAGGAATCTCCGTTTCAGGTAAAATCACTTTCCCACCTAACTCGGTTACCTTCTCTAAACATGCTGACATGTCCGCTACTCTAATATAAAGGGTCAAGTAAGGTTGTTCCTCAAATGTCCAATTAAAAAGGTGTCCGTCTAAGCCGGTGTCTTCGTCAGAGATACTCATGACCGGACCATCATCGGTAATTCGCCAATTAAAAACAGCTTCATAAAACCCTAGTGAACGATGCCCTTCTCTAGCTGCGATTTCAAAGAAACCAATTTGATTAAAGTCAATCACAGCTTTGCTTTGGCTCACGGCATGGGTCGTGCCTTGGTAGGCACCCATGATAATCCCATCTGGGTCAACAAATTGGGCAATCGAACCGCCTGTTGGGACGGCCATTTCCGGGAGGATGACTGTGCCACCCATTTCCTCAACTTTTGCCAAACATTCTTGAATGTTTTCAACGTTTATGTACATGCTGGTATGTGTCGGATGGTTATTATGCGGCCATTTGAGAATATGGCCGCTTAAGCCTGCGCCGGAAATTTGCAGTAACGGCCCAACATCGGTCACTTTCCAATTAAACACTCCCTCGTAAAAATTTTTTGCTAGATTTCCATCTCTCGCTGCGATGACAAACATCTTAATTGTGTTTCCCATATTTTCAACTCCACTTCCTAATTACATCTAATATCAGTTTACAGTATGAACATCTTAAACCAATACTTAAACTTCGACAAAAAGGGTACTTTTTCCTTTATAGTTAATATGGCTATAATACTTGTGATAGGAGTGACGCAAATTGGCAAGATACGATAAAACCCATGATCCGGGGAAAAATAAAGAACTACTTGAGCAAATTAGCGGAAAACGCCTTGATTTGAAACAGGTGATTCAGCAAACGGTATACATTTTTGAGCAATGCCGAATGAATCGTCGCGCCCCGATTCCGGAAAAAGTGCAGCCACTTTCTTTTTCAGAAAAGGCCATGGAAAGTTTATTTCGTCTTACAGCAAAGCGTTCACAGATTCTGGAATCAACTCGGATTCTTGTGGATGATGAAGGAAATGTGATTCCTGATTGGAAGTCTAAACTGGATCAGGAATACGAGCAGTTGCTGGCAAACATCATAATGGAAGTCAATGTTGCGGATTTTGGTGCGGTTGGGGATGGAAAAACGGATTGTACAGACGCTTTTAAAAGGGCACTCGGCACAGGACGGGTAAAGGTTGTAGTCCCCCCTGGGGTTTTTATCACCAAAGGCATCCGCCTGCCGTCCTGGACATGTCTAATTGGCAAAGGAAAAGGTTCAACAACAATTAAGCTGCATGACCAAGCTTCGAAGGGAACCCGGTTAATCACAAACGCTAATCATTGGCGAGGCAATCATCATATTTTTGTCCAAGGAATGAGTTTAGACTGGAATGTCGAAAGGATTGGGATTGCGGCAAAAACGAGTACTTGGGGCAATCATTCAAGCTGCCTAACCTATGCAAATGTTACCTACGGCTGGGTCAAGGATGTTGAAGGAATCAATCCGGGACTCCATTGTTTTGACATTTCCTCCACTCAGTACAATTATGCCGGTGACGGATATCGTGCCCGTGGCGGCAGCAAGTATGTATGGCTAGATCATGTATCGGGCTATGGTTTCGGTGATGACGGAATTACAACACATCATAGTGATTATATCTTTATTTCTAATTCCCATATTTGCGATCCCAGCGGACGGGCGCATCAGAAAGGTTTTTCCAATTCCAATGGGATTGAAGTGGATGATGGTTCGCGAAATGTGTTATTAGCGAATAATTCTTCTGCTAGGTGCTTTGGCGGCGTGGAAATTAAAGCCCATCAAAATTCCTCCGCGGCTAACAATGTACAAATTGTTGGGCATCTTTCCGTGAACGATAATCGTGCCTTTAACTTCCGTCATATCGGGCACCATAAAATCACTGATCCAGAATCTCAATCTGCCTTTAATATTATCGCTGTAAACCTTGCAGCAATTGAACCGATTTTTACAGATTTATATAAGGATTCCGCACCGCGGGGGATGGTTATTTCCGCCTACAAAAATGTAGTAGTTAATCACTTTACATTGGTCGGCGACCCCAATTACGATTATAAAAGGAATCCATTGGTCGCCCTCCAATATCGAGCGAGAAATGTATTTTTGGATAACATTACAGCCACTGACTTTAATAAGGCTGGTGCCATGATTAAGGTTTACGGTGGCGACAATCGCGCGGATTCAATTAAAATTCTTACTTACCCTTCTGAGAAAATCGAAATTGGTTCAGGAGTCCAAGATATTACTATAGACAGTACGGAAAGCGTCAATGTTTACTTTTGACGCTTTCCTTCTTTTTCAACAACGATTTCGTCCACAAGCTTTTCGGCTACTCTTCGATATAAATTGCTCATGTGGACAAGTGACGAAATCATCAATACCTGCTCGAGATAGGCTGAACCCTCTTTTTCAGTCTCGGCAATTTCCTCTTTAACTTCCTTCACTCTTTCCTCAATATCCACTTTAAAATCAGTCGTATTTCGACTGGTAAGATGCAAATAGCTTGAATAAAAAGTATCTAAATCAACCGCTTCATCTACAATCTTTTTATTCATACCACTTAGGGTTGCCTTAATATCATTGATCGATAGCGCCCCTTTTAACTGGTAAATCAAGCTCATTAAGATCAGATGCTCTTTTGAATACTTTTTATTTTGAATCGAAAAAATCAGCTTTCCCTTCGCGTAGTTATTAATCATCGTTTTGGTAAGCACCTTTTCGTCCTCATTCCTCTTCGATGCATTGAATTTATTTTCGAATAATTGAATGACTTGATCCATATATAAATCTATCTTTGGAATTTCATCCAAGGATAAGCTTGTTTCTAAGCCAAGTTCATCGATGATTTTTTTAATATTTTCCATGATAAAAGAACCCCACCATTTTAATTAGTAATTTTATTATACATAATGAAATAAGAGTTGACTAGGTTTCAACTTATCAGTATTATTATAAGTAGTTATCAAAACTACATGTTGTGTTAGGGGGATTTTTTAATGAACAGTTACATTCGGGAACCTATTAACGGACTAACTCATTTGGCGGGGGCCATTTTCGCGTTTGTCGGGCTGCTTGCGATGGTTATTAAAGCGGCATCGACCACTCCAACCCCACTTGCACTTTCGGCCGTCATTATTTTTGGCGTTAGTATGATTCTGCTTTACTCGGCATCCGCGACATATCACATGGTTATTGCCCGTGCTAATGTCATTGCCTTTTTAAGACGGCTTGACCATTCGATGATTTTTGTACTGATTGCCGGTACATACACACCTTTTTGTTTTATTAGCTTGAACGGAAAAACCGGTGCGATTCTATTTTCAATTATCTCGGGAGTCGCCATCAGCGGAGTTGTTTTTAAAATGATGTGGTTTAACTGCCCGCGCTGGATTTCAACCGCCCTGTATATCGCTATGGGTTGGATGATTGTGTTTGTTTTTTCACCGTTAACTGGCAGCTTAAATCCAGTTGGTTTGTTTTTATTGGTACTTGGAGGAATCTTCTATACAATCGGTGGAATCATATATGGGGCAAAACCGAAATTTTTAGAATTGAAGTATTTGGGCTTCCACGAGATTTTTCACATATTTATTATGCTTGGCAGCCTGGCACACTTTTTATCAGTGTATTTATACGTCATTTAAAACGCCTGCTGACAAGGCGTCTTTTTTTTAGACAAATTGGTGACATTAAATATTTTAAATTGACTCACACTATAAAGAGTTGTTAAATAAAAAAGGCACAAAATTGATAGAGGTGTTTTTCTTGTTTCGATTATTTTTTCAAATTATCGTCATTGGGTTATGCTCCATTCTTTTTGGCTTTGCCTTTAATACCTTTCTTATTCCACATAAGCTTACATCAGGTGGTGTGACAGGCATCGCCTTTTTCATTCATCATTTTACGTCCATCAATACCGGCTGGGTCATTTTAGCCATTAATTTCCCGTTATTTTTTATAGGCTTGAAATACCTTGGAAAAAGATTTGTGTTGCTCACTGGTTACGCTGTTCTAGTTCTATCGTTTAGTATGAAGTTTATTCCGATTCATGCGATTAGCCCTGATATTCTGCTGTCATCGATCATTGGCGGCGCCCTATATGGGATTGCTGTGGGGATTATCATTCGGCTTGGAGGATCAACTGGCGGGACTGATATTATCAGTCTAACGCTTGCCAAACAAAAAAATATGCAGGTTGGCTTTTTAAATACATGTATGAATCTTCTGGTAGTAGGGATTTCCGGACTGATTTTTGGATGGAACATCACATTGTATACGATTATTGCGATTTATGTAGCCGGTCGTGCCGTGGATATGGTTTACACCACCCAGAATAAATTAACCTTAACGATTGTGACGGAAAAATATGAAGAGCTCAGTGAGGCCTTGATCCGGCTGCATGCCAGGGGAGTCACGATTACAGATGCGGAAGGTGCCTATACCCATAAGCCTAGAAAGGTGTTAACAACCGTCATCACTAAATTCGAACTGAATGAAACAAAACATACCATTCGATCTGTGGATTCCAAAGCGTTTGTAAACATCATGCAAACCATGGAAGTAATGGGACGATTCCGCAGGGATTAATAAAAAGGCAGTTGGGGCATTTGGCACCCAACTGCTTTTTATCATTTCACATCTTCCATTAATCTAGAAAGTTCATTCATTAAAACTTGCGCATGATTATAAATAGGATCCTTTGCTCCATAGAGAAGTGTGACTCTTTCACTTGATGCAATTTCAAAAATCCGCTTGATATATTGCTGCTTTTCGTCATTAGTACGAAGTTCCTCAAGATATTTAGCTGTAAAATCTTCAAATAGCTCTGGTTTATGGCAAAACCATTTTCGCAGCTCCGGGCTTGGAGCAATTTCCTTAAACCAATGAGATAACCTCGCCGTCTCTTTAGAAATTCCCCGCGGCCACAGCCGATCAATTAAAATCCGGCAGCCATCCGTGTGATCAACTGGTTCATACACTCTTTTCAGAAAAATAGCAGACATAATTGCACCCCATATTCTGTTTGGTACCATTAAAAACAGTAGATGTCCACCCCATATGGACAGTGTCCATAAAGGGTGTCAGGCACCAAATTAGTCTTCGTCTTTCACGTCAATGCTTTCTGGAATTGGTTCGCTTAGGATTTCATCGACGAGTTGTTTGTATTTTTCTATTTGTTTTAGGTGGGTGTTGAATTGTTCTTTGTATATTAGATAATCGCGGCCATCATATAGGGCACGTATCTTCTTTTGTTGGATGAGGCTTTTGACTGCTGCCTCTGGTACTGATAAATAATCTGCTGTTTCTTTTATGGTAAGGTACAATGCTTTTACTCCTTTCATACAGTTTTCCCTAATCGACTAGGATCCAATTCCAGGACGATGATTAAGGAAGTTTTCGAAGGCAAAGCCCCTGACCTCTTCTTCTTTAAAATGCTTTAACAACTCATTGATGAGATTTTGAGTTTTAGAAGCGTCCTCTAAATCTTTTACAAACAGCGAAATTCCATCGAAATCCGACCCTAACCCAATTTGCCGGGATCCTCCTAGTGAGCAAAAATGATCAATATGCCTCACCAGATCCGCAATTGTCGCCTCGCCTGATTCTTTTATAAAAGGTGGATGATAGACAACATGGATCAGTCCGCCCTTGGCAAACATCGCTTTTGCCTGTTCATCCGTTAGGTTACGCGGATGATTGCATAGTGCCCGCGCATTGGAGTGACTTGCAACTGGATATTTAGCTAATTCAATGACCTCCCAAATCCCTTTATCACTTAAATGCGACACATCTGTGAGGATTTGATGCTCGTTATTAAATTCAACAATCTCTTTTCCAAACAGCGTCAGACCAGCGCCGCGCGGCTCACCGGCACCGTCAGCTGCAAGATTTGCTTGATTCCATGTCAGGCCAACGGAGCGAACCCCGAGTTGATAAAGAATATGGAGTTTCGCTAAATCGTTGCCGATTGCATCCACACCCTCAAGTGTAAGCATGGCGCCAATCTGCCCTAGTTTTAAACGGTCAAAATCAGCCCATTCTTTGATATGAACCATATCCGGATTTTTCCCCAGCACTTCTTTATAAAAATAATCGATTTGCTCAAGGGCAACCTGAAATTTCTGATCCCCCTTAATATCAGGTTCAATAAAAATCGCAAAACATTGCACCTTCACTTTTCCCTTATGTAGCCGGGCTTTATTTGTATGTAGGTCTGGTGAATCTGCAAATCTCAGTGCCCCATTTGCTTCTTGGAGTTTCATTAAGGCGTCACAATGTAGGTCGATGATATTCATATTTTTTAAAAACCCCCTTTTCTAAATAGTAACATCCCCTCACAATTGTCCCCGAGGAGATGCTTCATTGGTTTATTTATTTGTACTAACTGCACCCTTCTTTTCCCGAAAAAGCACATGTTCAAGGAATAAACAGAAAATCAAGCCAACAAGCAATCCATTGGCGACGATATTTCTGAGCCATGGTACGACACTTTCAAAGCCTTGAGGAGGCATAAACATCATGCCGATTCCGACCATCAACGACAAACCAATCACAAGTAAATTCCGTGATGACGGTTCCTGCCCCATCAGGTCGCGAATTCCAAAGCCCATCATTTGGGAAAAAGGAATAAACAAGGAAGCATAGGCCACCTCTAATGGTAGCGTTGATAAAAACCCGCCGATATAAGGGAAAAAGCCTGCGGCCATTATCAGGATAGCACCGATTACGAGCGGGCGCATTTTTTTAATACCAGTCGTCGTAATAAAACCCGCTGAAACGGATAAAGGAACAACACCTACGACGGAAAAAATTCCAGAAACAAACAAATTGACTCCGTTACCGAAAATCCCCTTCTGATACTGCTTTGGCTGAATTTCTTTTTCAAGCGCAATGCCAACAACAAGAATACTGGCAATGACGTTCGAAATAAGAACTACAGAGGTAATGATTGATGTCAATACAATCCCGGCATCAAATTTCGGAGAACCCCAGTCCAATAATTTAGGTACCGCAAACCAACTTGTTGGCTCATAGGTCTTTCCGAGATGGAGTAATCCGAAAAAATGAAACAGAAGCCAGCCGACAACAATGCCGACAAGCGGCCCCATGCTCTTCCATATCCCATTTACTTTTAAGGAAAATAACAAGATAATGATAATTTCAATGATGCAAATTAACGCGATTTTCCCATTTAATTGGCCTGTTGCGGTAATGCCAAGAATACTTTTAAAAAATGAGCCGCTCAATTGGGCGACAAGGAGAATTAAATATACCCCTGTCACAATTGGGGTAAAGAGCAATCGTACTTTTTCAATAATCGGCAAAAATCCCAATATAGCTAAAAATAAACCAGCGATGATTAAGCCCATTTCTAATTGCTGCAGTAATAGAACCTGGTTACCTGGAGCACTCATCGTGCCAAGTAGAATAAATATTGCCCACCACATGCCTGCCGCTCCTTCAACAACGGGCAGACGGTGGCCAATAAATACCTGGATTAATGTTGCGGATCCCGAAACAAACAACATGCGCTGCATAAAAGTTGAAATCTCTGCCGGCGACATATGAAATGCTGCCCCCACCACAACCGGAACAGCGATAATATTCGTCAGCATAAAGACAGCCCATTGGATGCCCTGCACCCCGGACAAAAAGCCGCTGTCCCTTTTAGTTAAGTCATTCATGTAAAAACACCTTCTCTTTTTATAAAGCTATCGATTCTCGCTTATCCTCTTTTTTAAGATAAAAACGATCAAGAAAATGGCCAATTGTGGAGGCAAGTACTTGTTGAAAAAGCATACCTACTACAACTGGTACAGCAACCGCTGGCGGAAAAAAGGATACAGCTATGACGACCCCAGAGCTGATATTTCTCATTCCACCAGTAAAGGTCAGGGTGATCACCGTGTCTCGATCCCTTTTCATCCACCGCCCTAAAAGGAAGGAGAACAAATACCCCGTCATGGCGATGAATAAAACAGCCACAGAAATGCCGACAAGTTTCAGATTAATATTTTTCAAATAAGGAGCAACGACTGATCCGTTTAGCATAACAACAATGCCTAAACTGATTTTTGAAAAAGGAGCTAGACGTGAGCCTAGTTGGACATTAATTTTCCCCTTTGTTGCCTGGTTTAACACCATGCCAATTATGGAAGGAATAACAATCATCCCCAATAGCCCTTTCATCATACTAATGAAATCTAGTTCAACCCTTTGACCGACAAATAACGAAAGCGATAACGGAACTAGGACTGGCGATAGCAAGGTATCAATTAAGATCACCGCTAAGACCAAGGAAATGTTACCTTTGTAGATGGAAACCCATATAAAGCTTGTGATACCTGTTGGGATTGCCATACCTAAAATAAGTCCGGTAATGGTGTAAATATCATCAGAAAAGGCGATATGACCGATTCCCGAGGCCCAGAGCGGCATCAAGACATGGAGGATCAACATCGCCAAGAAAACGGGAAACGGATGGTTCAACACTACCTTCAATGATTTGAAGTTGGAACCCAAACTTCCAGCAAAGGACATAAAAGCAAAAATCCACGGGATTAAGAAGACTAGATCCTGCAAATAGGCACTGAGCAGCACACCTAAAACCACACTAACTGGGGTTAGTAACGGCATGGCTTTTTCTAGTTGTTTATTTATTTTTTGGAGCATGCCGAATCTCTCCTCATTAATCCTCTAATGAGCTCAAATATTCCTTCCACCCCGTAAGACCCCCATCCAATACAGTCACAGAATAATCGAGATTGTCTAGGATTGCGGCGCACTTTGCTGCGGAATTACCCGTTGTGCAGGTGACGATGATTTCTTGATCTTTCGGTAAGGAAAGCTCGGCATCTTCTTTCTCGTCTAGTTGAAAAATAACCGTCTTAGGTAGATTACGGCTTTCCTTTATATGAAATTCATTGAACTTTTCTTCCGCCCGAACATCCAGAAGGACTAGCTTTTCATCGCTGTTCAGCCTTACGTGGAGCTCCTTTGGTGTTATTTTTTTGTAAGTCATTTTTGTCTACACCTCCAATAAAAAGAATAACACAATTTCTTATCTCCGAACGAAAAAAATCCTTCGATAATCGAAAAATAATGGGCGATCTATTGGTACTAAACCAGTTAAATACACCTCAAGTCGTAGATGAAAATAAATCTCCAGTACATGGAGGAAAGATAAAGGATTTCTTATGATATATATAGAAGGAGTACGAAAGAAAAGGGGATGTTAAAAGTGAAGAGAATATTGATATTGTTATTGGTGATTACCGGCTTATATATAGTGTTTAATCAGGCCTATCGCTTCGATATATTTGGCACCAGTAGTGAGGGGAATAAAAACGGGCAGGCCGCTATTTCAACTGATGTACAGGTCATTAAAGTAGATGTTTCAAGTGTCAGTACAACTATTATTCCCGAAGATCGAATCGATTTAAAGGCCGTTTATAATGGGAAACAACAATTAAAGGTTTCAGAAAATGGGGATACAGTGGCTGTTTCCGTAAAAAGCAAGGGATTCAATTTTTTTGACTGGACACCGTTCACGGAAAAATCAAAGCTTACCATTTATATTCCCAAAGATTACGACCGAAATATGACCATCGATTTGGGTTCAGGAAATCTACATTTTTCCGGACAATCTAAAGAAAATCCGATGAAATTAAATGAAGTAACGATTGATATTGGTTCTGGAAACATGGATTTCAAAAATCTACTCGTTAAACGCTGGAGTCAGGACATTGGTTCTGGAAATGTGAAGATTGATTCCCTTAGAACGGAAACAGGCACATTTGACCTTAGTTCCGGTAACATGGATATCAAACACTATATGGGAGCAATGGAAGCAGATGTTTCATCAGGTAGGCTAAATATCCAAATGGATAAATTAACCGATTCAATTAAAATTGATGTAAGCTCAGGGAATGTCGGGCTTGATTTACCTGATCAGGCTGATTTTACCCTTACTAGTGATGTCAGCAGCGGCAACATTTCTTGTGATTTTCCATTGACCACAAAGGAGGTTAGTAAACATAGTATTCAGGGCAAACATGGCTCTGGCAAGTATAAAATTGACCTTGATGTTTCCAGTGGCAATGTCAAAATTCATTAATACCCAAAAGCGCATGGATGCTTATAATCCGTGCGCTTCTTTACTAATTCAGACTTCCCTCCCGCTATGCCATTTTCCACCTGACAATCCCTTATGTATCACGTTTCCGTTTTAAATTCCAAGTAACCAAAAATCTGGAAATATCATACCGTATATTGCCTTGTGTTTTTCTTAAAGGAAGGAGAGTGAAGTATGTACTACTACCCTTTTAATTATCCGTCTGTTCAACCAATGCCGCCCTTTCCAACATACATGGCAGCCTACCCCATTCCGCGCTCCTATCCGCCAGTTGATACCAAAATTTTTGCAGGCTCAGTAAAGTCATTTCGGCTGTTAATGGAACAAGGAAGTATTCTTTTAGACCGCTTGGGTGATGCTAGTTTTGCAAAAAAAATGATGGGTGCTGCCCAGCAAGGGAAAAATACCGAAGTGGATCAAATGATTAAATCCATCGGTCTAAAAGTCCCAGTAATCACTAAGTTTACACCAACCGGAGTGAATTTCATTTTGACAACACAAACAACCCAACAAAATCCATTAAATTGCTGCTCCTTAACCATAGCGATGAAGTGGGGGCAGTAAAATAAGAAAAGCGCAAGCGCCCTGGTCAGCGGCGTATGGCCTGGAGTGCTCCAACTGAGATAAAGGAAACACGGAGAGC
>NZ_AJLS01000122.1 GCF_000307875.1 Neobacillus bataviensis LMG 21833
AGCGGATTAAAAGGTGTGACTATTGCGAGCATTTGTGGCGCGACGATAGCCTGCGAAATACAAAGCGGACTTGCTCGGACGAATGTAAACGGGATCTCAAAACTTTACAACGACGGGATCAACGCGCGAATGATGCGCTGCTAAATCCGAAACCGCGAAAACGTACTTTAATGGACGATTATATTTGGTGGTTGGAATATCCGTTTTGGGTTCAAGAATATTCGATGCTTAAAATCGGATGGAAGTACGAAAGGCCGTCAGGTGTGGCGCTAATGGATTACGTTGAGACGAATCGCGATAGCTTTGGCGACGGCAACCGGAAGAAGTCAATCAAACACGTAAGCTATCACGGAGACGATCGAGACTTATTTTAAGTGGCGACAATAAGGTATTAGTAAGAAGCCCGTAACAGGGCGGTATTTTTAAGCGGTCAAACGGAACAGATGGGGGGATAAGATATGAACGGAATGAAGATGAAGGCTATTCGCTATTACTTGAGCGAGTCAATGGACAAATTCGGCAAGAGAATCGGAGTTGCTCCATCAACTATTTGTGCTATCGAAAATAATAAACGTGAAGTATCTGACTATGTTCGCAGTAAACTGATACGTCTTGAGGCGGAAATGCCAGCGGACTTTTTCAGTTTTTACGAACTTTTTAAAATTAAGACGTAGTATCCCGATATTACAATACCATAAAAACGGAAGGAGTGCAAGAGCAATGAGCGGAGAAAAGGCAATTTTCACGACCCTTTGTATACCTGGCGGAAACTACCCATATCATCAAAAAAATATTGTTGCGAAAGTCACGGACGGCAAGGAGACAAAGTATTTCACCTTCGGACCGCATTGCACTCAGCGACAAATCATGGAAATGATTCCGCGACTTTGGATGGATTTCCACTTTAAAAGGAGAGGTAAAAGCGCATGAATGAAAAACGTACTTGCCGTATATGTGGCGATTCGAAAGAAATTGGAGACTTTGAGAAGGATAGTCGATGTGAAGGACTTTACACGACCCGTTGTCGGGTATGCAAACTTAAATCAGCTGACAAAGCGAACCACGCCTTTTATAAACTTAAACAACGAGCAGAAGCTGACGACCATAAGGTTGAAGTAACACTTGAAGAAGTGAAGGCACTGTTTGAGACTTTCGATGGCCATTGTATTTATTGCGGGGCAAAAGAAGATCCAGACGGACCTACTTTTCATCTAGAGCACATTTACGCTCGCAGCCAGGGTGGACGCAATCATATTAGCAATCTCGTAATATCTTGTCCGACATGCAATGCGAAAAAAGGTGCTAAGCCAGTGGTCGACTATTTCTTTGCAAACCGTGATCGCTTCGGAGATAAGAACTTTACCTTGCTGGCTTATTACGTCGCAATCACTTCCAGACAACCAGTAGAAGAAATTGTATTCGGCATGGTAAATCAGTATGCAGATTATAAAACGCAGAAAATCTGGACGGACTTGAGCAAATGATTTACACGGACAGATATGGCGCTATCACTAAGTTGATTGACGATGAAAATTACGAAATAATCGCAGAAGTTTATAAAGAAGACGGCCGACTCATTGCCGGCTTATTTGAGTTTACGGAGGAGGGATTAACACGGGACGCAGAAACTCGAAAGAGGTACGCCAATCTAAGTTATCACAGCGCCAGTTAGACCGGTTATTGAGCAAAAAGCAAAAAAGTGATCGACGAAATGATATGAAAGATTGGACTGACGGAGTTCTTAAAAAACTGACAGAGGGTGAGCCGGATGCTTGAAAATCCAGTTAAATACCGAGTAGCTTGCTTCAGGCAAGACGGAACAGTGGGTGTGGGAATTGAGCGTTATCGAGTGGAGAACGGTAAGCCTGTAATAGAGTTCATCGGCTCCTATAATATCGGTGCTGCTTCGCGCCAGGAAACCGTTAGGTTTTACGTCAGAGAAATACTCAATCAGCACGGAGCTGACGGCGATGTGTTAGTTCGTATTGCAGATCATCATCTTCGTAATAAACGCGAGTGGTTGACGATATACCCAGAGAGGGTCAAGTTCAACATTGAACCGACAGGTCGATTTAAAACGTGCCAAATGATGGCTGCAGACGCATGTATCCGTGGCACATCTATTACCGAAAACTTATAAAACAGGGGGAATTATGATGAAAAAGTGGGATTTATATAACCAGTATTTAGTACAAGGTGAAGAAGGGGCAAAAACAGTTCAAAAATATGTTGAGCAAGTCGATAAAGCAGAGAAAAAGGTTAACGATTTAAAAATCAAACTAGATGAAGTATTCAGCATTGAAGTGACAAGTGGTGTCGATAAAAGCAGTGAAAAGGCAAAACTTCGAGCCGACATTGAAGCGGCAGAGAAAGAGGTTGCTGCAAAGATTGAGGAAAGAAGCAAGGCGCACGAAATTGTCTCAAACCAAGGACATAGCATTAAACGCACTGACTTAGTACTTGATTACTTGAACCATTACAGACCGGCCGTAGTTGCGAGTGAGGTTGCGCCACTTGTACAAAAATTAGAGGATGCACGCTCAACTTACTTTAACGCACTATTCGATCTCTACGACAAACAAGACGAATACCATGAGGTTTATAGAATCGCTAACGAAATCGCAAGGACTACTCCAATCAACGGATCCTACTATTCGGTAAGTAATCCCGTTGACTTCATAAACGATATTAAGACTGCTGTGATTTCAAGAAACGATATATGGGAGTCGGAAGATAGGATTGACCATACAGGCAAAGAATTACCGAGCGGAATTAAAAGAATTAAGGGGGCTAAATAATTATGAGAGAACATATTCAAAAGGCGCATGAAATACAGCAGGCAACTACCGGTCAGTACCGAGCTTTAATGATGATGCTTAAAGAAGAAGAATCTAAAATCGGCAAAGATGCCACACTGTCCGAATTAGGGCGCAAACAAAAAATCGCTGAGCTTAAAAAACAACATGGGCGCCAATTAATGCAGTTTGCTAAACAAGCAAAAGACGATTATCAGACGGAGGTTATCCGAGCAAAAGGCAAAGCCGAGCGCTTCCTTGAAAATCCGAACAAAAAGCCGGACGACGCTGCCGTTAAAAAATATGAACGGGGATTGGCGGAGTTAAAAACTCGCGTACTCCTTTCAACCAGAGCGGATCGTGCTGCGGAAATGATTAGTGAATTTGCGAAAGGCATCGAGGACCCTTACATCGCTAATCAGTTTAGGGATCAGTATGCGGAAGTCATTACGCCAATCATTCCACAGGCAGACGGCACCGTTAAATCTAACCTATCGAAACTATACGATAAGCTTGAAAGCGACTTTATCACTGACGAGCAGCGAGAAGCCAAGCAAATTATCGAGCAAGCTGACTCCATGTTCAGCGCGAAGTTATTCAATCCGACGGTAATTGATAATGTTAAAGATTCATATGACAGACGGGTTGCAGATTACATTAATACGCCTGATACGTTCTTCCATTTAGAAAAGGTCGAGGCGGAGAAGGAACAAGAGTAAATCTATACCGAATGCGCTTCCGGAATCCAACGTCCACATGGACCGGTATACATTCGATAATTACCAATCGGCGACATCGTCGCTGTAACGCCTGGCACGGCACGGGAGCTTCCTTCGGGAGGCTCTTTTTTACATAATGCGATGAACCAGCGGAAGCCATTTTTCGCTGTCGGGAGCAGTCATATTAAATGGCGTGGAGGAGACGAAAATTATGAATGACTTACGCGATGTCCAACGTATTGTTGTCGAGTATTACGCGCAGACAGGCGCTTGGATGGAAAACGTAGCGAAGGCGCAAGTATTACCGCCAGATGCTGTATGGCGTCAAGCAGAGCGACAACTTAGCAAAGGCTTGGTGAAGTTAGGCGAGTTGAAACTTTCGCACGAAGACCGTCGAGGTTTTCGTTTATTGCGAGAAGGATTTGAAACGATGATCCGGGCATGTGAAGCGGGTCAAAAAGGGCGCTATCAAAAGGCGGAACAACTTGTCGAAAAATCGGGCGAACTATTGTCTAGGTACCTGAAGGCGGTGACGACATAAATGGCGGATCAGAGTCTAATAGTCCACATAGGCGCGAATATTTCAGGACTTTCAGCCGGATTAACCGCGGCCAGCAACCAAGTATCTGGATTTGTTCGTGACACGCAAAAAGGATTCAAGGCGATTGGCGATCTCGGAAAAGCAACAGTAGCGTTAGCATCTGGTATGGCCATTGGTATCGGTTACGCCGTCAAGGTGTCCGCGGATTTCGAATCTGCATTTGCGGGCGTCAAGAAAACGGTCAATGCCACAGATAGGGAACTTGAAGGATTTCGCAAAGGTATCCTAGCCATGTCGAGAGAAATGCCAGCAACGGCAGAGGAAATCGCAGGAGTAGCGGAAGCAGCCGGTCAGCTCGGCATTAAGAACGAGGCTATCCTTGGCTTTACAAAAACAATGGTAAATATGGGCGTTGCGACGAACATGTCGTCTGACGAAGCAGCGACTGCACTCGCACGGTTAGCAAACATTACGCAAATGCCCCAAGACAAATTCGAAAATCTCGGTTCGACAATCGTTGCTCTCGGCAATAATTTCGCAACAACTGAGAAAGAAATCGTAGATATGTCACTTCGGTTAGCAGGTCAGGGTAAGCAAATCGGACTAACTGAGGCTCAAATTGCCGCGCTTGCTACAGCTATGTCATCGGTGGGTATCGAGGCCGAGGCCGGTGGAACGGCAATGTCTACGGTTATGAAGAAAATTCAAAACGCCGTTGGTAAGGGTGGAAAATCGCTTGAAGGCTTTGCCAAAGTAGCAGGCATGTCGTCGGCGCAATTTAAGCAAGCGTTTGAAAAGGATGCAACTTCTGCTATTCTCGCGTTAGTTCAAGGGCTGGGGAAATCGTCTGCAGAAGGAAAGAACCTAACGGCAATCCTTGACGGTTTAGGTATTAAAGGTATCCGTGAATCTGATACATTGCTCCGTTTATCAGGAGCCAGTAACGTACTGAGTGACGCGCTAAGGATTTCGGGGCAGGCCTGGGATGAAAACACGGCTTTAGCAAATGAAGCTGCACAGCGGTATGCAACATTTGACTCCCAATTGAAGATGTTGAGAAATACAATTAAATATATCGTAATGATAATGGGAGATCAATTTAGAGAAGTCCTTACTGGAGTAATGAAAGCCATACAGCCTTTATTAAATCAAATAATTAAATTAGCAGAAGGGTTTGCTAAACTTAGCCCGGCTACTAGACATTTTATCGCAGGTGGGACGATGTTATCGACCGTATTAATGCTTTTAGGTGGACTTGCTTTAATACTACTCAGTGCTATACCGGGAATCGTGAGCGGGTTCGGGGCAATCGCAGCAATGTTTAGCATAACATCGTTGGCATTATTTAAAATAATCGCAATTGCCGGCGGCGTGGTTTCAGCAATCATCTTAATTGCGGCGGCATTTTATATCGCTTATAACGAATGTGAAACATTTAGAAACGCGGTCAACGCGGCATGGGCGTGGATTGTAAACGCAACGAAAGTAACGGCCGAGGCGATAAAGACAGCGTTCGGTGCGTCCGTTACGTGGCTAGTGCAGAAGTTTAGCGAAATTAAACCGGCGCTTTCAGCTATTGGCGGTTGGATAAGCGAAACATTCGCTAGAATTGCTGACTCGGTTAGGGGAGTATTTGAAAAGGTATCTGCAGTGATGGGTCCTATTATTGGCGGAATTATAGATAAATTGAAGAACTTTGGCGGTGAAGCGCAGGATGCCGTTAAAAACGCTATGAACCTCGATTTCAGCGGCATTGCAGAGATTGCGGCAAAGTTTATCCCTTCGCTTATCGGGTTTTTACTTGGCGGAATTCCACGACTAATCATCGTTGGTGTGAACATGATCAGTATGATTGCTAACGGAATGGGCATAACGGTTCCGGAATTAATGAATAAAGTCGTTGAGTCAGTCACCGGAATGATTAATTCATTTGTCGCAAGTCTGCCGAAGTTCCTAGAAGCCGGTGTACAAATAATAACCGGAATTCTTAACGGAATTCTTTCACAGATTCCGACTCTCATCGGAGTAATCACGCAACTGGTGAATACCTTTACGACAACTTTAACGACAATTCTACCGCAATTGACAACGGCAGGCACGCAAATCTTGACGACATTAGTCCTCGGAATTGCAGTCGCATTGCCTCAACTAATTACGGCGGTTATCGAGATTTTCACAGCATTACTAGGCGCTATAATTGCGGCGCTACCAACGATAATTAATGCGGGGATTACCGTTTTATCCGCTCTTATCAGCGGAATTGTTCAAGCGCTGCCATTAATCATTGGGGCAGGTATTTCTTTACTAAATGCGCTTATTGACGGAATCATTTCAGTTTTACCGTTATTAATCGAGACGGCGCTTACGTTAGTTATGTCAGTGGTGCAATTGCTTGTTCAAAATTTACCGGTCATTCTTGACGCAGGTATTCAGATTTTAATGGCGCTTATTGACGGTATCGTTAAGATTTTACCGATTTTAATAACAACTGCGATTCAATTGGTATTTGCGATTGTTGACGCACTTATTGCGAATTTACCGGCGATCATCAATGCGGGTGTAAAGTTAGTCATGGCGCTCATTAACGGATTGATTAAGATTATACCGATGTTGATTACAACCGCAATTAAGCTGGCTGTTTCGATTATTAAGGCGATCATAGACCATTTACCGCAAATTCTAAAGGCGGGAGCTGACCTTGTTCTTGCGCTAATCACCGGATTAATTTCGATTATTGGTCAACTTGGTTCTGCAGCTATGAAAATCGGCGGTAAGATTATCGAAGAAATTAAGAAAGTCGATTTATTGGAGGTTGGGAAAAACATCATCCGTGGATTGATTTCGGGAATTGGCTCAATGGCTTCAGCGGTTTGGGATAAGGCGAAGGAAATCGCTAACGGAGTCGGAGGCGCTATTAAGAAGGCGCTAAACATTCATTCGCCCTCACGAGAGATGATGAAATTAGGTGTCTACACGGGTGAGGGGTTCGCTAAAGGGATTGCATCAATGATTAACAACGTCAAGGCGATTACCGGCGATATGGCACTTGCTGCTTTACCGGAATCCTCTACGCTATCCTTAGCTTACGAAACTCCTTCTAGTGCAGGGATGGCTGCCGGAGTCCAGGCTAGTTACGATGTAAATACTAAAAGCTCTGGACTCGAGGCCGTATTGCAGAAATTAGACCGTAAGTTAGATAATCTTATGAGTCTTACCGTTAATATGGACGGGCACGAAGTTGGGCGCATTGTGGAGCCGCACGTTGACTCGTTGCAAGCATCTAAATTCGGAATGAGTAAGTATATGAGCGGAATGAAATAAAACGGGCTCGGCTTCGGTCGGGCTTATTTAATAGGAGGTGCTTAAATGAGTGATATCGTGAAAATGAAAAAGGAAATCGAAGAATTGAGCGCGGATCGAGTTTCGCGAGGACTGCCACCAAGTCCGCCGGATAACTTCGTATCTCCGGAAGTCGGCTTTATACTGTTTGAACGCTGCAAACCGTTATTCGACATTCTAGTAAAATACGCAAAGCTTTGCGATGAAGCACAAGCGATTCTTCCGATTGACGTTTCGAAGTTTGATTCATATACGGATGATTTAGTCTTATTGGGTAGAACAGTCGGTAACGGAGGCATGGCGTTCGCCGTTGGTTTAAAAGGCGCAATAATGACGATTAAAAGTCCTGGCGGTAAATCTCCGGATCACTATGTCCGGGTATTGCTAAACTACCTGCAGATTGCCGGGTTAGAGGTTAAACATGTGATTTCGACGTTTGCTTATAACTATAAACTGGATGACTCCGAGCAAAAGCTTCTTATGGAGAAAGTTCATACGAATTACGAGCTTTACAAGAGCGATGAAGCGGTATTAAACGCGGAGCTCAAGCGTCTCAAGGAACACTACGAGTCAATTAAACACTTATATTAGGAGGGAAACGGAATGGCAACTTTAAAAGAATTACAGGAGAATCTTACTCCGCAGCAACAAATGGCGGCTCACTTGCTTGTTGCAAACGAATTTGCCGGGAAAGAGAAGCGCACGCAAGAGGAATTAGCGGAAGAAATCGGAATCAGCCGGAAACATCTTCACACTTGGAGAACGGAGGATATCGACTTTATCCGTTATACTGCGGCGCTAAGCGAAATGAAAGTGGAGTCTTATACGACATTAGTAGACGCTAAACTAATCTACTTAATCGAACATGGTCCGTCTAATAACGGAATTCCATCTATTAAGGCTATCCAAGAGTTCAACCGATTACGCGGACGTGTAGTTAATCGAACTGAAGTTTCGCAATTGACTAATGAACCGGCTCGCAAGCGCTTGACTGACGAGGAAGTGGCCCAAGGGCTCGACGAATTAAACGACTTATTGAAATAATCAGTAAATAGTCCGGGCGCACACGCGCCTGGGCTCGCTTAATTGCGCTCGTCCGTGCTATACTAGTTTAAAACGTTAGTATAATCGGAGGATGAACGGGCATGAGCGAGGAATTAGGTTACTTTGCAAAGTATGTATTCGAACAATTAGACTTGACTGGCGCTACCCTTCGCAGGTGGTCGCAAGCACTAGAGAACTGCGGGCATAAGTTCGCGAGAAACGGGCATAATCAACGAATCTACTACGATAAAGACGTGGAAATGCTAAGGAATCTGCGCGACCTTGTAGTTACGAAAGGCGTCCCGATAGAACTGGCGACAAAGGCCGTTGTAAGCGGAAATGCTGAGCGCGATCAAGCGCCAAACGATTACGCGGACAATGAGCGCTCAACTAGCGAAATAGATGCAAAATTCGATCAGCTAAACGACCGACTCGACCAGCAAGAACGGTTCAACCGGGAGTTATTGGCGCGATTAGAAGAACAACATAGATACATAACGGAATCAATCGAGCGTAGGGATCAGCAGTTAATGACGGCCATACGTGAAGTACAGGAGACGAAGCGATTAATGGCAGCGGCTGAAGAGCCGAAAGAGGAGCCGAAGAAGGGGTTCTTCGCTAGGCTATTTGGAAAGTAATTCTTGCACGCAATAATAGACAAGTAGTATAGTAGAGATAACTTAATAGCGCGGACAAATAAAAAAGCCATTTCCATAGTGTTAATGAGCTCCAACTCGTTAACGGAAATGACCTTTCGCCTGTACCATCTCTACAGGTTAAACTTATGTCTTTATTATAACGTGTACTCTCGTATTTTTGCAAGAGGCTTGTTTTGGCATATTCTGTTTAACCTTGTACTTTTTACGGGTTGATCGGAGTATGCCTTTTTGTTTTACCCAAACGTGGAAACCTAGTAACACGTTTCGAAACTAAACTTGACAGGGAGCTGAGCCATTGCAGAACTTAGCGCGTCACACTAAACAACGATCCTTCTACGTTGCGTGGCGGTCTAGGTGCGAACTACCAGCGAGAGCGAAAGGTTCGGGCGGTTATCGTGAATGTTACGGCATTCGGGTACTGCGGCATGTTCTTAGTTGAACGCGTACAGGGGCGATATTGTACGAGCTGCAGTCGGTTGAAAGATCGAAAGTTATAGAAGGGCTATACACACGGATACCATTCGAAAGCGACGTAAGTATTGCGACTTTACTTCTATATGCCTTCAGACCTCCGTTTGTCGGCGTATAGGGGCAAAGTCTGCTTCCAGCCGTTTCCAATCTTCTGCTCAGTAAGTTGAAGACCGAAAAGAAAGTCAAGCGAAATATGTTGATATTGCGGAATTATTTACGGAAGTGGAGGACGTAGCCCACAGCGGGAGGCGTTCAAGCGGAAGCGCGAGAGGTTGACGGTAAACATTGGCGCCAGTGATGTACGAAATTGCACGATAAACGCTGTATCCCTTGCGAGAGTAAGAGCGATGGCACTTCCGGAATGTACCCGAAAAGAGGGGTAATTATACTTGCGGTTACATATGGTTACATATACGCATAATCCTGGCGTTTACCAGCTTTCGCCTCGCCGTGGGTGAGTGCCTCTGAAACCTCGGGGTTCAGCCGGTAAGCCTGGCGATCGTATGCAGTATCTTATACATTCGGTAGCTGTCCGGAGTGTATAAATGCAGCGTAAGAATGCGGTCTGAGCGATTGTATAAACGGATAGAGGATGAACGATGAATGAACGAAGGGTTAAACGTTGATATATAGCGGTTTGCAGCGTGTGCCGAACGTAACAAAAGATAGTTCTGTTACATTCGTTATACAACGAAATGAGTACGTATGCATAACGCGAATATTCCGAATATGGGGGGCGCCTCGAAATCCGGAGGGGCTCGGTCAAGGCCGGAAAAAGTCTGAGCGCAATTTTTAAATCCTCGGCCTAGAAAATTTAGCGCTATAATTTTTAAAATCCGAGGGTTCAACGTAAAAAGGCTTCGAAGTAATTATACCTCGATAGCCTCGTACGCTGCATCTATTTCTTTCGCAGTTATTCCGATGTAGCTGAGCGTCATTGCTGGCGTGCTGTGGTTTAGAATCGCCATGATCCGGGTTATGTCTATACCTTGCTTATATAACGAGTAGCCGAACGTCTTCCTGAGCGTGTGTGTGCCGATTGTGATATCGATGCCAGCTCGCTTTGCTGCGTCGTTTAGTATGCGGTAAGCTTGCACGCGACTAATCGCCTTGTTATCGCCTTTGCGCGACTTGAATATGTAATCCCCGTCGGCTCCGTCTAATTTACTTACCTCGCTCATAACCGTCTGGCTCAGCTTAATTGGGCGCATTTTCTTCGTCTTTTGTTCCCGTACCTTTACATGCGTTTTACCTCTTACATCGCCAATTTTGAGCGATAATAGGTCGCTTATGCGCAGGCCGAGCGATACTCCCATAACGAACATTAACCGATCACGTCCGCTTAAAGCGTTTTTCATTTTATCGATGTCCTTTTTCTCCGTAAGTGCGTCTACTGCATTACTCATTTTATCGCCCCTCAATGTAACGTTAGTTTATTTCTATTACATTCAGTATAACGGAAAATTCTTCCTTTGTAAATAGTTAAATATCGAAAAAGTCGTTGGCCTTTGCTGACGGATCGATTTCTCTTATCGCCTTCATTATCTTCTTGATAGTCGGCAGCGTTGGCGAATACTCATCGTCAGAAGCTATCTTGCTGATCGTCGTTCTATTAACCTTCGTTTTCCTTACCAGCCATTCTTGCGTAATTCCCCTGGCGTCAAGCCACTTGCCAAGCGATGACCTCGGCTTCCCTGTAAACAATCCCATATGAATCTCTCTCCTTATCGTTCATTGATACTATCGTTATGGACAACAACTGCGAAAGTTATACGATCTGACTCCGAAATTTTTTTAATCGGACTAGTAAAGTTAGACAACCGGTGCGGCATAGGCTATTAACACGAAACCAACTGTTTTAGTTTTCTATTTTAAAACATTATCAACTGTTTATAGTAAATGCATTCGTACAAGTAGAAAGATAGTTATAGAGCGAAAAACAAAATCTGTTAAAGAATGAGCCGAAGGCGGGAGAAAGGGGAAGGGGTGCGGGGAAACCTTTCAGATTAATCGAATAGTCAGACAATTAAGTTATCAGAAAATTAGGAGGAGTTTAAATGTTTGGACCTGGCATTATAATCGCTGGCGGTAGTATTATTGCGGTGGCTTTGCTGGATAAGGTTGCGGAAGATACCGGAATTATTTGGTTGAGTGTGGCGTTGAAATTGCTTGTACCGATCGCAGCTTTAGCGGTAAGCGTGTACTTTCTCCAATCTGACGCAATACTGAGGTTCCTACGATGAGCGGACTATGGGCGAAGCTAATGGCACGCAAGAAGATAATCAAAGCCTTCCGTTCGGCCGACTTGCACCTGACTTATAAAATGAGCGACGGCAATGAGCGCTTAATCCTTCCAAAAATCCGCAATGTAACTATCACTGACGCCTCTACTTCTATAACCTTCACGCTACCCAACGGATTGGATCCCAAGCTATTGAAAAAGAACTTCTATGTATTCGAGCAGTATTTCGGTCAAAACGTCGAGCTTGATGGCGAAGTCAAACGGTTTACTTTAACGGTTAATAAAGGCTCGCTGCCGAAAGAGCTTAATTATAATTACGTAAAACTAGAGCCGGAGCTCGAAGGGCTCGAAATGCCGATTGTATGCGGCAAGGACTGCGCCGGCAAGTGGATGATATATGACGCCATTACAGAGCCAAATTGCCTCATTTCGGGCGAACCTGGCGCCGGTAAGAGTACGCAGCTCCGAAGTATCTTGGCGACTCTCATACAGCATAAAACGCCGGACCAATTACACATATACCTGGGCGACTTAAAGATGAGCGAGTTTTTCTTATTTAAAGACGTCGAGCACGTTAAAAGCGTATGTGTCTATCCGGAAGACATGGCGCGAATGCTTGCGCATATTCACCGTGAATTGAAGCGAAGAGGGGAGCTCCTTAATAAGCACCGAGTTACGCATATAACGAAACTACCGAAAGCCGAGCCGTTTATCTTACTGGCCATCGATGAAATCGTAATGATAATGGACGATAAGCAGATGAAAAAGCAAATCGTACAAATTACCTCGCTTGGCCGAGCGCTAGGCATCTATTGCATACTTTCGCTTCAACGGCCTAGCCACGACATATTAGATACGAAGATTCGCGGCTTGCTGACGGTTAGAATGGGTTTTCGGACAACTGACGCCTCAAACTCGAAGATAATCGGTACTCCCGGAAGTGAGCGCATAAGCAAGACAACGCCAGGTCGATTCCTTGTTAAACGCGACGAACTAACGGAGCTGCAGGCGCCCTATTTAACGGAGGAGGATGCCGAGGAGTTACTCGATAAGTATAAGTCGGACTCGTGGACGGATATGTTTACGAAGGAAGTAGCAAAGTGCTCGCAGTCTGATAGCGAAGTGCTAACCGAGGAGGATGTGTTTTACGATGCCACTAAGTAGCCGTGACAAAGCGATTATTCGCGACTTGAATAAATTCCGTGTGATGGACCGTGACTCGATTGCGGAGTTACATTTCGCAGGCTTAAAGAATCCGAAGCTAGCAGCAAATAACGTTTTATTGCGCCTCTTACGAGACGGTCAGATACAGCGCTCGACTGCGTTCGTTCCGTACCTCTATTTTGGACCTGAGACGCAAATAAAGAAGCAGAGCCAGAAAATAGGCCACTTCCTCGCAATTCTAGAAGTATATATGGAGATGCGGAAGCTAGGCCGGCTTGAGACGTTCCTGGTCGAGCCAAAATACGGCAGAAAAGGCTTATCTGAGCCGGACATCTTCGCCATGTATCGAAACACTCCGTTTTTTATCGAGGTACAAAAGACAGTCTACAGTGAAAAGCAAATGAACGATAAGCTGCAGCGTTACGTCGATTTTTACAATACCGGAATCATGGCCACTCCTTTTCCGCATGTACTCGTTCTGAGCGCTCAGCGCTATGCGATTGACGGCGATTACCCGTTCAAGGTTTTCCAAGCTGAGACATTTACGCAATTCAACCGATCATTAACACCGCTGCCCAAGCCGGCTAGTCAACAGCGTTCAACTGGCGGTATAAGAGCGATCATACAATAAAAAAAGGCGCCTTAATTGGCGTCTTCTTCGTCTTTCCATATTTCCTTTACTGAAAGTCCTAACGCGTTGGCAATGGCGTACGCTTTGTCTAACGCTGGGATGCCACCATTTAAGTAAGTATGTATAGTATTCCGACTGATTCCGGATTTCTCAGATAGCCAAGTTATTTTTATGCCCCGTTCTTCGATTATCTCTTTTAAGTAACTCTTCATATAGATCACCTCTTCCCTAAAATCTTACCACAATACACCAAAATGTGAAATAAAATGTTTTTTTAGTAATTATTGTTTACAAAAATGACGGTATGCATTACAATAAAGACAAGCAGAACGAATTGCCCAATAAATAGAAGGAGGTAAACAGATGCAAAGCACAATTAGAGTCATTTATGACGTAAGCGATGATGTACATTGGACGCCTGTGGAGGTTGATGAGCTCGTTTTAGCGCCCGACTTAATTATGGAGATAACCGATGATGAGCCGAACATATTCGTTCTTGATTATCCAATCAATAAAGACCAAACTTCCATTCACATTGACCGCGCAACTTGCAAAAGGTTCCATGCAGAGTTTTTACCGGTTGGTAAACTGCTTAAAGGTGAAATCGATATCGATTGGCTCCGGAAAGCAACGTTCTTACAAGTAGTAAAAGTTTTTGCAGAAGTACCAGGTTACGAATATTAAAAAAGCCGCCGGTACTCGAATACCGGCGAGCTCACTAGGAGGAAATATCAATGTTTATTCCGTTAATTATAAACCCGGTTCAAGTTAAGTATGTTCGCACGGTGGTTGGTTGGTATAATGTTTATCTAGCTGGAGAGGATAAGCCCTTCGCTAATCTTAGTCCGGATCAATTTTTCGCATTATTTCCGCAAGTTTCTAAGAAAGCTAGATACGGTTGCGACGTAATGGATCCTGATTGTGCACACTCATTAAGTAAGACTGCTTGATTAATAGTATCCGAACCAATTGCGCGGCAACGCATTTGCGGAGGATACGCGGTGAACTTGCGCTGCGGTAACAGCGTGACTTCCAGTACTACCGGAGGCTCCAATTAGGCGGGGATGACTCCGGTAGTAATTAATCTTAGTATAGCACAACGAACGTTTGTTCGCAAGTTTTAACGTTTTATTAGTACCAGGTACTAAGTTTACATTATCAATTAGACTTTCTTAAATGAGAATAAAGGAAGTTAACCGATCATACACGGCAAAATCGGTGCTAGTCGCTAGGACGTCCGTAGAGGCCCCTCAGAGGCGTTTTAAGGCGTGTTGGCTATATTCCCCTTCGGAGGACGCTAACGGCGCTAATTTGACGGCTAGAATGGCTCGTAGGCTTGTGTGCTTGCGCATGGCTGCGTAGGAGAGCCGTAGAGACGTTTTAAGGGCGTTGGGCAGGGTTAGTATTCGAACGGAGCTTAGAACGCCATACGGACGGTCTGAGGGCGTCAAAAACGCACAGGAACGGTCTGGACTGGCTGAGAAACGTTATAAGTTAATTTTTAAAGTGAAACGATAGGGGTTTCGCTACGCTCAAGCCCCTTTATTGAAGTTGCCGAATCTTTTGTGTCTTCCGGTCATATTTTTTGCCCTTGTCATTTGTGAAAGGGCGAAAAAATAAGCCCTCCAGCCACAAAAGATTCAGCGTTATCGGGATGAAGAAATGAAAAATATCTAAAATCTGCTTAATTTGATGGATTACCTGTAAAAATGAGTCGAAAGTCCTATAAAAAGTTCACAATTTAGCTTTTTTCGACTTTTTGAGCCTTACTCCCACAAGGCTTTGAAGTACCTCAACGCGCGCGCACCACAGAGCCGGGTGTTCCATTTGACGAGTTTCTTCCTATAGTGTTTATAAACGAGTGAAACGAGTTTATTAAGGACGCTTTAGCGGACTTATGATTTTAATCTTTTACGCATTTATCTTTTATTCTTTACGTCGTAGCGGACTGAAAGGACGCAATGCTCTTAAGGTCTTTAAAAGCTTTGTGCCAGTTTCGTACCTCAACTGTCACTACGATTCAATATCTAAAACATATTGCGAAAAGGGAATTATGCGAAAAAGGTAATACAAGGGCAGCGGATCGGCCGTTAGGACGAGACGCAAGGGTTTTATATTAACGCTTGTCTATTTACGCGGACACTAGACGATAGACATAGCGCTGTGAGCTCGTAGGAGGCCCGTACAGGCGTTTTAAATGTGTTTGAATACTAACACTGCCGAGACGCATTAAAACGTCCGTACGGCTTTAAAAACGCGGTGATTTAACGAGAGTGGTTTTTGCGCGCTTGTTTGTCTTATTGTCCGACAAGTCGGTTAGTTATAATCATTCTAATCTATAACTTATGACCAGGTACTAAATTGGAGGTGTAATTTATGAAATGTATTTTATCGCTCAGAGTTGCGCGGCTTTTGCTGGCGAAGGGTTTTCAAATAGTCGATATCGAACCATCGCGCAAGCATACTGGGAATCTCGTATTCATTTTCGCAGATTCTGAGGAATTGCGTCAAGTATTAGCAAACCTACGAAACTAACAACCGATTAAACAACTAAAACCACTGAAAAGGGGAACGACTAAATGACAACTAAAAACGACCGAGACTATGGAAAAGGCGCCATTGAATTCGCGCTACAATTTATCGAAGGGTTAGACATGGCGGAAGCTTTGCCGGTATTACAGGCGCTAAATAACGGAGAGCTGCACGACCAATTGGATAAGCGGATTAAAAGGTGTGACTATTGCGAGCATTTGTGGC
>NZ_AJLS01000123.1 GCF_000307875.1 Neobacillus bataviensis LMG 21833
CGAATCCCGTAGGGGTCATTGAAAAACTGATAACAATCTGTTATCAGTTTTTTTGCGTTTAAAATCATTTGTATATGATCATAGAAAATATTATTTTGATATAACGATTTTAAAAAGACAATTTCCCTTGAAACCATTGATACCGCTTACATCTACTCTCTTTTACCCGAACTTCATTCCGCTAAATTATTAATAAATAAATAACTTTTTTTAGAAAAATTTTAGAAAAACTTACTAGTTTCTTGTCGTTTGTTGTTGGAAAATCAGTCGATTAGTGTCCTATTTTGTTGGAATATGACCTTTAATAGAAACTAACCTCATTTGTTGTCAGAAAAGATAAAAAAGTATTTCGAGGAATATGATGCAATTGCGCTTATAATTGGTCTTTGAAATACATATTTTCATTGAGGATGAGGAGAGCCATGACAGTAAACACTTTTTTTCCAACTGATTATCAGCTGCACTTATTTCATGAGGGCAGCTACTTTCAAAGTCATCAGCTTTTTGGCGCTCATATCTTAAGAAATTCCAATCAAGTATACACCCGATTTTGCGTATGGGCCCCCAATGCTATTCATGTGAGGCTGCTGGGCGATTTTAATAACTGGAATGGTGATGGATATGAACTGCAAAAGGTTAATGATGAAGGAATATGGATTATTGTTGTCAATCAAGATCTTGGGGGAAACATTTACAAGTATGAAATTATTTCACAAACAGGAGAGAGGCTGCTGAAGGCAGATCCGTTTGCCTTTTATTCGGAAGTAAGACCCGATACCGCATCCATCGTTTATTCCCTAAACAATTATGAATGGAATGACGCACATTGGATGAATCGCAGGGAAAAAAAGAACATCTTATCAGATGCGGCCATTATTTATGAGGTACACCTAGGATCCTGGAAGAAGCATGACAATGGAGACCACTTAACCTATCTTGATTTAGCTTCAGAACTAATTCCTTATGTATTGGAGCATGGCTTTACGCATATTGAAGTCTTACCTATAGTCGAGCACCCGCTTGATGCCTCTTGGGGATATCAGGGGACCGGTTATTTTTCAGTGACATCTAGGTTTGGTACACCTGATGACTTTAGATACTTCGTGGATCAGTGTCATCAGCATGGTATAGGTGTCATTCTGGATTGGGTTCCAGGTCACTATTGCAAGGATGCACACGGTCTTTATCGCTTTGATGGAACACACATTTATTCTTATAGCAGCGCCCAAGACAGGGAAAACGTCATATGGGGGACGGCCAATTTTGATTTGGGAAAAGGTGAAGTACAAAGCTACCTTATCTCAAACGCTCTCTATTGGATTGACTATTTCCATATTGATGGCTTTCGAATGGATGCTGTTGCGAACATTATCTATTGGCCAAATTCAGCCGGGGGAAAACGTGAGAATCCTTTTGGAATTCAATTTTTAAAAAAGTTAAATAAAGAGATCAATGAGTACAATCCCCATTTTCTAATGATTGGTGAGGATTCTACAGAGTTCCCAAATGTAACAGCGCCAGTCCCCTATGGCGGTCTTGGTTTTGATTATAAATGGAATATGGGCTGGATGAATGACATGCTTGAATATATGGAAACACCTCCATATGCACGCTCACAGGTTCATTCAAAGGTTACCTTTTCGTTTTTATATGCATTTTCAGAAAACTTTATGTTGCCATTTTCTCATGATGAAGTAGTCCATGGGAAAAAGTCACTATTAGATAAGATGCCGGGGGATTATTGGGAAAAGTTTGCCCAATTAAGACTGTTATTAGGTTATATGTTTGCCCATCCAGGAAAGAAACTACTATTTATGGGATTTGAATTTGGACAGTTTGCAGAATGGAAAGATAAAGAACAACTAGATTGGCACTTACTGGAATATGACATGCACCGTAATTTAAACACATATGTAAAAGTAATAACTAAACTTTATAAACGTTCGAAAGCACTGTATGAATTGGATCATTTGCAGGATGGATTTGAATGGATTGATGCCAATAATAGTCATCAATCGATTTTCTCCTTTATTCGAAAGGGAAAAAAGGCAGAGGAGTTTTTACTTATTATTTGCAACTTTACAGGAGTGAATTATCCGGTATATAAAATCGGTGTCCCTAAAGAAGGCGAGTATCGAGAAATTTTAAATAGCGACCAAGAGGAATACGGCGGGGCTGGTTTAACGAATAAGAAAACCATTTTGTCCAAAGATGAGCCATTCCATGGCCAGCCATTCTCAATAGAAGTGACAATTCCCCCGTTTGGTTTTCAAATGATCAGACCGGTTAAAAAACGAAAGGAGCGAAAAGGAAATGGGAAAGAAAAAGTGCGTAGCCATGTTGTTAGCAGGAGGGAAAGGAAGCAGACTTAATTCGCTGACAAGAGATTTGGCGAAACCAGCTGTTCCATTCGGCGGGAAATACCGAATCATTGATTTTACCTTAAGTAATTGCACTAATTCGGGCATTGATACTGTAGGGGTTTTAACGCAGTACCAGCCGCTTCTTTTAAATTCCTATATTGGAATTGGCAGTGCCTGGGATCTTGACCGTAAGGATGGCGGGGTGACCGTTTTACCGCCATATAGTGAGTCTTCGGAAGTAAAGTGGTATACAGGAACAGCAAGCGCTATTTATCAAAACTTAAATTATCTGAAACAATATAACCCGGAATATGTATTAATCCTTTCAGGCGACCATATTTACAAAATGAATTACGAGAGCATGCTCGAATATCATATTGAAAAAAGAGCGGATGTGACGATTTCCTTAATAGAGGTACCATGGGTTGAAGCCAGCCGGTTTGGAATCATGAATACAACCGACGATATGAGAATTACAGAGTTTGATGAAAAGCCTGCTAATCCCAAAAATAATCTAGCTTCCATGGGCATTTATATCTTTAACTGGAATATACTGAAGGAATATTTAGAAATGGATGAGCGGAATCCAGAATCCAGCCATGACTTTGGGAAGGATGTATTACCGCTTCTTTTAGAGGAAAATAAAAAATTGTTTGCTTATCCATTTAAAGGTTATTGGAAGGATGTTGGTACAGTTCAAAGCCTTTGGGAGGCAAACATGGATCTCTTAGGTGAGGATTGTGAATTAGATTTATTTGACCATGATTGGAGAATTTATTCGGTCAATCCAAATCAACCGCCGCAGTATATTTCTTCGGACGCCATTGTAAGAGAGTCACTGATTAATGAGGGCTGTACCATCGAAGGGGAAATCGATAAATCTGTTTTGTTTCAAGGTGTAGCCGTTGGAAAGGGCAGTATGATTAAAGAATCTGTCATTATGCCTGACGCAATAATTGGAAAGAACTGTTTAATAGAAAAGGCGATTGTTCCGTGTGATGTTAATGTACCAGACGGGACAGTGATCCGTTCCCTTGATGACGAAATTATTCTTGTTACAGAAGAAATGTTAAAAGGACTTTATCCTGCATATTAAATCTCTTAATTGGATTTAGAAGAAAAACTGGAGGGAATTTGGAGTGAAAAGAAAGCTATTAGGCGTTATTGATGCCACTACTTACCATGAAGATTTAGAAGACCTTTTAACACATCGCTCACTTGCCGCGTTACCTTTTGCAGGTCGTTACCGCATTATTGACTTTGTTTTATCAAATATGGTGAATTCTGGCATTCGCAGTGTGGCGATTTTTCCAAAAATGCAATATCGCTCACTTATGGATCATTTGGGTTCAGGAAAAAATTGGGACTTAAATCGCAAGCGAGACGGCCTCTTCTTTTTCCCATCCCCCATTGTAGATAACGATGGCAATAAAATTGGCTCGTTTGAACATTTTGCGGCCAATATGGACTATTTTTATCGCAGTACACAAGAATATGCAATTATCGCTAACTGTAATACGATTTTTAATATGGATCTAAGACCAATATTAGATTGGCATAGACAGGCAAAATGCGATATCACCGAAATCCATCACCAGGATGGAAATTCAATGGAAATGTATATGGTCAAAACATCCCTACTCATTAAATTGATTGAAGGAAGACATGAAACAGGATATACCTGTATGAAGGATGTAGTAACTGCTATTCATAACGAATACTCTATTTGTCACTATGAATATGACGGCTATGCTGTAAAGATAGATTCGATTGAAAGCTATTTTTCTACTAGTATGAAACTGCTGCAGTCAGATGTGTGGAAGAAACTATTTTTAAAAGAGCAGCCAATTTTAACGAAAGTTAAGGATGAGCCGCCGACCAAATATGTGCAAGATTCCGTTGTGAAAAATGCCATGATTGCGAATGGCTGTTTCATCAGTGGAACGGTGGAAAATAGTATTATCGCCCGTGGGGTCAAAATTGGTAAAGGGGCGGTTATTAAGAACTGTATCATCATGCAAAAATGCCAAATTGAAGAAAATTGTTATTTAGATTCGGTGATTTTAGATAAGGATGTAAGGGTGGAAGCAGGAACCCAATTAACCGGAACTACCAAATCACCATATGTTATTCGTAAAGGGTTAAAACAAGGAGCGTTGATGAACTCGTGAAAGTATTATTTGCCGTATCGGAATGTGGGCCATTTGCTAAATCGGGGGGGCTCGCTGATGTTGCCGGTTCCCTTCCAAAAGAGCTAAAGAGCCAAGGAACAGACGTTAGAGTGATGGTTCCAAAGTATGGAACCATTTCTGAAGTATATAAACAAGAAATGAAAAAGGTCAAGGAGTTTACTGTCCCTGTTGGCTGGAGAAATCAATATTGTGGAATTGAGGAGCTTAGCTATCAGGGGATAACCTATTATTTCATCGATAATGAATACTATTTTAAACGAGATAATCTTTATGGCTATTTTGATGATGGAGAAAGATTTGCTTATTTTAATCGGGCCGTTCTTGAGACGTTGGCACAACTGGACTTTTTTCCTGATGTGCTTCATTGTCATGATTGGCATACGGCATTGATCCCATTCCTCCTTAGAACGGAATATTACAAGCGAAAAGAGTATGGGCAAATCCGGACAGTGTTCACCATTCATAACCTCCAATTTCAAGGGATCTTTCCAAAAGAGGCTCTCGGGGATTTGCTGGGAATCGATTACAATTCCTTTCACACCAGCTATTTGGAGTTTTTCGGGAATATCAATTTTATGAAGGGTGCACTTGTGGCGGCTGATAAAATTACGACTGTAAGTCCTACTTATAAAATGGAAATTCAAACTCCAGTTTATGGTGAAAAGCTTGATGGCCTGTTGCGGGAAAGAGATGAGGATCTCATCGGGATATTAAATGGCATTGATGAGGAATTTTACAATCCGGCAATTGACCCGCTCATTGATCAAAACTATAAAGCGGATACGATTCAAAAAAAGACAATCAACAAAAAAGAGATTCAAAAAAGATTTGGGTTGGCGCAAAGTGCCGGGACACCTTTACTCGTGATGATTTCAAGGCTTACAAGGCAAAAGGGATTAGAGTTGGTAAAGTGTGTCCTTCGTGAAATTTTGCAAGAGGATATACAGGTAATCATTCTCGGAACCGGTGATTATGAATATGAGGAACATTTAAGGCAGGCCGCTCGAATCTATCCTGAAAAATTAAAGGTTCATACTGGTTTTAATGAGGAACTTGCCCATAATCTTTATGCGGCAGCAGACTTGTTTTTAATGCCGTCTCAATTTGAACCATGTGGTCTTGGACAATTGATCGCGATGAAATATGGTGCCATCCCAATCGTCCGTGAAACGGGAGGCTTAAATGATACTGTAAAGGCATGGAATGAATTTACTGGTAAAGGAAACGGCTTTTCCTTCAGAAATTTTAATGCCCATGATATGCTTTTTACCATTCAAAGAGCGATTAGCCTTTATTATGATAAAAAGGGTTGGGAATCAATTGTCAAGCAGGCAATGGAAAAGGACTATAGCTGGGCCCAATCAGCATTTAGCTATAACCAGCTCTATGCTGAGCTTGTTTCAAGGAGTGAAACGCATGTTTTCTAGTACGTTAGAGTTTAAGAATACCTTTCTTAAAAGGCTTGAGATGCAGTGCGGGAAGAGTTTCTCAGAAAGTTCATCGAGGGATCATTATCAAACCCTCGGCAGTATGATTCGTGAGTTTGTTAGCAATGACTGGATCGCAACGAACGAACGGTATCTTGCTTCTGAAGGGAAGCAGGTCTATTACCTTTCAATTGAATATTTATTAGGCAAACTGTTAAGACAAAATTTAATTAATTTAGGTGTAGAGCATACGGTGCAGGTAGGGCTTCAGGACTTAGGGATTGATTTAGATGAACTGGAAGAATTAGAAGCAGATGCGGGCTTAGGAAACGGCGGCTTAGGAAGGCTAGCTGCCTGCTTTCTAGACTCGCTTGCCTCCTTGAATCTACCGGGTCATGGGCATGGTATTCGTTATAAACACGGCTTGTTTGAACAAAAAATTGTCGATGGCTATCAAGTGGAATTGCCGGAGCAATGGTTACGAAGCGGAAATGTTTGGGAAATACGTAAGGCGGATCGTGCGGTGAAAATCCCATTTTGGGGCAAGGTGGAGGCCAAGATGGAAAATGATCGCCTCGTTTTTCATCACCAGAATGCCGAAACCGTAACGGCTGTACCACATGATATGCCCGTAATCGGGTTTAAATCAAAAAACGTCAATACGTTAAGGCTTTGGAATGCGGAGCCTTCGCCATTTCCAATTCATAAGGATATTTTAAAATATAAGCGTGAGACCGAATCGATTTCCGAGTTTTTATACCCTGATGATACCCATGATGAGGGGAAAATTCTAAGGTTGAAGCAGCAGTACTTCTTGGTGTCGGCCAGCATTCAATCGATTGTAAGAACCTACCGGAAACAGCATACTAGCTTGGAGCAGTTCCATAAACATATTTGTATTCATATCAACGATACCCACCCTGTTTTGGCTATTCCGGAGTTAATGAGAGTCTTGATTGACGAAGAAGGCTATGATTGGGACAAGGCGTGGCATATAACGAAACATACCATTTCCTATACCAATCACACGACATTGTCGGAAGCGTTAGAAAAATGGCCTATACATATTTTTCGCCCGTTACTGCCAAGAATCTATATGATTGTTGAAGAAATTAACGAACGTTTTTGCCAGGAGCTATGGGAACAAGCTCCCGGAGATTGGCAGAGAATAGGTGAACTAGCTATTATAGCGGATCATTATGTAAAAATGGCCCATTTAGCGATTGTCGGCAGCTTCAGTGTAAATGGTGTAGCAAAGCTGCATACAGAAATATTAAAGAAACGGGAAATGAAACCATTTTATCAACTGTTTCCTGAGAAATTTAACAACAAAACAAACGGAATTGCCTACCGACGCTGGCTGTTAAAAGCGAATCCACCATTATCTGCACTTATTACAGACTCAATTGGACCTTCTTGGACTTATTCAGCAGAGGAGCTCAGCCAATTACTGAAGTATCAGAACGATTCTTCCTTTTTAGAGCAGCTGTTAAAAATTAAAAATGAAAATAAACAAAGGCTTGCCGATATTATTTTGGATAAAACAGGAGTAGTTGTTAATACAGGAGCCATTTTCGATGTTCAGGTAAAACGGCTTCATGCCTATAAGCGGCAGCTGTTAAATGTTTTGCACATTATGCATTTATATAACCGGATGAAAGAGGATTCAAACTTTTCAACAGCCCCAAGGGTGTTCATTTTTGGTGCGAAAGCATCACCTGGTTATTATTATGCGAAAAAGATTATCAAATTAATTAATACGGTTGCCGAGAAAATAAATAATGACCCAATAGTTGGCGATAAGATGAAAGTTATTTTTCTAGAAAATTATCGCGTTTCTTTGGCGGAAAAAATCTTTCCGGCATCGGACATAAGTGAGCAAATTTCTACAGCAAGTAAAGAAGCATCGGGGACCGGAAATATGAAGTTTATGATTAATGGTGCCTTAACGGTAGGAACCTTAGACGGCGCTAATATTGAAATTCGCGAACTAGTTGGCGATGAAAATATTTTTACGTTTGGATTAACGGCAGATGAGGTGCTTCATTATTATCAGCATGGCGGCTACCAATCGCGGGAGTATTATCATCATGATTATCGAATCAAACAGGCTGTCGATCAGCTTGTAAACGGATTTTTCCCAGGAGTTCAAAATGAATTTGAGCCGATATTTGATTCGTTAGTAGAGGAAAATGATCAGTATTTTGTTTTAAAGGATTTTGCCGCTTATACCGATATTCAAGGAAAAATTGGCGAAACATTTATGAATAAGAACAAATGGCAAAAAATGAGCTTAACGAATATTGCACATGCAGGTTACTTCTCAAGTGACCGAACGATTAAGGAATATGCGGATGAAATATGGGGTATAAACCCTCTTTAATAAAAAAAGCTTCTGCCGTGGCGGCAGAAGTTTTTGCTTTAAGAAAAATAGTGTCCGATAAAAATACCTACTGCAAGTAGAAATCCAAAAATCGTATTCGTCTGAGCCGTCGCAACCATCGCTGGTGCCATTTTGATTGGAATATTATTTGCGATGAACCCTTTGGTTGCCTTAATCGCTTTTGGAGCACTTAGAATAACGATTGCTGTCCAAAATGGTGCATTACCACTAATGATGAGCCCTAAAACCCATAGATAAGAAAAGGTGAACATTCCAGCTAATAAATAAATAGCTTTCTTTTTTCCTAAAAGAATGGCAACTGTTTTCCGGCCATTTTCTTTATCACCGTCAAGGTCACGGATATTATTGGATAACATAATCATTCCAACTAATATCATACTTGGAACGGAGACAAGAATGCTTGTGCTTGTTACTGTCCCAGTTTGAATAAAGAAGGAGATTAAAATAATCAACATTCCCATAAAGAAGCCGGAAAAAACTTCACCAAATGGTGTATAGGCAATTGGGAACGGGCCTCCGGTATAAAAATAGCCGACAGCCATACAAACCAATCCAACAACGGCTAGCCACCAGCTGCTATTCGCACAAATATATACTCCTAATAATAAAGCAATCCCGTAAAATCCAAAAGCAAGGTTGATGACCGTTTTTGGCTTAATCCCATCACGGACAATCGTTCCGCCAATCCCAACCGAGTGTTCAGTGTCAAGACCGCGTTTGTAATCAAAGTATTCGTTAAACATATTGGTCGCTGCTTGAATCAAGATGCTGGCGACCAGCATTGCAGCAAAAAGGCCGAGATGAAAATGATCGTGTTTAAGTGCCAATGCTGTACCAAGTAAGACGGGTACAAACGAGGCAGTTAATGTATGTGGACGGGTCATTTGCCACCAAACCTGAAAGCCTCGGTTTGATGCAACGGCAGGTTTCGAATGATGCTGTAAATTTGGCTGCATATTCTTCTCTCCCTTTTTAAAAATTTTCTCTATCTTTATATGAATGTCAACGTTTAAACATTTAGGTTTGTTGCCCAACCATTAGTGTATGAAATTCCACTATTAGTGTCAATGGGTTTTTGAATCATAACCGGAAGATTCTCCCTGCTTGATTATTATCGAATGGTTAGTGGGAAAATGAAAAGAGGTAAAAAGCTATTTTCAACCTAATTGTAACAAATTTGATATATAATAAGGAATGAAACGGTATTGGTAGTGACAACTATTATTGACTTCTTTACAATGGGAGTAGTAATTTAAAAGTATTAAAATGAATGGATAACAGTCATTTCGGCTGTTTTGGAGGGATTTGTTTGATTACCATTCAAGAAACAGAAATAAAAGAAAGAGGTCTTTTGGCTGTAAATCGTGCCAAGGAACTTGGCCGGCCTATATTAATAAGTGAAGTCCATCATATTGAAGCGATTAACCCTTTATCCTTTTTTAACATAGGAAAAGACCGCTATTGTGGGGAACGTTTTTTCTGGAAAGACCCAACAAACGAGATTGTGCTAATTGGGCTTGGAATTTCAAAACAAATTCAGTCGGATCAGGCTACTGACCGCTTTTTTCATGTTGAAAGAGAGTGGAAGAGCTTTTTAGAGGATAGCATCATTTTTAATCCATATTCAAAAATGGCTGTTGGACCTCTTATGTTCGGAGGATTTTCCTTTGATCCCTATAAAGAGAAAACGGAACTGTGGTCCAAATTTGCTGATTCTTTGTTCCATATTCCCAAATATTTAGTGAGTATTTTAGATGGTGAGACCTATTTAACCACCAATATCGTCATTACACCAAATGATGATTTCTCGCTCTTTAGTAAGGTTTTGGAAGAAAGAAATCAGCTCCTTCATTCACTAAAACAGGATCATGGGGCAAAGTCTGCTGTTTTATTGGAAACAACCGAGATTTCACCTGAAAGGTGGAAGCAGGCTGTTGATGGAGTTGTGAAAGAGTTAACAAACGGCCCATTAAAAAAAGTCGTCCTTGCCCGTGAGCTCCGGCTATCCTTTACAAATAAAGTGGAGGCAGAGGCAGTGCTGGGAAATTTATATACACAACAGCCGGCAAGCTATATCTTTGCGTTTGAATCAAATGGAGATTGTTTTATTGGTGCAACACCTGAGCGGCTGGTGAAAAAGCGAGGGTCTGAAGTGTTTTCTACCTGCTTAGCTGGCTCGATCTCACGCGGGATCACTGAAGAGGAAGATCGGATATTAGGGCAAACCTTATTAAATGATCAGAAAAACCTGATTGAACATGGGTTTGTGGTTGAAATGATTAAGGAAGCTTTAGAAGAATCATGTGAAGAGATTATTCTGCCGGAAAAACCGCAGCTTTTGAAAAATCGGGATATACAGCATCTTTATACACCTGTTATCGGAAAATGTAGCAATGATGCGTCATTACTCTTATTGGTTGAAAGGCTTCATCCAACGCCTGCGTTGGGAGGTTTGCCGAAGAAAGCAGCAGTTGAAAAAATAAGACAAGTGGAGGACCTAGACCGCGGCTTCTATGGCGCGCCTCTTGGCTGGATTGATTATAAACAAAATGGTGAGTTTGCTGTCTCCATTCGCTGTGGACTCTTGCAGGGTGACGAAGCATCGTTGTTTGCCGGCTGTGGTGTCGTAGCCGATTCGAATTCAGAAAGTGAATATTTGGAAACAAGTTTGAAGTTTACACCAATGCTTCGAGCTCTTGGGGGAAAATAATATGAATCATCAGGAATCATTAACAGCTTATATAGCAGCATTCATTTCAGAACTCGTTTTAACAGGGGTAACCGATGTTGTCGTCAGCCCAGGTTCACGCTCTACTCCTATGGCGATGGTGATGGCAGAACACCCTGAATTAAACGTTCATATTCATGTAGATGAACGTTCTGCAGCTTTTTTTGCCTTAGGAATTGCCAAGGCATTGGATAGACCAGTTGCCATGCTTTGTACATCAGGTACTGCAGCAGCCAACTATTTTCCAGCGATTGTCGAGGCGAGATACTCACGAGTTCCCCTAATCGTGCTAACGGCAGACAGGCCGCACGAACTTAGAGAAGTGGGAGCACCGCAGGCAATCGATCAAATCCATTTATATGGTCATCATGTAAAATGGTTTGCAGAAATGGCTTTGCCAGAGGATAACAATGAAATCATCCGTTACACCCGGACTGTTTGTGCTCGAGCAGCAGCCATAGCTGCTGCGGCTCCTGCAGGTCCTGTCCATTTGAATTTTCCGTTCCGCGAACCGCTCATTCCGAAATTGGATGATGCCCTTTTTCAACTATCGGAACGGCCAAAGGGATATGTCAAGGTTCATAATGGAGATTTAACGATTGATGATGAGCAGTTTAAAATGATTTCAGAAAAGTTAAATGGTAAGGAAAAAGGGATTATTGTTTGCGGAAATATCGCTGATGAAAGCTTCGCTAAAGCCGTGACTCAGCTTTCCGAGGCATTACACTATCCTATTTTAGCAGATCCGTTATCCCAATTGAGAAGCGGTACCCACAGTCACGATCATATTATTGAATCCTATGATACCTTTTTAAGGAATGAAGAGGCAAAAGGTTTCCTTAAGCCAGATGTAGTTTTACGATTTGGGGCGATGCCTATTTCTAAAGCGTTAACCATTTTCTTAAAAGAAAATCATTCGGCAGATCAATTTATCATTGATGGCGGCGGGGACTGGCGCGATCCGGCAGCATTATCAACGAACATGATTTTTTGTAATGAAACGTTGTTTTGCGAAAAACTATTGGCTTTTGTTGGCAGCGGTTCGTCAGGAGAATATCTAGGCGATTGGAAAAAAGTTAATGCACTCACAAAAGAAAATATGACGCCCATTCGTGACATCGCGGAACTAAGTGAAGGCAGGTTGTTTTATCAATTAGCAGATATGCTTCCTGAAGGAGCCACTCTTTTTGTTGGTAATAGCATGCCAATTCGCGACTTGGACAGCTTTTTCTTAAATAATAATAAATCAATTAAGGTTATGGCAAACAGGGGAGCTAACGGCATTGATGGTACGGTTTCAACGGCCTTAGGTGCGGCTTTATACTCCAAGTCCTTATATTTAGTTTTGGGCGATTTAACCTTTTTCCATGACTTAAATGGACTGATTGCAGCAAAGCTTTATGATATCGATATTCATATTATTCTTGTAAACAATAACGGCGGCGGTATTTTTTCCTTTTTAGCGCAATCAGAGCATCCGAAAAACTTTGAGCTCTTATTTGGTACACCGCTTACAATCGAATTCGAGCACGCTGTCAAGATGTTTAACGGAGAATTTATTAAAATAAAAGATTGGCAGCAGTTTGAATCGGAAATGATGAAGAGTGAGGGTCAATCCGGTATTCATGTGTACGAAATTGCGACAAAAAGAGATGAAAACCTCAAGGAGCACCGCGGTTTTTGGGCATCTGTTTCCCAGGAAATATCAAATTTTGTCAAAGGTGAGCGGTAATGGACATTAGTGTCGACGGAATTCGCTATCATGTGGAAGTTTGCGGTGAGGGGGAGGAAACACCACCGCTTGTCTTATTGCATGGATTTACCGGGGATTCCTCTACATGGAAACCATTTTTTGAGACCTCGGGGCAATATGCTATGTTAATTGCACCGGACATTATTGGGCATGGTAAAACAGAGTCTTCTGAAGATACGGAGCGCTACCAAATAGAATCTGTTGCCAAGGACTTAAATAGGATTCTTGAAGAATTAGCTGTTGAGCAAATAGATTTGCTGGGCTATTCAATGGGGGGCAGATTGGCACTTACTTTTGCTCTGCTTTTTCCACAAAGGGTTCGAAAATTAATTCTAGAAAGCGCCTCGCCAGGCCTAGAAAAAGAGGAAGATAGAAAACTCCGCCGAATGAACGATGCGAAACTGGCAAAATTTATTGTTGAGGATGGGATTAAGGGGTTTGTTGATTACTGGGAAGATATTCCGCTATTTACTACGATGAAGCGGCTTCCAGCAAGTGTTATTGAATCCATCAGGGCTCAGCGCTTAAATAATTCGGTTTCGGGGCTCGCCAATAGTTTGCTTGGAATGGGGACGGGCGCACAGCCTTCCTGGTGGGGTACCCCTTTAATGGAGCTTGATTGTGAGGTTTTGCTGATAACCGGTTCAGAAGATCATAAGTTTTGTGAGATTGCGGAGAGAATGCTGAAGTCCCTAAAAAAGGGCACTTGGATCGTCGTTGAAAACAGCGGCCATGCAATTCATGTGGAAGAATCAGAAAAGTTTGGTACAATAGTAAGTGACTTTTTGTCAAAAAAACGATAAAGGAGGATTTTATTATGACAGTAGAATGGGTTCCAGGACGTAAGTATGAAGAAATTTTATATGAGATATATAACGGAATTGCAAAGATCACTATTAACCGACCACATGTACATAATGCTTTTACACCTAAAACGGTTACGGAAATGTTTGACGCTTTTGCTCATGCACGCGATGATTCCAGCATTGGAGTGATTGTGTTAACAGGTGCAGGGGAGAAGGCATTCTGTTCCGGCGGTGACCAAAGTGTCCGCGGACATGGCGGCTATGTTGGCGAAGATCAAATCCCGCGCTTAAATGTTCTCGATTTACAACGTTTAATCCGTGTAATTCCTAAACCAGTTATTGCAATGGTAAAAGGTTATGCCATCGGTGGGGGACATGTTCTACACGTCGTTTGTGATTTAACGATTGCGGCAGATAATGCGGTATTTGGACAAACAGGCCCTAAAGTGGGAAGCTTTGATGCCGGTTATGGCTCAGGCTATTTAGCTAGAATTATCGGTCATAAAAAAGCCCGTGAAATTTGGTATTTATGCCGTCAGTACAATGCGCAGGAAGCGCTTGATATGGGCTTAGTTAACACAGTTGTTCCTTTGGAGCAGGTGGAAGATGAGACCATTAAATGGTGTGAAGAAATGCTTGAGAAAAGTCCAACAGCGCTTCGTTTCATAAAAGCTGCCATGAATGCTGATACGGATGGATTAGCAGGACTTCAGCAATTTGCCGGTGATGCCACATTGCTTTACTATACAACGGATGAAGCGAAAGAAGGCCGTGATGCTTTTAAAGAAAAGCGCAAGCCCGATTTCGGTCAATTCCCGCGTTTCCCTTGATCAGTTAACAGCAGCTTGATGGTTTTGTTTCCATCAAGCTGTTTTTATATAATGAGAGTGGTTCTACGTGACCGGAACAAGGTCTGGAAACGAAAAAGGTCACGTAGAGTGGTTCTACGTGACCGAAACGAGGTTTAGAAACGAAAAAAGATAACGTAGAATAGTCCTACTGTGACTGAATAAAGAGTTTTTCAAAGGGATGTTAAAAATGTCAAACGAAACCATGCCAAATTTTTTAAAGAAAAGAGCATTTCTCACTCCAGACCGGACTGCGGTATATTTTCAGGAGCATACCGTAACATTTAGTGAACTATATCATCGCTCCCAGAAAGTCGCGGGGCAACTCCAGACTCTAGGGATAAAAAAAGACCAATTTGTAGGGGTATTATTAAAGAATCACCTTGATACTGTGGTAATCTTATTTGCTCTTCAGCTCATAGGTGTGAAAGCAGTAATTTTAAACAATCGGTTAACAGCCGCTGAAATTGCTTGGCAATTAACAGATTCCAAGGCATCATTTCTCATTATTGAAGATGCTTTTGCCAAAATGGAACTTGTGCACCTGATCTCGCTTAAATCCATTACGAAAGAATCCCTTTTTCAATTAGAACCAATGGAACAAATAATCCAAGACGAAATTAGTCTTTCTGATATCTGTACCATTATGTACACTTCAGGTACAACTGGAAAACCGAAAGGTGTCATACAGACATACGGGAACCATTGGTGGAGTTCTGTCGGCTCCGCATTAAATTTAGGCCAAATGGAAAGTGATTGCTGGCTTTGTTCCGTTCCGTTGTTTCATATTAGCGGCTTCTCCATCCTCATGCGCAGTGTCATCTATGGCATGCCGATTGTCCTTCATGACCACTTTGACGCAGAAAAAACAATTGCAGATATTCAGGCAAAAAAGGTAACGATTATGTCAGTGGTTGGCACAATGTTAACAGGTATAGTTGAAGCACTTAACGACAGAAGGCTTTCGAATCATTTTCGCTGCATGTTGCTCGGAGGCGGTCCTGCTCCATTACCATTACTGAACGCTTGCGTGGAAAAAGATATCCCTGTCTTTCAGTCGTATGGCATGACAGAATCCTCCTCGCAAATTGTGACTCTTTCACCGGAATATAGCCTGACAAAGCTTGGCTCAGCTGGAAAAACGTTGTTCCCATCTCAGCTTATCATTGTAAAGGACAATGGGAGCCCGGCCGAAGCGGGAGAAGCAGGCGAAATTATCGTAAAGGGCCCAAACGTAACACCGGGCTATTTATATCGTCCGAAAGCCACGAAAAAAAGATTTCGTGATGGCTGGTTTTATACCGGAGATATTGGTTATTTAGATGCCGATGGATTTTTATATGTTATCGATCGCCGTTCTGATTTGATTATTTCAGGAGGAGAAAATATCTATCCAGCTGAAATCGAAGCGGTATTATTAGCGCACCCTGCAGTTTCAGAGGTGGGGGTCACAGGCATTGATGATGCGAAATGGGGACAGGTACCGGTTGCTTTTATCGTAAAAAACAACGTAGTATCTGTGGATGACCTTCAGCAATTTTGCCTAAATAAACTTGCCAGATACAAGGTGCCAAAAGTTTTCTATTTTACTGAAAAGCTCCCCAGAAACGCTGCTAAAAAACTATTAAGGAGAACACTGCGAGAGTGGGTGAAAGACATTGAATATAGCCGAAATTGAGCTCTATGTTATTCAGATGCCGCTAAAGTCACCGTTTGTAACCCATCTGGAAGCAGTGAATGACCGTAAGGGGATCATTGTAAAAGTTACCTGCAAGGATGGCGTTTCTGGTTTTGGTGAAGGAGTGGCTTTTTCTACGCCGTGGTATACCGAGGAAACAGTAACAACCAGTTTACATATGTTAAAGGATATTTTGATTCCTTTGTTGCAAAAACATCCAATCAAACATCCTGAGGAGGCCTCAAAACTTTTTAGCTCAATCAGAAGAAACAATATGGCAAAGGCGGCGCTAGAAACAGCTTTATGGGATTTATATGCGAAATCCCAGACAAAGCCTCTTTCAAAAATATTAAACGGTACACGCCCAGCCATTGCTTCTGGAGTGGTGGTCGCAACAGACTCCACGGTAAAAGCAATACAGCAAATTGAGCAATATCTTGAGCAAGGTTATCAGCGGATTAAAGTGAAAATAAATCCCAACCAGGATTACGCCTTTCTTGCAGAAATCCGCCGCCACTATCCCGACCTGCCCATCATGGCAGACGCCAATTCCTCCTACTCGCTTCAGGACATTGATCGCTTAAAAGCATTGGACGACTTGAATCTAATGATGATTGAGCAGCCGCTGGCACATGACGATATCATCGAACATGCCCAGTTGCAAAAAGAAATTCGTACACCTATTTGTTTAGATGAAAGCATTGTCACTTTTGAAGATGCACGGAAAGCGATAGAGTTCGGGAGCTGTAAGGTGATCAATATTAAAGTGGGCAGGGTTGGCGGACTTTATGAAGCGAAACGGATTCATGATTATTGTTTTGAAAAAGGGATCCCGGTTTGGTGCGGAGGAATGATTGAATTTGGAATTTCACGCGTGCATAATATTGCACTAGCCTCCCTCCCTGGTTTTTCCATTCCGGGGGATATATCTGCATCAAGCCGTTTTTGGGAAGAAGACATTATCACACCTGAAGTTACTGTTGAAAATGGGTTTATTACAGTACCGGAGAGCCCGGGTATCGGATACGAAATAAATGAAAATAGGCTTCAGGAAGTCTTATTAGCAAAAAAAACATTTACTTTCCCCAAATAAAAAACCAGGCAAAGTAGTTTGCCTGGTTATAATCTCACGATAATTCATTCGCTTCAAAAGTTTGACAATCGGTTTCTTTGCTATTACCCGCCGTATCACCCGTATGACTGACAACGTAGATACGGTCGGCACTGCATTTGTTTCCATTTGCCCAGAATGTGCAGTTATTTACTTCACACAAAACATCCTTAGCCATTCGTATCACTCCTTAAAGTGGATCGGTAATACAGTAATAGCATGTGAAATTAAACAACACTTCAATCCTGTAAGTAGCAGGAAACTGGGCAGGAAAATGGGAATGAACCCATTAATTATTTAACGCTGTTTTTAATGACTCTAGATTTTTCTTCATCAATGAAAAATAGGTTTCATTATTTGCAATGTTGTCTTTGGATAAAACAGACAAATTGTGAATCGGCAATGCCCGTGCTCCAATCTCTTTTTGGACGACCTTTCCTAGTTTTGACTTAACATTTTCTTCAAAAAGAATATAGTGTAAGCCGTCATGATCGGCAATTGAGATTATTTTTTCCAGTTCCTTTTGTGTCGGTTCATTGGTTGTTGAAAGCCCTGAAATACTGATTTGTTCCATGCCATAACGAGTTTCCCAATAACCGAAAGCGGCGTGGGTCACGATCATCTTTTTATGCTTCGCAGTTGAAATAGTTTGCTCAAATTCACTATTCAATGCATCTAATTCTTCTCCAAGCTTGTGATAATTTTCATTGAAAAGTTCTTTGTTTTGCGGCAGCTTTTTTATTAAAGCATCCCGAATAACTGCTGCCATTTCTTTTGAATAAACCGGGTCAAGCCAAACATGCGGGTTGATATCTCCATGGTCATGGTCATCTACCTCATCAGAATGAGTTTCTTTTGGCAATTGCAGTTGATTGGCCGTAGGCACTATGGTGACATCCTCGTTTTTTAATGTCCCTTTAGCCTTTTCCACAAAGCCTTCAAGTCCGAGACCTATATAGAAAAATAAGTCTGAATCAGCCAAGTTCATCATATCCTTTTGCGATGGTTCAAATGTGTGTTCATCGGCACCTGGAGGATAGATGGTTTTTACGTCTACATATTTTCCGCCAATTCGTTCAGCAAAATATTGAAGTGGGAAAACAGTTGTATAAACGGTTAATTGATCCTTCTTTTTTGCTGGCTGTTTATCATTCGAACAAGCGGAAAGAATAATGCTTAATGGCAGCAAAACAGAAAGAATAATGATGAATTTTTTCATAAGGACTCCTTAAAATGATATTTAAATCGGACTTATTACGATTTGTATTCGAAAAATTTTTATCATTCAGAAAAGAAATAAGTGCATAATACGGAACGATTCCGATTTCCATATGTATCTTACAAAAAAAAAAGCCTAAATGCAAGTATAATATTTGTTTCAAACAAGGAATATTATGTATTCTTATATAGAAAGGTGGAATATATATGACAATATTAAATGAAATTTTAGACTATAATCAGCAATTTGTAGAAGACCATGAGTATGAGAAATATGAAACAACGAAATTTCCGAATAAGCGGATGGTTATTCTTACCTGTATGGATACACGCTTATTGGAACTATTACCGAAAGCATTAAACTTGGGAAATGGGGATGCAAAGCTTATTAAGGATGCCGGTGCACTTGTTACACATCCTTTTGGAAGTGTGATGCGAAGTATTCTGGTTGCGGTATATCAATTACAGGCACAGGAGATTTTGGTAATTGGCCACCATGATTGCGGCATGAGCGGTATGAAACCGGAACCTGTGATTGATAGTATGAAAGAGCGGGGGATTACTGATGAAACACTTGCCACTCTTTCCTATTCCGGCATCGACATTGAACAGTGGCTACAAGGATTCGAAAATGTGAATGACAGTGTTGCACACAGTGTAGATATGATTAAACATCATCCATTATTGCCAAAGGGTGTTCCTGTTCATGGATTGGTCATTGATCCGAAGACTGGAAAGCTTGACCTAGTAGTAGATGGGTATCAGGTTTAATCCTTCTTTTTTTCCGGAACTGGGTCAAATCCTCCGGGATGAAAAGGATGACATTTTAAAATCCGCTTCATGGCCAGCCAGCCGCCTTTTACAGCGCCGAAGCGTTGAACCGCTTCAAAGCCATAATGCGAACATGTGGGATAAAATCGGCAGGTGGGTGGTTTTAAAGGTGAGATGGCCACTTGATAAAAACGAATAATCGAAAGAAAGATTTTTTTCAACATCATCATCGCTCCTTACATACCAACATACCATAAATCAATATGTTCGTCTAAATTGTTAAATATAACTATATGGATGAAAAAAGTCGGGATTTATTGTATGATTGTAAATAGATAAGAAGAGGAGTGATATTGATGCCTTCAGTTGAAAGCTTTGATTTAGATCATAATGCCGTTAAGGCTCCATATGTAAGACACTGTGGTGTTCACAAGGTAGGAAGCGACGGTATTGTTAATAAATATGATATTCGGTTTTGCCAGCCAAATAAACAGGCGATGAAGCCTGATGCGATTCATACACTTGAACATTTGTTAGCCTTCAATATCCGCAAGCATTCGGAAAAATATGACCACTTTGACATTATTGATATTTCACCAATGGGCTGCCAAACTGGCTACTATTTAGTTGTAAGCGGCGAACCGACGGTAGAGGAAATTATTGATCTACTTGAAGATACCATGAAGGATGCGGTTGAGATTATCGATATTCCAGCTGCAAATGAAAGACAGTGCGGTCAGGCGAAGCTCCATGATTTAGAAGGTGCCAAGCGGTTAATGCGATTCTGGCTTGAGCAAAGTAAAGAAGAATTAAAGCAAGTGTTTGCTTAAAGTAAAAATTCCTATTCATATTGAATAGGAATTTTTTTACGCCCTCTTATGGTCTTGGTCAGGTTCTTGTCGATTGTTGGTCTGATTTAAATATGGATTGTCTTCTAATGGATCCACGCTATGTTTATAATCGTATGCTTTTGATGTTGTAATGACCGCTAGAAGTAAAACGACGATAACAATAATAATACCGACTACCATCACAATATACATTCCTCTTCCCCTCCCTATCACATATTGTATCATGAATATTGACAAATTTGCGTAAAAAAAGGAGGCTTTAACAGCCTCCTGAATAATAGTATGTAAAATCAATGTATATTTCGAGGATAATACGTATGTGTTCGATGCTGTCCGTACTCTTCTTGGGCAAATTTACCTTTCAGGCTTTCAATGAGGTATAACCCCATTAAATCGTATAATTCTTGTTTATCCATTTCTTGAATTAATGCAAGAAGATCTTCATGGGACATTTCTTCTAAAAAGGCAAATGTCAGCATGTCAATATCCTCTTCATCACCTGTTAACTTGTTTCGGTACATTTCATATAATTCATCGACTAATTTCATTACAACACCTCCATATTAAATATATTGTTACTTATTGGATACCCATAAAAGGAGAAAAAAATCCCTGTCTTTCCATCCCTGAATTGACTGAAAACTCTGTTTCTTTGATTGTATGTTTATTATAGCGTATTCATTTCTAAAAAATGAGTCGAAATTTGAAAAAGAATAAATTTTTTCTATTTGTACATTACTAAAGAGTAAAAGGGGATGATGCAATGGATGGACAAAAGAAATCCTATTATATTGACGTTGGAACAGGACATATAACAAGTAATGCGACGAGTTCTACTTGGAGCTATAAAATCCAAGCCACTGATGAAGAGATAACCCAGTTACGCGAGTTGTTTAATCAAAACTATTCAACAGAGTGGAAAAACTTCTTTCGTACCCATATTCCATATTTGGAATATCATCACGATAAAGAAAATGATGCCTATGATAGCACAATTCACCAAGTATATGGTATGCTGCATAAACTTGGTGATGATGAGGCAAAAAGCCATATTGAGAGCATGAATATATTACCCAAATAACAAATCAGGGAAATCCGCTACTTTAGGATTTTCCTTTTTTTAATTATAATTATATCATTAAAGGAAAAACTGGGGCGGTATTAATGAAACAATTTATCGATCGTAATGGAAATAAGGTAGAATTGGTTTTTTCTCATGATGCCTTCGAACAGGAAGCCATGCATGTATTGGTCATTTGCCAGTATAAGGATGGTTGGATTTTAACTAATCATAAACAACGCGGTCTTGAATTTCCCGGCGGTAAAGTGGAAATGGGGGAAACGCTGGAGGAAGCAGCAAGACGCGAGACATTAGAGGAAACAGGTGCCATTCTTGGCAGCCTTCAAGTTATTGCTGAGTATAGGGTTACTGACCCAAAAGGTTCTTTCGTAAAGGCAGTTTTTTGGGGGCAGGTTGAAAGGGTTATGGAAACCAACTCTTACTTTGAAACAAATGGCCCTGTTGTTATCAAGGGAAATCTTTTGCAGCAGCGTTTTCGGGACGAATTCAGCTTTATCATGCAAGATGAAGTCATCGAGGAATGTATAAAACAAATCCTCACAAAGGAATAGTTTTCATCACTATTCCTTAATGAGTTTTTTCTCTAAAAGTTCCACAAGTTGATACATAATCGTTGCGATTACAGCAATGACTAAAAGCGATAAAAAAACAAGGGTAAAATTAAATACTTGGAAACCGTAAATGATCATGTAACCAAGACCGCGGGACGATACCAGGAATTCTCCAACAATGACACCGACCCATGATAGGCCGACATTTACCTTTAAGGTCGAGATAATCGTTGGAAAACTTGCAGGGAGAATTGCTTCTTTAAAGCATTGAAACCTGGTTGCCCCAAACGTACGCAGTACTTTTAAATAATTTGGATCCACCTCTTTAAATGAGGTATAAACGACAATCGTGGTAATGATGACTGAGATAATCGCACCCATAGCGATTATCGATGGGTACCCTGGACTTAAGCAGACAATCAAAATCGGGCCGAGTGCCACTTTCGGCATGGCATTAAGGACAACAAGATAGGGATCAAGAATTTTCTGAACCAGCGGTGACCACCAGAGGATGGCCGCTAAAATTGTACCGAGTAAGGTACCAAGGATAAAGCCAAAAATGGTTTCAGTTAGGGTTACACCCGTATGTGTTAATAGAGAGCCATCTTGAATTTTATTTAAAAATAGGTTCCATATTTTTGACGGCGAACTGAAAATCAGCGGGTCAATCCATTGCTTCCCACTTGCAAGCTCCCAGCTGGAAAAAAAGACGGCAAATATGACGGCTTGATAAAACCGAACCCATCTTTTTTCTATTTTTAATGACTGAATGTAGTTTCTATGGAGGAGTTCAAGCTTATTCTTTTCCTGGCTCAAGGGACTCCAACTCCTTCCATATGGATTGAAAGATGCTTGGGTATAATTCATGATTTCTTGCTTCAAACGGTGATATTTTTTTTAGTTCCTCCGGCATTTCAAAGATTTTATGGATCCTGCCAGGACTGGGTGAAAGCAAAAAGACACGATCACTCATAGCAATAGCCTCACCGATATCATGGGTAACAAGAATGGCAGTTTTCCCAAATTCATCTAATGTTTGCGATACTAAATCCTCTAGTTTCAATTTTGTTTGGTAATCGAGGGCGGAAAAGGGTTCATCAAGCATTAACAGTTTTGGTTCTGTTGCCAATGTCCTCACAAGGGCAACCCGTTGTCTCATTCCGCCTGACAATTGCTTAGGCAACTGTTTTTCCACCCCGCCGAGGCCTATTTGGTCTAGTAGGTTAAGTGCGGCGGATTTGTTTTTTTCGTTTAGCTGCTTTGATAATTTTAGGCCCATCAGGATATTTTCTTCAATCGTTTTCCAGGGAAACAAATAATCTTGCTGCAGCATATAGCCGATTTGATTTTTTGCCGTAGAAACTGGTTTGTTTTCTAATAAAACAGTTCCCTGGGTTGGTTTAAGTAAGCTTGAAATAATTGAAAGCAGGGTAGTCTTACCACAGCCACTTGGGCCGAGGAGGGAGACAAACTCTCCTTCCTCAACCGTAAATGTAATATCGGAGAGGGCCGTGGTGGCAGAGGCTTTGGTGAAATAGGTGTGATGAATATCTTGAACGTGTAAAAAGCTCATTTAAACGGCCTCCCTTTCCCATTATTTTTTTATAACCTTTTCAGCCACTTCTGTATTTACAAGTGTTTTATGATTGACCTCTTTTGGAAGCTCCCCCGCTTCCTTCATGATGTTTTGGAGATTGTTCCATTCTTCTTCATCCAAAATAGGGTCAGTTGCAAACGAGCCTTGACTCTTATAGCGCTCGACAACAGTTGTCATGATGGCAAGGTCGGTGTCAGGGAAATATGGTTCAACCGCTTTGGCAATTTCTTCGGCACTGTGGGATTCCACCCATTTTTGCGCCTTGTAGACCGCTCGGGTGAATTTTTCAATCGTCGCTTTGTTTTCTTTCATATAGCTTTCTTTCGCCATGAAGGTGGTATATGGAACATGGCCGGATTCTTTTCCAAAGGAAGCAACAATATGGCCTTTTCCTTCTTTTTCAAAAATACTTGCGGTTGGTTCAAATAATTGAACGAATTCCCCCGTCCCGGAGGCAAAAGCATTGGCAATATTTGCAAAGTCAATATTTTGGATTAAATTTAAATCTTTGTGCGGATCAATGCCGTGCTTCTTTAAGACAAATTCACCGACCATTTGCGGCATGCCGCCTTTACGCTGGCCTAGGAAGGTTTTTCCTTTTAATAAATCCCATGAGAAGTTATCGATTTTATCTCTTGCCACAAGGAACGTGCCATCGGTCTGAGTTAATTGTGCAAAATTGATGACCGGGTCATTTGCGCCCTGGGCATAAACATAAATCGATGTTTCTGACCCAACAAGGGCAACATCGGCTCCCCCTGAAATAAGGGCTGTCATTGTTTTGTCGCCGCCGGGAGTAGTCGTTAGAGTGACATCCAACCCTTCAGCCTTGAAAAATCCTTTTGCTAAAGCAACATATTGCGGGGCATAGAAAATGGATCGGGTCACTTCTGCGATTCGAACTTTTTCTAATTTCTTTGTCTCCGATTTGGAAGCATTATTACAAGCGGCTAATGAAAACATGAGGATAGCAATGAGAAGAAAGGAGAAACTGAACTTTAATGATTTTTTCATAAAATGAACCTCCTTAGTACCATTAAAAAATCTGGGCTAATTGCCTAAGATATCGTATGAAAAGAAGAAAAATGTGTGAATGCCCAGTTAGTAAAAATTTTAAAAGGAAGTATTGCAGATGAACACCAATAATGGAAAAATCCTTGAATATACACGCTTTCCTTCGCCAAATCCTAAAGTGGAGTTAACTTTAATTACCTATCTTTCAAATGGATTAAGGGTGAAAGGGATGCTTGCGACCCCAATCGGTGAAGAACCGCTGGATGGGTTTCTTTATTTACGCGGCGGTATAAAAAATGTTGGAAAGGTACGACCCGCCCGTATTGCCCAGTTTGCTTCCGAGGGCTTTATTGTATTTGCCCCTTTTTACCGTGGCAATCAAGGCGGGGAGGGGAATGAGGATTTTGCCGGGGAAGACAGGGAGGATGCCTTTTCAGCTTATTTGCTGTTAAAATCTTTGTCGAGGGTTCGAGATATTCATATCTTTGGTTTTTCCCGAGGCGGTGTAATGGCGTTGATGACTGGAATACACTTTCCAGATGCAGCAACCGTTGTCACATGGGGTGGGGTGAGTGACATGACTCTTACATATAAGGAGCGGAAAGATTTACGGAGGATGATGAAACGGGTCATTGGCGGTACCCCCGAGAAGTTTCCGGAACGATATCAAGAGCGCACACCTTTATTCGAAATCGAAAGACTGGTGGCGCCTGTCCTGATTATTCATGGTGTAAAGGATCATGATGTATCAGTAGAGCATGCGTACCGTCTTGAAAGAAGACTAAGGTCACTGGGAAAACCTGTTGATTGCTGGTTTTTTGATGAATTTACTCACTATTTCCCACCGGCAATAAATAGAAAAGTCGTGACGGATTTATCAAAGTGGATGAAAAACCGGGGCAAATGATGGTAATATATAGTTAATACAAGCAGAGGAGCGGATGATTTTATGGGTATGCCCCTTGAGTTAAATACAATGATCGTAACAAAAGGCAGGGAGAAGAGAGTAGAGGAAAATCTTTTTGTGCTCGTAAAGGAAGGATATAGACTTTATCCGATAGATATTCCCATTGATGTAAAGAAAACGATGGACAGTGATTCAAGTGGATCTGCAGTAATCAAAAAAGTGGAGTGGGAAAATAGCAGTACAACCATCACCTATCAATTGGTATCATTAAATTCGACGAACTAAAGCAGGGGGGCATTACTCCTGCTTTTTCTTTTGAATAAAAAGTGTAATAAACGCTTTATACATACGTCTTATTAGTAGATATATAAAGAAATAGAGATTGTTAGAAAGGGGGAATTTATTTGGAACGGGGCCATCAGATAGAGACATGGTTTATTCAATATGAGAAGGATGTGACGAATTATCTTGTTTATTATACGGGCACCACGGATGTCGAGGATTTGGTTCAGGAAACCTTTTTAAGGGCATTTCGCGCCTTTAGCAGCTTTAAAAACGAATCAAGTCCGAAAACATGGCTGATCTCAATTGCCAGAAACACGGCAATCGATTTTTATCGAAAAAAATCTGTGTGGCAGCGATTAAAGGAACGACTGGATCAAGAGTCATCGAATCATCATGAACTACAAACAGAAGAGAAATTAATAAGAAAAATGGAGTATGCCCACTTATACGATGCAATTAACAAATTAAAGCCAAATTACCGGGACGTAATATTATTAAGGGGTATCGCTGAGCTTTCTGCCAAGGATGCAGGTCAGGTTCTTGGCTGGTCGGAAAATAAAGTGAATGTGACCTTTTTTCGGGCAGTGAAAAAACTAAATGAGCAGTTAAAGGAGGGTGATTATTTTGAGTCATTTATCGGATAAAGAACTGCTTGAAGTGTTAGCGGATTTCCCAAAGCATGAACTAACCACTATTCAACGTACGGAAATGTTAAAAAAATTTAGTAGTAGTGCAGGCTCCCATAAACCCAAGAGGCAATTTCCTGTTCAACGGATCGCAGCTTTAGCAGCTGTGTTTATCTTGATTCTAATTGCGCCCATCCTTTATTTTACGAACGGGGGGGATAGTGCCCCCAGATCTGGTTCTACAAATATAGAAGCCCAGGAAGGTGACTATTTTGCTTTAAAAGATGAGAGCGGTAAACCGCTTTACGGAGACAGTAATTTCGGTATTCCAAACAAGGTCAGCTTACTGGCTCCGAAGGAATGGGTAGTATGGGATCAGCGAGCAACAAGCAAAATCATGGTTTTTTTATGGGGGAAGGATTTAGCGCCAGATCCAACACTTTCTATCGATGCTACACATGAAGCAACAGGAATAAAACAACATCTTTCTACCTCACGCTTATCAGGTGGGATGTATGGGGCCGATGCCCATGCTTTAGTAACCTTTACACCTTTTGATAAAAGAGGAAAATGGAATCTGGAATTCACTGTATCCAACACTTCGGGGGAAAAGAGAAAGATTGGCGAATTTCCTATTTATGTGAAGGATCACTATGTCTTATTAGGTTCTAAGGGTACCTTATTGATTTCCCAAGAAGATTTGTATGCCGGTTTTTATAATGATGCCTATATCGAGGTGTCAGGAGAAAACCTTCCAGAGGAAATCGAATTAGAGATTACCAGCGAAGAAGACCCAACGAATATCTCCAAGTTTACCTTTAAAGAAAAGACAGATTATACGACGACGGATGGAGAAAAAATCTCCATGTACAAAGGGGATTTTCAAATTAAGAAAAGCGGTAGATATAGTTTTGGTGTGCTGGGCGAATCGAATCCTGTCATCATAGGAAAACCGACTGATCAATAAAGCAAAAAGCGATTCTTCAACAGAATCGCTTTTTTACTAATGTTCAGTTAAGCAACAGGGCCGCCCTCTTCTTCAATTTCAGCAGATACATCCGTAAACTTTTTAAAGTTTTCACGGAATTTACCAGCAAGTTCCTTTGCCTTCACTTCATAAACATGTGAATCTGCCCATGTTTTATTCGGCTGCAAGACTTCGTCAGGTACACCGGCAATATGAAGAGGAATATTTAAACCGAAAATTTCATCTTTGACCATTTCCACATGGTTTAGTTCGCCTTCTAATGCTGCTTGAACCATAGCTCTTGTGTAGGAAAGTTTCATCCGGCTGCCGACACCGTACTCGCCGCCAGTCCAGCCTGTGTTCACTAAGAAGACATTCGCATTGTGTTCTAGTATTTTTTCACCAAGCATCTCCGCATAACGTGTGGCAGGAAGCGGCAGGAATGGTGCACCAAAGCAGGTGGAGAAGGTGGCTTCCGGTGATGTAACACCACGCTCAGTTCCGGCAAGCTTTGACGTGTACCCACTTAAGAAATGGTACATGGCTTGTTCTTTTGTTAATTTTGAAATTGGAGGCAGGACACCGAATGCATCAGCTGTTAAAAACACGATTGTATTTGGGTGACCGGCAATGCTTGGTTGAATAATATTATCAATTGCTTCGATTGGGTAAGCTGCTCGTGTATTCTCTGTCAAAGTTCCGTCATCATAATCCGGAATGCGTGATTCCAGGTTCATGACAACGTTCTCAAGAACGGTACCAAAGCGGATGGCATCAAAGATTTGCGGCTCTTTTTCACGCGAAAGATTAATACATTTGGCATAGCAGCCGCCCTCAACATTAAAAACCCCGTTGGATGACCAACCATGTTCATCATCGCCAATCAACTTGCGATTAGGATCTGCTGATAATGTCGTTTTACCTGTTCCGGATAAACCAAAGAATAAAGCAACATCCCCTTCGGAACCAACATTCGCCGAACAATGCATGGATAGAATATTATTCTCAGGCAACAAATAATTCATGACAGAAAAAATAGACTTTTTCATTTCACCGGCATACTCAGTACCGCCGATTAATATGATTCTTTGTTCAAATGAAATAATAATAAAGGTTTCCGAGTTAGTGCCATCGACAGCCGGATTAGCCTTGAAATTTGGTGCGGTAATTACCGTAAATCCGGTATCATCTGCCAATAAATCATCTTCAGACGGACGAATGAACAATTGATGAGCAAATAAATTATGCCATGCATACTCATTGACAACCTGAATGGGTAAGCGAGACTTTATATCAGCACCGGCAAACCCTTTGAATACAAAAATTTCATCTTTTTGTTTTAAGTATTCTAGAACTTTATGATATAGTTTAGTGAAAACTGCTTCAGAAATTGGTTGATTCGTCGGTCCCCAATCGATTTTATCCTTCGAAGACTCTTCCATCACAATAAATTTATCTTGCGGGGAACGGCCTGTATATTTACCGGTTGAGACACTTACAGCTCCTGTCGAGGTTAATGCCCCTTCATTACGGCTTAGGATTTTTTCAACTAATTGGGGAACGGACAATTGTATTTGGGCATGACTTTCTTGTAATAATTGTTTTAATTCATTTGGAATATGAACAGAATTCATTTATAGAACCCTACCTTTATTTTGTTTTTTATTATCATAATATGATGAATAGTATAACACATTCAGAGTAATAGTCTATACTATTGAGTAAATTTAGGTTGAATTTTATAAATTTTTTAAAGGATTTTTAAGCAGTCATAACCAAAATTTAATTTCTGAATATAAATGAAAAATAATTAGAAATCATTTAACCATATTCTCGATAATTTTCTTGAAAAATTCATTGACATTGCTCACCATTGTAGCGTATTATTCTGATTTGAACGGATACTCTCTTATCCCGAGCTGGTGGAGGGACAGGCCCAATGAAACCCAGCAACCTGCAATATGAAAAGAATGACCGCTAAACAGGTCCTTTTCTGGATGCGAAGGTGCTAATCTGACGCAAGGCTTGCTCCTTGAACGATAAGAGTGAAAGGCCCGGAACAACCTTTCCTCACTATGGTAAGGTTTTTTGTTTTGTATAAGTCCTTTTATAAAAATAGTCTCTAATAAAAATCCTTTGTTTATTTCATACTAAGGGAATGAGTACCGTATCAATTCACGAGGTTCAAGAAGTATTCCTGTAACCTTCATCAAACCTCGATGACTCATAATATAGGAGGAATTCAGATGTCAACAAAACGTCGTTTGTTCACTTCTGAATCAGTAACTGAAGGTCATCCCGATAAGATCTGTGACCAAATTTCTGATTCCATTTTAGATGCTATTTTAGCGAAGGATGCGAATGCCCGCGTTGCTGCTGAAACTTCAGTAACAACTGGATTAGTTCTAGTTGCCGGTGAAATCACGACTTCTACTTACGTGGATATTCCGAAGATTGTTCGTGAAACCGTAAAAGGTATTGGGTACGATCGTGCTAAATATGGCTTCGATTCGGAAACTTGTGCCGTTTTAACTTCCATTGGTGAACAAAGTCCTGACATTGCCATGGGTGTCGATCAGGCCTTAGAAGCACGTGAAGGGCTAATGTCCGATGAAGAAATCGAAGCAATTGGAGCAGGTGACCAAGGATTAATGTTTGGTTTTGCTTGTAATGAAACAAATGAGCTAATGCCTCTTCCAATTTCTCTCGCACACAAGCTTGCTCGCAAATTAACAGAGGTACGTAAAGATAAGGTTCTTGAGTACCTTCGTCCAGATGGAAAAACGCAAGTAACCGTTGAGTATGATGAAAATGACAAGCCAGTTCGCATTGATACTATTGTTATCTCAACACAACATAATCCGGAAGTAACGTTGGAGCAAATTCAACGGAACTTGAAGGAATATGTTATCAATCCGGTTGTTCCAAAAGAATTAATAGATGAAAATACAAAATATTTCATTAATCCAACAGGCCGTTTCGTTATTGGCGGACCTCAAGGAGATGCCGGCTTAACTGGTCGTAAAATTATTGTTGATACTTACGGCGGCTATGCTCGTCATGGCGGCGGTGCCTTCTCTGGTAAGGATCCCACAAAGGTTGACCGTTCAGCTGCTTATGCTGCCCGTTATGTGGCTAAAAATATCGTTGCAGCAGGCCTTGCTGACAAAGTAGAAGTTCAGCTTGCCTATGCCATTGGTGTTGCTAGACCGGTTTCGATTGCAATTGATACATTTGGTACAGGTAAAGTAAGCGAAGAGGTCCTTGTTGATCTTGTTAGTGAAAACTTTGACCTTCGCCCGGCGGGAATCATTAAGATGCTTGACCTTCGTCGCCCAATCTACAAGCAAACAGCTGCATACGGCCACTTCGGACGTACAGATGTTGACCTTCCATGGGAGCGTACAGATAAAGCAGAAACCTTACGTGGCCAAGCAAATCTATAATATAATGGGGAGTTGCATATTATATGTAACTCCCGTTTTTAATTTTCGTCTAATTCCTGTACAGTAATCCAGATGAATGGAATACCATGTTTAAGTAGGTCTATAGATGTGAAAAATAAGGGATACTATTTTTCCTTATGTTCACAGTGCCATTTTTTTTAAAAAAGTGGTAGTATTAGAGGGATGTTTTTTAGAGGATATTTTGAAATGGAGTAGGTGAGGTACATAATGTGTGGTTTTATCGGTTGTGTACACGACAAAACACAAATCTATAGTGAAGAACAAAAACAACAGTTTAAAAATATGAACGATATCATTACCCATCGCGGACCAGATGATGATGGGTTTTATTATGATGACCATATCCAGTTTGGCTTCCGCCGCTTGAGTATCATTGATATTGAGAGCGGTCACCAACCGCTAACGTATGAAAATGAGCGCTATTGGATTATTTTTAACGGTGAGATTTATAACTATGTTGAACTTCGTGAAGAACTTTTGAAAGAAGGATTGTCTTTTGCGACAAGTTCCGATACAGAAGTTATTATCGCCCTATACAGTCATTTGAAAGAAAAGGCTGTTGAAAAACTGCGCGGGATGTTTGCGTTTGTGATTTGGGATAAACAAGAGCAGACACTTTACGGGGCACGCGATCCGTTTGGAATCAAACCGTTCTTCTATTTTGAAGATGGAGAGAGAACATTCTTTGCTTCTGAGAAAAAGAGTATTTTGCTTGCCTTAGAAAATGATGTACTTAATTATGATTCCTTACAGCACTATTTGACCTATCAATTTGTTCCAGAACCAAATACTTTGTCTGAAGGAATTTACAAGCTCGAGCCTGGTCATTATTTTACAAAAAAAGTCGATTCGGCTATGGAGATTAAACGGTATTGGAAAGCCCAATTTAGGCCAGTACAAAAATCTGAAGATGATTTCATTAAAGAAATTCGTGATGTGTTATTTGATTCAGTTGAAAAACATATGCGCAGCGATGTTCCGGTTGGGTCGTTCCTTTCTGGGGGAATTGATTCCTCGATCATTGCATCCATTGCCAAACAATTTCACCCTGCTATAAAAACATTCTCTGTTGGCTTTGAACACAATGGCTTTAGTGAAATTGATGTTGCCAAAGAAACTGCTGAAAAGCTTGGTGTCGAAAACATTAGCTATGTGATTTCACCGGAAGAATATATGAATGAAGTTCCGAAAATCATGTGGCATATGGACGATCCGCTTGCCGACCCTGCCTGCGTGCCGCTTTATTTCGTTTCTCGTGAAGCACGCAAACACGTAACGGTTGTGCTTTCAGGAGAAGGTGCAGATGAGTTGTTTGGCGGCTACAATATTTACCGTGAACCGCAATCGCTAGAAGTATTTAATAAAATCCCACGAGTAGGAAAAGTGCTGTTAAAAGGGATTGCCAACATGATGCCTGAAGGAATGAAAGGCAAAAGCTTTATTGAACGCGGCGTCACTCCAATGGAAGAACGTTATATCGGGAATGCGAAAATGTTCACAGAGGAAGAAAAACGTGATCTTTTAAATGTTTATCATGAGGGATTAAATTACCTAGATGTAACAAACCCTCTTTACCAGGAATCGAGAGGATATGACCCTGTTGATCGCATGCAGTATATTGATATTCATACGTGGATGCGTGGGGATATCTTACTTAAGGCCGATAGAGTGACAATGGCCCATTCACTTGAACTAAGGGTGCCATTCCTTGATAAGGCCGTGTTTGAGGTTGCTTCAAAAATTCCTACAAGCTTGAAAACAGCGAATGGAACAACGAAGTATATTCTACGAAAAGCGGCAGAAGGAATTGTTCCGGCACATGTGCTTGATCGGAAGAAGCTTGGTTTCCCTGTGCCAATCCGCCACTGGTTAAAAAATGAAATGAATGATTGGGCGAAGAAAATTATCCGCGAAAGCAATACGGATCATTTAATCAACAAAGCATACGTCTTGAGACTGCTTGAAGACCATTGCCAAGGTAAAGCTGATAATAGTCGAAAAATCTGGACGGTTCTGATGTTCATGGTTTGGCATCAAGTGTATGTGGAGAATGTTTATTCATTTCAACGTGATTTTGCCTTACAAAAAGAATTACAACATTAAACAGAAAGCACCCATTTAAATAGTGGGTGCTTTTCCAAATTTCATGACTGTAATGATTTATAATATTGACCCTTCTCCGCATATGATATACAAATGCGTTCCATTTCTTTCTTATCTTCTGGAGTCAATTCTCTAATAACTTTTGCGGGTCTGCCAAATGCTAAAGTATTAGGTGGGATTTTCTTTCCTTGTGGTACAAGACTACCGGCACCAATAAAGGCTCCTTCACCAATTTCGGCATTATCAAGGATAATGGAACCCATGCCTATCAAGGCACGTTTTCTTATGATGCAGCTATGCAGGATTACCTGATGTCCAATCGTAACTTCATCTTCTAAAATTAGCGGGTTATTAGGGCTTTGGTGTAAGATAGAGTTATCTTGGATATTCACTTTATTACCAATCCTCGTTGGTGCAATGTCACCTCTTATAATCGAGTTAAACCAGACACTGGACTGTTCACCAATTTCAACATCACCAGTAATCGTAACATAATCAGCAATAAAGGCAGTTTCAGCAATTAGCGGGTATTTATCTTTAAAGGGATAGATCATTAGGTGTGCTCCTTTTTTAAATTGTCTAGCTCCAGCGCCTAGCCCCTCGGGTCATAAGTCGCCCCGCTGTGGTGGCTGGGAAACTGCCTCCTCGCGGTTCGTCTTATGCCATGCCTGAGGCTGACCAAGGCGCTTGCGCTTTTCTTTGATGATTCTATTGTAGCGATGCTGAAAGCGATTTTCAAAAAATACACCTTATTTAATGTCTAGGGGGAAAAAAAATGTGGAAGTGGGAAGCTGAAGGGGAAGCAAAGGCGGTGATCGTAATCGTTCATGGGGCAATGGAACACCATGGCAGATATGGCTGGCTGATTGAAATGTGGCGGTTATCCGGCTTTCATGTCATCATGGCTGACCTTCCAGGGCAAGGAATGACAACAAGAGCCAACCGCGGCCATATTGATTCCTTCGATGAGTATATAATAGAGGTAAAGGATTGGGTTCAAGCCGCCTACCGCTATGAACTGCCTGTGTTTTTACTGGGGCATAGTATGGGGGGATTAATTTCAATCCGCTTATTGCAGGAAGAACGATTAAATATTGCAGGTGTGATTCTCTCCTCTCCATGTTTAGGACTCATTCACACGCCGTCGAAATTTTTAGACGTCATGTCACATGTTTTAAATGTTGTTTATCCTTCCCTGAGGATCAATTCAGGATTAACCGTCCAAATGGCGACAAGAAACGATGATGTACGTGAAGCAGATTCTAATGATACGCTTTACGTGACAAAGGTTTCTGTCAGATGGTATCGTGAATTAGCGGGTGCGATTAAGGAAGCATTTGTAAATCTTGAAAAAATGCAGGATATCCCGATGCTTGTGATGCAAGGTGGGGATGATAAAATTGTCAATAAAGCAACTGTAAAAGAATGGTTTAATAACGTTCCATTATCTGAAAAAAGATTTAAGGAATGGCCGAAATGCTATCATGAAATCTTTAACGAACCAGAGCGGGAAGAGGTTTTTGAATACGCAAAGGATTTCGTTAACAGTCAATTAAAAGCAATTGGTTATATCGTCTAGAAAGGTGTGTAATTTCCATGAAGCCAATCACCCTCATGTCAAGGGTCTATCGAAAAATACTTCCAGCAGCCCACCAAGAATTGGCATATTGGAGAAGCCGTGCTGAAAAAATACCAAACCCAGAATTAAGAAATCAGGCACTTGCGAGCATCGAGCACAAAACTTTCCACTGTGAAGGAGGTGCGATCCTTGCACTTACTGCCGGTGAGGATTATAAAAAGGCAGTCAGGTTTATCGTTGCCTATCAAACAATCAGTGATTATTTGGATAATCTTTGTGATCGGAGCACTTCTCTTGATCCTGATGATTTCGCCGCTTTACACCAATCCATGTCAGATGCTCTTGTCCTTCATGCTGATCAGAAAAATTACTACCGGCTCCGTGCGGATCAGGATGACGACGGTTATTTGCATGATTTATCTGAAACCTGCCGTTCCGTTTTAAGAGAGGTCCAGCATTATCCTCTCATTAAAGATTATCTCCTTGAATTATGCCAGTACTATTGTGATTTGCAAATTCACAAGCATGTGGCGAAGGAGGATCGGGTGCCACGTCTTGAAAATTGGTTTCAACACTATCAGGATGAGCTTCCTGAAATGGAATGGTATGAATTTTCAGCGTGCTCGGGTTCCACACTGGGGATTTTTTGTTTAATCTCTTATGCAATGCGTGCGGATTTTCAAGCAAGTGATGCTGAAAATATTCGGAAAGGATACTTTCCCTACATTCAAGGATTACATATTCTTTTAGACTATTTTATCGACCAAGAAGAGGATATGGCAGGAGGCGACCTGAATTTCTGCTCTTACTATAAAAGTGAGGAAACCCTTTTCCACCGCTTAAAGCATTTTTTAACAGAGGCAGATAGACACACCGAATACCTTCCGCATAAAAAGTTCCATCAGCTGATTAACCGCGGTTTGTTAGGGATTTATCTTTCGGATGGAAAAGTTCGCAAACAGAAAAATGTCCGTAAACTGGCAAAGGGCATTATAAAATCCGGTGGATGGATTAGTTATTTCTTTTATTTCAATGGACTAGCTTATCGTTCGTTTCAAAAATCTGTACCCGCGTTTGTGACGAGATTATTGGCAAAATAAAAACCAGGGCATCGGCCTGGTTTTTTAACGTTTTTCAATCGCAACGATAAACGGCGGGTTGTTTTGTTGATTAATGAATTGATATTGCAGGACATGGGCTGTCTTTTGATCCAATTGTTGGCAGTAGGGAAGAAGAAAATCTCGTTCTACCGCACCTTGCTCATGTCCGTGGTAGATAACAAGGACGATGATCCCCTCCGGAGCCATCATTTTCAATAACTGCTCGATGGCGGCAATCGTCGTTTCCGCACGAGTGACAATCGTTTTATCACTGCCAGGAAGATAGCCTAGATTAAAAATGGCTCCCTTAATTTTTCCATGATCATCGGCAGGGATCTTATCCGAGAGCTGTTCATGACCTGCATGAAACAGGGTAACCCACTCCGAAAGGTTATGTTCCGTCAAGCGGTCACTCGTTGCCGAGATCGCCTCTTCCTGAACATCAAATCCGTAAACTTTTCCTGTTTCACCAACAAGGCTTGCTAAAAAAATGGTGTCATGTCCATTTCCGACTGTTGCATCTACGACCACATCACCAGGTTTAACGACTCTGTCCAGTAAATTTTTCGCAAACGGAAGGATCCGCTCCATTTTCATCGGTTTGGATTCCCATGAAAAAATTTACCCTGCCAACTGTCCCTTCGTTTCAGCTCCGCATCAATGGAATTCAACACTTCCCACTTATTGACACTCCACATCGGGCCGACCATCAAGTCAATCGGGCCATCACCTGTTATGCGATGAACAATCATTTCCGGCGGTAAAATCTCCAATTGGTCACATACTAAGTTTACGTAGTTCTCCTGAGAAAGAAACTCAAGCATCCCTTTTTCATATTGCTTGACCATCGGTGTGCCTTTTAGAAGATGCAGCAGATGAATTTTAATTCCTTGCACATCCAATTTAGCTACTTCGCGAGCTGTTTCCATCATCATGTCATAAGATTCAAGCGGCAATCCATTAATGATATGGGAACAAATGCGAATCCCATGCTTTCGTAATTTATTGACTCCCTCAACATAAGATTGAAAATCATGGGCACGATTAATCAGTAAGGCAGTGCGTTCGTGAACCGTCTGCAGCCCGAGTTCAACCCATAAATAGGTGCGCTTATTTAATTCCGCTAAATATTCCACAACGTCATCCGGAAGACAATCGGGGCGAGTTGCAATCGATAATCCCACGACATCTTCTTGCTTTAGGACGGTTTCATATTTTTCACGAAGAACATCAACAGGTGCATGGGTATTTGTAAATGCCTGAAAGTAGGCCATATATTTGCCATCTTTCCATTTCGTGTGCATCTTTTCTTTAATCTCATTAAATTGTGTTTCCAAGGTTTCTACACGGTTTCCGGCAAAATCACCGGAGCCTGCCGCGCTACAAAATGTACAGCCCCCATGTGCGACTGTACCGTCACGATTTGGACAATCAAAGCCGCCGTCAAGTGCCACTTTAAATACCTTATGGCCAAATTGCCCGCGCAGGTGATAATTCCATGTATGGTAACGTTTATCATCTAATGCATATTGAAAAGGTTTTGTCTGAAGCATTCAGAAAACCTCCTTTTAAAAATTAAATTCACATAAGGTCAATTTTAGCATGAAGCGAAAGGCTTAACCAAATGTAATTGTTTCAAGTGGAATTGCCAACATTTTGCCAGCTGTTCGTGTAATAGGAAAAAGAATGGAGAACACAATAAGAAATGAAGCAGTGCGTGCTTCAAAAAGAGATTGTGCCACAACATGGAGGAGGTTCTTAAATGGCTACTCGCGACTCAATGAACAATCTTATGCAGCAGGTTGAGGATACCATTCGCTATGCCGAAGAACAATACAAACAAAGCAGTCTTCAGGAGCAATATAATGATGATAATTATACAACTGCGCTGCAACAGCTAGAAGAGACCTATCAAGATATTGCCAAAATGGCTCTGAGTGCAAATTCGCAGCAACGAGAGCAACTCCATAGAATGAGGCTTCAGCTGCAGCAACTGCAAAATTCAATGATTCTAGAAGAGCTTTAAAAGGAGGGGAACCTTTTTGAAAAAACGTTCAAAGCAGCAAAATCCAGAACAAACCACTCGGAATGGTGTCAACAATCAAGATCTCGAACTAGGGCAGGATGTGGATCTTGTAAAACAAGCGAAAAAGAAATATGAACAATCAGGCGGACAGCCAGTGAAATCGAAAATGCACCAAGAATAAGAACGGCTATAAAAAATGTAAAAAATCTCTCAACAATTTGTTGGGAGATTTTTTTCAAGCGGTTACAAAAAAACGTTTAAAAAGTACTCGGCAATTCAATTTCTTAATAAAAACAACTTGAAAATAGAAGAAATTTGTGTTCACACTTTGGCAACAACTGGTGTTTAATGTGTGATGTACGTCACAGAATGGGAATATCTATCATGGTTTAAATAAGGTATGGATTCACGAAAACCCCCACCATTTGTTAGGAAACCATTGGGTCAGCCTAACACTTTTTTATGACCCTTATGTGAACATGTTCACATTTTATCCATAATTTTGTCCAATGTGAAAGGAAGTTAAAGATGAAAAAATTCCTTGTTATTGTAAGCATTACTTTAGCCTTCATTTGCCCCGCAATCAGTTACGCGCAAAATCAAACAATTTTAACTATGGAAGAACTATCGATTCGTGTCATGCCGGAGTACGCCTATCATCCCAATGATCAGAAGAAGGATCATGCCCCACTATTGATTGGGTATCAGGGTTCGATGGTTAATAATTCTGATCAGCCCCAGAAGGGAAAAATTGAAATTCCGCTTCCAATGCAAGAGAAAAATTTTCAGATTGGCTTTGTTGCCGATTACTCCAGTGATTTACGAACGACTTATGAAATTGAGTATGTCATTGACCGTGAAAAAGGAACGATTTCCTGGACATCGAGTGAAGAGATTGGCCCTAAGGAACGATATAAATTTGTCATCGAATTTTATTCTGACAGCCTAAAGGTTAATAAGGAAAAGAAATCGTTATCCTATCAGTTTAAGAGTTTTTCTGATATAGGACTGGTCAATATGATCCTTACCGAACCGTCCAAGGCGAAAAAAATAAAGCTCACACCGGCTCCTGATAAAAAACAGAATCACGATGGGAGCGACCATACCGTCTCCTATCTCTTTCAAGATGTAAAAGCTGGTGAGGAAAAAAACTTCAGGTTATCCTATGAACGCAGTGAAACAAAACCAACTACAGAACTTACTGATAAAGTTGAACCGGAAGGAAATAAAAAATCTACCGGCCTCGCACTTGGGGCATTTAGTGGGATTAGCGTCCTATCCGCGGGGGCATTGACCTTTTTATTCAAAAAGAGAAAGAAGAAGGCGTAAGTGCCGTCAATATTGGGGATTAAGGTGCCCTAAAAGGTACGTTAATAAATAAATAGAGAGAGTAAAGATTTTATGGGAGGTGAAGAAATGTTCAAAAAACTTCTGGGGATGAACAAAAAGTTTTTAGTTGTTTTAGTCCTGCTTATTGGCGTGTTTTTATCATTTTCGACAGTGAAAACAATGGCATACTTAGATTCACCGGGTTTTTGCCAAAACTGTCATACGATGAAATCAGTCTATACTTCGTTTGTGGATTCCACACATGCGGAATTGCAGTGTAATGACTGCCATTTGCCGCATAAGAGTGAGGTCGGGAAATTATTTTTCAAAGGCCGTGCCGGAATGACGCATATTTATTTCAATACACTTGGGACTGAGAAGATACCTGATGTAATTGAAGCGACAGCACGCACGAAGGGGATTATGAATGATAACTGTATCTCCTGTCACAAGAGTACGCTCAGCAACGTATCTCATGATGCCAAGGATAGCTGCATCTCCTGCCACAAAACGGTACCACACGGGAAAGGCTTTAAAGATGATCACTATAATAAGCCACCTGTATCAGGAGAGTTATTAGAAAATAAGGGAGGATTTTAAAAAATGGGAAGGTTCCGATATGGGGCATATCTTTTCTTGCTTGCATTGATGTTAATCATCACCGGCTGCGGCAATGATTCCAGTGACAAAACTGCAACGGCCGCAGGCAAGAAGACGACAGGCCTTTCAGCAGATGAAATAAGCAATGAAGCATTCAAGGACATATTTCCGCTTCAATACAACAGCTACAAGAAAAACGAGAAGATGGAAGATACTAAATACGGCGGTTCAGTGAAACGAAGCAAGTATGATCCGGACAAAGAGCCATTACTGCCCATTCTTTTTAATGGCTATGGTTTTGCGACTGAGTACAATGAAGACCGCGGCCACACTTACGCGTTAGAAGATATCCGTAATGTCAAACGGATTACGGATAAATCTGTTGGTTCTTGTTATACATGTAAATCAACGGCCGTGCCAAAAATGATTGAAGAAATGGGCGACAGCTATTGGGGCGCTAATTTTAACAAAGATATTTGGCCAAAAGGGGAAGCAATGGGTCACTCGCCAATCGGTTGCTCCGATTGTCATGATCCGAAAACAATGGATTTGCGCGTTACTCGTCCTAGTCTTTTTAAAGCATTGAAAGCAAAAGGCGTCGATGTGTCAAATCCAACGAAAAACGAAATGCGAAGTTACGTTTGCGGCCAGTGTCATGATGAATATTACTTTGCTGCTAATAATAGTGAAGTTACTTACCCATGGACAAAAGGCTTCAAACCGGAAGAAATGTATGAATACTACAATACAATTGCTAAAGAAAACGGCTTTGAAAAAGACTGGGTCAGCAATATTTCCGGAGCGCCAATGCTAAAGGCTCAGCATCCTGAATTTGAAACCCATTTATCTGGTACACATGGTAAAGCAAATGTATCCTGTGCTGATTGCCATATGCCATATGAGAGAGTTGATGGAAAAAGAAAGATCACATCACACTGGTGGACTTCACCTCTTAAAACCATGCAGACATCTTGTGGCCAGTGTCATGGTGACCGTGATTTAGACAAATTGAAAGACCGTGTTTATGAAATTCAAGATGCAAACGTGAAGGGTCTACATGATGCCCAAGATATTTCTACTTCTGCTCATTATTATGTGAACAGAATGATTACTTCAGGTGTGAGCGCGGATAAAATCAAAGATGCGCAGGAATTTGTGCGTAGGGGTCAATGGTTCTGGGATATTATTGCGGCTGAAAACTCTTCAGGCTTCCATAATCCACAAGGATCCATGGATTCCTTAAGGATTTCGATTGAACAGTCAAACAAGGCGATTCGTCTTGCAACTGAAGAGCTTGTGAAAAAAGGCGTCAACATGGAAGAGTTGGATCAGGAAATTGAAAAGGCTAAAAAAGCTGTTGCCGATGAGAAAGTGAATGAAAAGAAAAAAGACCAAGCTGTTAACAGCTATTTCCCTGCACAGGCACCAGTTGTAGCAGCACCGCCAAAAAAATAGACCCTTTCCATTTTTAAATTGTTATTCGTCCCGCCAAGAAGGAATAAGAATTAAGGAAAGAGCCTTTGAATACTTATTGAAAACACTGTTTTCCACTGGAGAACAGTGTTTTCCTGCTTTTATTGTGACAAAATGGCTGCGGAGTGTCAATTTGCTTGGCTTCAATTATGTTATTGGCGGAATTAATTGTGAAATTGGCGGAATAAACTAGAAAGTTGGCGGAATCTAGCCGGGGTTTGGCGGAATAAATTATAAAGTTGGCGGAATCCCCTGCAAACCAGCAGCATCATTTTTTTTCGCGAAATATGGAAATACAAAACGATTGCACCTTTATAGAAAAACAGCTAAAATAACCAAGGGAATTGAAATAGTTAATGTTAAAGGAGCGTTTTTCATGCCACGAGCCTTATGGCTTTTAATCATCGGGATGGCAGTGAATGTAATAGGCTCTTCTTTTTTATGGCCTTTAAATACAATCTATATTCACGATCATTTAGGAAAGTCCCTTTCCGTTGCAGGGATTGTCCTCATGCTCAACTCGGGAGCAAACGTCATCGGAAATCTTTATGGCGGCCATTTATTCGATAAAATGGGCGGTTATAAATCTATCATACTAGGGATTGGTATTTCCCTTTTAGCCCTCATCGGCTTATCTATCTGGCATGACTGGACACAATACGTCATTTTTCTGACCATTACCGGCTTTGGAACAGGAATTATTTTTCCATCCATGTATGCCATGGCGGGGTCAGTTTGGAAAGAAGGCGGGCGAAAATCGTTTAATGCCCTTTATGTGGCACAAAACCTTGGAGTAGCGGTAGGCGCATCGCTTGGCGGGATTGTAGCAGATTACTCCTTCCAATTAATCTTCTTAGCGAATACCATCATGTATGTCATCTTTTTACTAATCGCTGTCATTGGATATAAGGGAATCGTAGTAGAGGCTGCAATACATGACCAGAAAGAAAAAGCATTAAATATTGTAAAAAACAAGGCAAACCTGCAGGCTTTATTGATTGTTTGCAGCGGCTATTTGCTGTGCTGGGTTGCTTATAGCCAATGGACGACAACGATTGCCTCTTACACACAGGAAATCAACATTTCCTTAACGCAATACAGCCTATTGTGGACGATAAACGGTGCCATCATCGTTCTCGGACAGCCGCTATTAAATGGAGTGCTAAAGTATCTATCAGCCTCACTTAAGCTGCAAATCCTTATTGGAATTGGGATTTTTATCGTATCCTTTTTAGTTGCTGGAAAGGCAAGTGCCTTTTCAGGATTCTTAGTTGCGATGATTATCTTAACCATTGGTGAAATGTTCATCTGGCCTGCCGTTCCTACCATTGCTTTCGATTTAGCTCCTAAGGGGAGAGAGGGCTTTTATCAAGGAATCGTCAACAGCACCGCAACAGGCGGAAGAATGGTCGGCCCCTTACTAGGCGGAATAATCGTCGATATGTACAGCATGTCCTCATTATTTATCCTATTAATTGGACTATTCCTAATCGCAATCGTCACTACCCTTATGTATGATCGTGGAATAAAAAGGAAAATGGTGTCAGGCACCGTTCGTGGACAAATGTAGGCATTTGTCCGCGTGGAAAGGACAGTGTTGATTATAATCGCATTGTCCTATTTTTTTGTTTAAAAAGAAGATTTCCCGTCCATCCTGAAAATAGGCGCAAGCATACTTGCATACTGCCTGAAAATTTAATACAATAACCGTAATACATTTTATATTAGAAAAACAGTGATTAGGAGTAGTAGTGGTTCATACCCGAACTTAAAGAGAGTTGACGGCTGGTGGAAGTCAACCGGGTACATCATGAACTCGCCTTTGAGTTGCAGGCATGAAGGTCAGTAATGTTTGCCGTTTTCCGCGTTAAGGATGAATGAAGCGAGTGCATGCATGCACTAATGTGGGTGGTACCGCGGGAAGATACATACAATCCTCTCGTCCCTTTTGGGGATGAGGGGTTTTTTATTTTTTTATAGGAGGAAACCATTATGAGTTTCAATCATCAGCAAATCGAAAAAAAATGGCAACAAAAATGGGAAACAGAAAAAACATTCAAAACAAGTGAAGAATATGATAAACGCAAATTCTACGCGTTAGATATGTTTCCATATCCATCAGGAGCTGGTCTCCATGTTGGTCACCCTGAAGGCTACACCGCAACAGATATTCTTTCCCGTTTAAAACGGATGCAAGGATATAATGTCCTTCACCCAATGGGCTGGGACGCATTCGGATTACCGGCAGAACAATATGCGCTAGATACTGGCAACGACCCTGCAGAATTCACTGAGAAAAACATTAATACCTTCCGCAGACAAATTAAAGCGTTAGGTTTCTCGTATGACTGGGATCGAGAAGTCAACACGACTGATCCGGAATATTATAAATGGACACAGTGGATTTTCTTGAAACTTTTTGAAAAAGGTCTTGCCTATATCGATGAGGTAGCTGTAAACTGGTGCCCTGCCCTTGGAACCGTTTTAGCAAACGAAGAAGTCATTGATGGTAAAAGTGAACGCGGCGGACATCCGGTAGAACGCCGTCCGATGAAGCAATGGATGTTAAAAATTACAACCTATGGCGACCGTTTACTTGAAGACTTAGAAGAGTTAGATTGGCCAGAAAGCTTGAAAGAAATGCAACGCAACTGGATTGGCCGTTCTGAAGGCGCCGAAGTAACCTTCGCGATTGATGGACATGATGAAACCTTTACCGTTTTCACCACTCGTCCGGACACCTTATTCGGTGCCACCTATGCGGTACTTGCGCCTGAGCATGCATTTGTTGATAAAATTACTTCAGCTGGACAACGCGCAGCTGTTGGTGCCTATTTAGATAAGGTCAAAACCAAGAGCGATTTAGAGCGTACAGACCTTGCAAAAGAAAAAACAGGTGTATTTACCGGTGCCTACGCCATTAACCCTGTAAATGGCGAAAAAATGCCAATCTGGATTGCCGATTATGTATTGGTAAGCTATGGAACAGGCGCCATCATGGCCGTTCCTGCTCACGATGAACGTGATTATGATTTTGCAAAAGAATTCGGGCTGCCAATTATTCCGGTAGTAGCAGGCGGAGATGTCGAGAAAGAAGCCTACACGGGTGACGGCGAACACATCAACTCTGAATTCTTAAATGGGTTAAATAAAGAAGAAGCGATTTCCAACATGATTTCCTGGTTAGAGGAAAAAGGCATCGGAACAAAGAAAGTAACGTTCCGCTTACGCGATTGGTTATTCAGCCGTCAGCGTTATTGGGGTGAGCCGATTCCGATTATCCATTGGGAAGATGGCACCATGACAGCTGTTCCTGATGATCAGCTTCCATTGATGTTACCAAAAACAAAAGATATTAAACCATCAGGAACAGGTGAATCACCACTTGCCAATATCGCTGATTGGGTAAATGTGGTTGACCCGGAAACAGGCAAAAAAGGCCGCCGCGAAACGAATACAATGCCGCAATGGGCAGGAAGCTGCTGGTACTATTTACGGTATATTGATCCTAAGAACAGCGAATCACTTGCTTCTGCCGAAAAATTAAATCACTGGCTGCCAGTTGATATTTATATTGGCGGTGCTGAGCATGCTGTGCTTCACTTGCTATACGCCCGCTTCTGGCATAAATTTTTATATGATATCGGTGTGGTGCCAACAAAAGAGCCATTCCAAAAGTTATTTAACCAAGGGATGATTTTAGGCGAAGGTAATGAAAAAATGAGTAAATCAAAAGGGAATGTTGTCAATCCTGATGATATCATTGATAGTCATGGTGCTGATACACTTCGCTTGTATGAAATGTTTATGGGCCCGCTTGATGCCTCGATTGCATGGTCAACAAACGGTCTAGATGGCTCACGCCGCTTCCTTGACCGGATTTGGCGCTTGTTTGTGGAAGAGGATGGCTCGTTAAGTTCGAAAATCCAGACTACAAGTGATGCTTCAAACTTGGAGAAAGTCTACCATCAAACTGTGAAAAAGGTAACGGAGGATTATGAAGGGTTACGGTTCAATACGGCGATTTCACAAATGATGGTCTTCATTAATGAAGCCTACAAAGCAACAGTACTTCCAAAGGACTATGTTGAAGGCTTTGTTAAAATGCTTGCACCTGTTTGCCCGCATATTGCTGAAGAGCTTTGGGCGAAACTAGGTCATAGCGGAACAATCTCGTACGAAGCTTGGCCTGCATATGATGAAGCTAAACTTGTTGATGAAGAAGTTGAAATTGTCATCCAAGTTAACGGTAAAGTGAAAACTAAATTGAGAGTACCAACAGATGCCAGCAAAGAGGCATTAGAAGGAATCGCGATGGATGATGATCGCGTGAAGGAACAAATAGAAGGAAAAACAATTCGTAAAGTTATTACAGTGCCAGGAAAACTAGTTAATATCGTAGCAAACTAGAATAAAGGATAATTCCCCCTTTACTTAAAGGGGGGGATCTTTTTCTGAAAGGATGATTGGGATGGAAGAAATTCAAACGATTACACCAGAAGAGTTACAAAAGAAGCTCGAGGCAGGGGAGAAACTCGAGCTTGTCGATGTGAGAGAAGATGAAGAGGTAGCAGCCGGCATGATTCCAGGAGCGAAGCATATTCGCATGGGGGATATTCCTGTTAACTTGGACTATTTTGATAAGGATAAAGAATATATCTTTATATGCCGTTCAAGCGCTCGCAGCGGTAATGTTTGTTATTATCTGCAGGATCAAGGCTACAAAGTCCGCAACATGGTTGGCGGAATGATGAATTGGACAGGAGATACAAAATAACCGATTCCACTTTTGGAATCGGTTTTTCTGTGCTTATTATTGCGTTACGCTCAACTTCTGCTTATCCTTCTGTAGTATAAGTCCGATATAAATGACTGGAACGATATTCACAACCGCAAGCACTATACCTTTAAAGTCTGTCCCTATAAACAGGCCGTGTAACGTAACCAATATATATAGAATTGGATTCAATGCATGGAGTTTCCGCCATTTTTGATAGCCAATCTTCTTTCGTGCCTTCGATGTTATAACAGTGATGAGTAAAAAATACAACGATAAAGCCCCCATAGCCATTGGCAATGGTTTATAGTCGGTGTTAAACGGAATGAGTACTTCAAACCATTTAAACGAAATAAACGTATCGATCAATAAGAAGCCGACATGGCCAAGCACAAGAAGGAGAGCCCAATTTGACAATGCTTCATGCAAAAATAACGTTGACGTAACCTTTTGTTTCCGCTTTTTCCGTATTTGAGAATATAGTCCGATGATGACAGATAGATACAGTAATAAATAGGCTACCGTACCTGTCGCCCGAATCATATACCATTCAAACATCTCCATATTATTCCCCTCCCCTCCAAATTTCTCCGTCCTTATTGATTAATACGGCACGAATGCATTTTTTGGCGCACCACTCACGGCCGGCTTTTTCTCCTAAGAGAAGAACAGTTTTTGCCCAAACATCCGCTTCTAAAGCAGTTGGGGCTGTAACGGTAGCTGAAACAATCCCGCTTTCTGATGGTCTTCCGGTTCGCGTATTAATTAAGTGGTGACGCCATTCTCCATTGACAAGCCATTTTCTCTTCATCGAAGTGGATGTTGCAACTGCCCCGTTTTCTATTTGAATGGAAGAAATCATATTTAACGATTCCAACGGATTCTCAATCCCGATGTTCAATGGACGCGGCAATTCGCCAAAAATGCGAATATCGCCGCCAACATTGATAAACCCATAGCCTATTTTTGCTAACAACTGGGATGCTCGATCGATTACCCAGCCCTTGGCAATGCCGCCGAGGTCGATTTTTGAATGTAAAATAACGGTCTGTCTCTCTTCATTAATGGTATATGGTTGTGATCGCACAGCCGCCGCTGTTGAATGGGCCGGTCTTTCTAATTCACGGTCTCTGATGAATTCAATTGATTTTGCATAACCGCTGTTTTCTAAGGCCGTTAAAATACTAGTATTAAAAATTCCGCCAGTATCTTTATAAAAGCGGTTTGCCTCAGTAAGAATTAAGAACAATTCGCTAGAGATGGTAACCACTTTCCCTACTTGTCGATTCAAAATTGATAGTTCACTATCAGAGCGGAACCGGCTGCACGTATTCTCTACTAATTCAAAAAGTTTATAAATGGGCATCATATCATTGGCGAAAAGTTCATGATTAATCGAGATTTGCACCATCGTACTCATGGAGTTGAATTGGTATTGAAACATCAGGTTCCACCGGTAGTGGTATCAAAGCTACGATGATGCCCGGATTGTCCAAATGATTGCCCGCCATTATCAAAATTATTACCAAACCCTTGATCATTTTGATTGAACTGGGAAGAACGACCGCCGCCCCAGGGATTATCATTATTCTCACCTGTTCCCTGACCTTGCTGCGAATTAAAGCTATCTTGTGTTTGCTGATTTGGATTATTACCAGGCTGCTGCCCCCGATTCAATGCCATTTGATTGTCAGACCTATCTCCGTTGGATAATCCGAGATAGGAAACCATTCCAGCTACGAGAGCTAAGCTGCCAAAACTGACACCCCATGAGATTTTCTGCTTTTTATCCATTGAAATGCTCCTTTCAATTTGACCTCGAAAAGAAGTTTACTAGTTCAATCTTAAAATAATCTTAACTTCATTATTTTTAAAATTCTGAAAAATGGTCAATAATGATAGAAAAATAAGAGAGGGAGATTACAGTGATACAGGTTAAACTGTTTGACCGGGAGCATGAGAAGGATCTAGAAAAGGAAATGAATCATTTTTTAAAGGGAATAGATGAAAAGAGTCTGCTTGATATTAAATATAATGTTGCAGCGATGACAGAGGAAGAAGAGGAAGAACAGATTTATTGCTTTTCGGCGATGATTATTTATAAGGCCTGACATTACGTCAGGCCATTCTTTGCTGACAAAGCAGCATTGGTTCCGGCAAGCCTGCCGGTAACGAGGGCAGAGGTAATATTATATCCGCCAGTGTAACCATGAACATCAATAATTTCACCGCAAAAATATAAACCATTCATTAATTTCGAGCCCATTGTTTGCGGTTCGATTTCTCTTACCGATACGCCGCCGCCTGTCACGAATGCCTTTTCAAGTGGCAAGGTACCATTTATCCTAATCGGGAATTGCTTGCAGCTTTTGGAAAAACTACGGATTTTTTCATTCGAAACCGTCCCGCCTTGTTCAGATGGGTCGATTCCACTTTGTTCTAAAAGAAAGAGTAGATACCGTTCAGGAACGAGACCTTTTAATGTATTTTTAATACTTTTCTTAGGTTCGCTTTTTACAAGCTTGTTGATTTCTTGAAAAATTTCTTCTTCCTTTTTGTCTGGCAAGGCATCAAGGCTCATCGAAACTTCTTTAAGATTCCACTTCTTCATTGCTTTGACAACAAACTGGCTGCAGCGTAAAACTGCTGGTCCGCTGATACCAAAATGGGTAAACAGCATATCCATGCGGTGCGTAATAATCGGCTTTCCTTTTGGATTCAACACACTCAAATTAATGTCTCGTAGTGAAAGTCCTTGCAGTGTTTTATTTTTAATAAAGGGTTCGCTGGATGTAACCGGAACTTCGGTAGGAAACAGCTCGGTAATTGTGTGCCCAGCTTTCTTTGCCCAGGCATAACCATCACCAGTCGAGCCTGTATGGGGAACAGATTTTCCGCCAACGGCAATGACAATCGATTTTGTCCCGACTTTTTGCCCATCCTTCAACAAAACGGCTGAAACATGTCCATTTTCATAAATAACATCAGCAACCGGACTATTTTTAAAAATCCTTACATGGAGCTTTTCCAATTGCTCCAAAAGTGCATCAACAACCGATTGGGCTTTATTCGATACCGGGAACATCCGCCCGTGATCTTCTTCCTTTAAAGCGACGCCTAGTTTTTCAAAGAATTTAATAATATCTTCATTACTAAAAATTGAAAAAGCACTATATAAAAACTTCCCGTTTCCCGGCAAGTGTTTTATAATTTCTTCGATAGGCAGGCGATTGGTAACATTACAGCGTCCGCCCCCGGAAATCGCGAGCTTTCTGCCAAGCTTGTCTCCCTTGTCAATTAACAGTACTTTCGCACCTTTTTCACCAGCAGCAATGGCAGCCATTAACCCGGAAGGACCGCCGCCAATGACAATCACATCGTATTCCATTTTTCCACCAACTTTATATTAATCATCCCTTCATTATAAACAAAACTTGTGAAAATAAAACGAAAACCACAGGATTCTTGATAAAAATAACTAGGTTGTGAGTAGCATCCGAGAGAAAGAAGTTGTAAACTACTAATAGTGTGCAAAAAAAGTCGAATTTTTTTTGAATCCACACACGCATTTCTTCGGGTAGGAAGGGATTTTATGCAGTCTAAGCTTTTAAGAGGAACATTTATTTTAACGTTAGGAACGATCCTTTCGAAGGTAATCGGCTTAATTTATGTTATTCCATTTTATCAAATTGTCGGTAAACACGGGACACAGCTATATTCTTACTCGTATGTTCCATATACCATTTTTATTAGTATCGCAACGGCAGGAGTGCCGCTCGCAGTTTCGAAATTTATTGCAAAATATAATGCGCTGGAAGAATACGCAGTTGGGCGTAAGTTGTTTAAATCAGGTTTAATGGTCATGTTCCTAACAGGGTTTGTATCATTTTTAATCATGTACCTTGGTGCACCATTAATGGCAAAGATGAGTCATCCTAGTAAAGAAGACATGGATAGTGTTATTACTGTCATCAGGGCAGTCAGCTTTGCGCTGATTGTAGTTCCATTTATGAGCTTGATAAGGGGTTACTTTCAAGGGCATCAATCAATGGGTCCATCGGCTGTTTCACAGGTAGTGGAACAAATCGTCCGTATTGTCTTTACACTTGCTGGGGCATATGTTGTTTTAAAATTCTTGAATGGGACGATTGTATCTGCAGTTAGTGTTGCAACCTTTGCGGCCTTTATTGGAGCTATTGGAGGCTTGGTTGTTTTATTTTGGTATTGGTTTAAAAGAAAACCATATTTAAATCAACTTTTAGAACATGACAAAGGAACAATTGATATCTCTTTAAAAGAGATTTATAAAGAAATATTTATTTACGCGGCACCGTTCGTTTTTGTTGGGATTGCCAATCCATTATTTCAATTCATTGACCAATTTACGCTGAGCCGGACTTTGATGGAAATGGGGATGAAGAGAAGCTTAGCCGATGTTGCTTTTGGTATCTTGAATTTTGAGTCACATAAAATTGTTATTATTCCTGTCTCACTAGCAACCGCTTTTTCCTTAACACTTGTTCCGAGCATTACAAAGGCATTTATTGAGAATGATCGCAAAAACTTGAACCGCCAATTAAATCAGACTTTTCAAGTCTTATTATTTTTAACATTACCGGCGGCTATTGGACTATCCTTATTGGCAGAGCCTGTTTATACTGCGTTTTATGAGCATGATCCACTTGGCACACAAGTATTAGGTGCTTATGCTCCGGTTGCGATTTTGTTTTCCCTATTTTCGGTTACTGCCGCCATCCTGCAGGGAATAAATGAACAGCGCTTCACAATATTAAGTTTACTTGTGGGCCTGTTAGTAAAACTTTCCCTAAATATTCCTTTCATCAAAATGTTTGAAACAAAAGGGGCAGTACTTGCAACGGCACTTGGTTACATTGTAGCCATCGTGATTAATTTTATTGTAATAAAAACATTTTCCCGCTATCCATTCCGTCTCGTTTGGCGGAGGAGTTTATTAATTATGATTTTCGCAGGATTAATGTGGGCGGGGACAGAGATTGCTTATAAATTAATGTTATTATTCTTAACTCCAACTACTAAGTTGGAATCAGTGCTGATTATTTTAATCTGTGCCGGAGTTGGAGCTGCAATCTACTTTTACTTAGGGTTTAAATCGGGTCTCGTTAACCGCTTGTTCGGAGACAGAATTGATCGGTTGATGAATAAATTACCTGGAAGGAGGAGAAGCGTTGAGAATTGATAAGATGCTAGCGAATCTTGGCTATGGCAGCCGTAAGGAAGTCAAGCAGCTGCTGAAAAGTGGTGCGGTTAAAGTGGATGATGTTGTAGTCAAGGATGCCAAGCAGCATGTCGATACCGGTAAACAAACTGTCACCCTAAATGGGGAAGTAGTTGAATACAGGGAATTTATTTATTTAATGATGAACAAGCCTCAAGGGGTTTTATCAGCAACTGAAGATAATTCCTGTGAAACCGTCATCGATTTGTTGGAGATGGAGGATCAGGTGTATGAACCATTTCCTGTCGGTCGGTTGGACAAGGATACGGAAGGATTGCTGCTCATCACGAATGATGGTCAATTGGCACACAAGCTGCTTTCTCCGAAAAAGCATGTGCCGAAGACGTATTTTGCTGTGATTGACGGAGAAGTGACGGAGGCGGATGTTGAAGATTTTGCTCATGGAGTAACTTTAGATGACGGTTACGAAACAAAGCCTGGCGAGTTGAACATTTTAAAGTCTGGCATCCGCTCTGACATTGAGTTAACCATCACGGAAGGCAAATTTCATCAAGTTAAGAGAATGTTTGAAGCTGTTGGAAAAAGGGTGGTTTACCTCCAGCGGATCTCAATGGGGCCTCTCCCGTTAGATGAAACACTCGAGCTCGGTGAATACCGGGAATTAACAGATGAAGAAGTTGAACTATTGAACGAATATCAAGTGAAAAGCAGCCAATAATTGGCTGCTTTTTAGATAATATAAGGTCTCCAGAGGCATTTTTTCAATTTGTTTATTGATAGGCTTTTATATTCAACAAATCCTCCAAATCAACAATTTCAAAATTCCTCTTTTGCAATTCCTCGATTAACAGAGGTAATGCTTTTTGGGTCTCACCCTTGTCAGAATCGGAGTGCATTAAAATTATGTCACCGTTTCGAACATTGGACATGACATTATTAACGATATTTTTCGCTTCTTTTTGTGACCAATCCAGTGTATCAATCGACCATGGTGCTATCCAATGCATTAAATGGACAATCCTTAATCCTGCCTTTTCGAGCTAAATCCATTAGTTCATCCAGAAAATTTGACGTGAAGTTGTTTACCTCTTTTGGATCTAAGGCAATTTCCTTTGGTTTCGCATTATTGCTTTTGTCCGAGGGTTGCGAAACACATGCTGTTAAAATCATGGAAAAAGAAAATAAGATTATTAAGGTTTTGAGTATCGTCTCCAGGCTTCATCGCTTCTTTCCATCCTGACGTTCTATTCCTCGCTTAATCGATTATACCCGTTTCCTCAATTATGACATTGCATATTATTTTAACATTCAGATTTTTATATTCATTTTCCCACTTTTTGAAGTCAAAAGAACGTTTTCTGCTTTTGTAAAATTCCCCTAGTCCAATAGGATCAGCATTTTTTTCTTGAAAATCTTTTACTAGCTTTAAACATTCCTTTTCTACTTTTCTTTCTAAACTCTTCTGAATTTTGTTTATTTCCTTTTTAGTAAGCTTCCTTCCGGTATATTCTTGGATGGAACCCTTAATTTTTATTTGAATGGTAACGTGAGAAGGATTTTTTTTAGCTATTTTAAATGTATGCTTAGAAACAAAGCTTTTGATGGATGTCTTTCCGTCATCATGATTCGGGACTGAAAAATTACCCTTACTGTACTTGTTCACCAGCAGATTGAAAAAAGGCATTTTTTCCGGAGGAATAACGCCTGCTACTTTATCTGCTTTAAAAAAGCTAATCCCACTAATCTCAACCTTATTAATACCTTTTTGTTTTAGTATAGGAAGATAGATATCCTTACCTTTTTGATAATAATCATGCAATAACAAATGGAGATTGGTTTTAGGTATATCCTTACTTTTCACACTATTATCCAATAAATTATATAAATAATCCCCAGTTCCAATTGTTCCGTATTTTCCTTGTAAAATTTTTTTCGCTTGCCCATCCGCCATAGCAAAATAATTTCTAGCCCCTATGGAAACATCTCTTTGATATACATCTAAAATATCCTTTATTCCATCCTTCCCGAGCTCGCCACCAACAACGGTCACTCCGACACCGCCAGTGACAAGGGGTTGGGAGGATTGCCTCGCTGCTTTTATTAAAAGGTCTCTTCGAAGAGAGCCTTTTGAAATAAACGTTTGATTCGTGATACTTTTATCAGCCTTGATAATTTGTGCTGAAAAAGTACCGATCATTTGTTTATTACCTGCTTTGTCAAAACCAATCCCCGTAACTATATTAATATCATCAATGATTCTTTTCTCAATACATCCCGAGAGGAGAAATAATGCAATGAAACATAAGAAAAGCCTTTTCATTTTTGCTTCACCCTTTTAGCAATTTGGATCGCAATGAATAATAAAGGAATGTACAGGATTGTAAAAGCAAAGCCTATTTTCGCCATAATACTGTTTAACAAATCAATTTTTTCCCGTGTATTAATGAAATTGATGATCACTAAATGAGCGATAACAAACATGTACACTCCTTTTTTTTGCTTAATATTAAAAATTCTTTTTACCAGCCTTGAGCCAATCCAAATCGAAATACACACATTGGGGAGGATAATTAAATTCCAATTAGCAATCCCAATGAACTCGAAGCGATCTACAAAGGATAATTTGACAATCTTCCACATCGTTAATGTGGGCCATAATGCCTTTTGCAGCTGTCCTTCCGAGAAATAGGCAAAAGTAATAACCGAAAAAACTGTAAATAGGATAGTGGTTGTTAATACGGCTAAATGAGCCCATTTTTTGGACTTTTGTGGATTCTTAATAAATGGATAAATAAAGAGCACGGTTTCAAAGCCGATAAACGCAAGTGTCATGTGAAAGGAACTTTTTAGCAAGTCTTTTACAGAATGATCCCAAATGGGCAATAAATTGTTAAAGTCAGAATAGGGTAAATTGAACCCAAAACTTAACAAAAGGTATGCCGGCAAGACAAGACTGAAGAAAGCAATCCCAACAATTGTTCGCAATCCTCCAAAAACAATATACATACAAAGCAGCATAAAAGAGAAGGTGAACCAGAATAAGCTCAATTCCGGAAACATCCATCCCTGAATGATTTCAATGAATGTACGCAATGTAGTCAAAGAATGCATAAGGAAATAGACGATAAGGGGAAAACTTAGTAGCTTCCCCAAAAAATTTCCAGCGACAAAGGTATGGGCCGTTACCAAATCTCCATTAACAGTTTCGGGAATTTTATACATCATCCACATAATGATATGAAGGCATGCACCCACAAACAAGATCGAGATCCAGGCATCATAGCCAGCATATCTGGCAATTCTACGCTGAAAATCAAAAGCACCAAGTCCAATTTGCATGGACGTAACCACAAAATAAATTAAGAAAGGGGAAATCTTCAGCCTTTCAGGTATGGTTTGCTCTTGCATCATTGGTCACTTCCTATCATTCCTCAATATCCTTTTTCATGTTTGCCTTTTTCTTACTAAAGCGGAAAGGATGTTTTGTTCTTAAAAATTGCGGTCGCATCGCCCTATCTTCGAACGGTAACCTGATGAGAGAATCTTTCATGTCTACCATTCTCGGTGGATAAAATGGCGCTAAAAACGGGCTGCCAAGGGATGTAAGCCGGATTAAGTGGGTAATTAAAATACAAAAGCAAAAGACGATTCCAACTAATCCCCATAGGTGGGCAAAAAACAAAAAAGGAAAGCGAAGTAATCGGATGGTATTGCCCATCCTATAGACGGGTGTCGTAAAGGAAGCAAGTGCCGCCAGCGCGATGAGTATAAGCAGAACATTACTTGTAAGGCCTGCTTCAACAGACGCGGTCCCAATAACGATACCTCCCACGATACCAATTGTCTGCCCGACTTTTGTCGGCAGCCTCGCCCCTGCCTCCCTTAACAATTCAATTGTCAATTCTAAAAACACAGCTTCCAAAACGGGTGGCAAGGGTACGATTCGCCTTGATGAAATTAATGTCCCCAATAAATCATGCGGAATAATTTCATAATGATAAGTAAGTACAGCTACATAAAGGGGGGTTACCAAAATCGAAAAAGCAACCGCAAATACCCTGAGCAATCTGAAAAAGGAAGCGGTTATCCAATTTAAATAGTAATCCTCGAAGGCACTAAAGAAATTGATAATTGTTGCCGGTGTTATCAATATATGCGGTGAGCCGTCTACACAAATGGCAATCTTTCCTTCCGCCAAAACCGCAGCGACTCTGTCCGGCCTTTCAGTATCCAGCAGCTGAGGAAATGGGGAATTCGAATTATCCGATATGATCTGCATAATATAGGAACTATCGGTAATCGCATCAAATTCAACATCTTGCAAACGCTGCCTAACGGTATTCAGGTTCTGCTGATTCGTAATCCCTTCCATATGTAGGACCGCAATCTTTGTTTTAGATAAACTCCCAATCGTATATTCCTCGACTACTAGTTCTTTTACAGGCAATCTTCTTCTGATTAAATTTAAATTTGCGTCGATTGATTCAATAAAAGCTTCTTTCGGACCAATAACGGAAACCTCTATTTCCGGAGGCTCTACAGCACGAATCAGTTCCTTTTTGGCAGCAATCAACCCAAATTGATATTCCTCTGTGTCAATGGTCAGGAGTGCATAGCCATTACATAACCTTTCTTCAATGACGGAAGTGTCTTCACAAATTTGCACATCCTCAAATGGCACGATCTTTTTCAAATCATTAATCGTATGAAAATCTCCCTCTAATATAGAAGAAAGGAATTGTTGAACACTTTTCTCATCAACTAATGTATTTAAAAACCGAAGGCAAAAGCTTACATTTGTTTTTGGGTGAGTATAAAAGGTTGTTTTAAAATCTTTGGATTTTGCTAATATTTGTTCCCATTCTTTTCCTTCCAAATCCCCTTGTCCTTTTTTCCTGCTAAACCATCTTTTCATCAACCAATCACCGTCAATTATAGAGTATTACTATTGTTTCCCCATTTGGGAAAACTATGAATATAAGGGAGAATGTACATCAAATTGAGAATTCAACCAGAGAGGATTTTAAAATAAAAAAAATAACTTGGAAAAATTCCAAGTCATTTTTAAGGTGCTTATTTATGCCTGTAAGAAGGATTTCAACATCCAGTTATGTTTTTCAAGTTTTCCCATTAGACCAAGGAACATATCACTTGTTACTTCGTCGTTATTTTGTTCCGCTACTTTCATCCCAGTTTTTAATTCATCGATGATTAGAGAGAAATCATTAATAACTGCTTGTACCATTTCTTCTGCCGTCAACTTTTCATTCGTTTCCTCAATTGTTGCAAGTTGAAGCGACTCTTTTAATGTTGAAATAGGACTGCCGCCATTTGCGAGTAGTTGTTCGGCAAATTCATCCATCGTTGCAGTTGCTTCTTCGTATAGTTCCTCAAATTTGGCGTGTAAGGTAAAGAAGTGAGGCCCTTTCACGTACCAGTGAAAGTGGTGTAATTTTGTGTATAATACGTTCCAGTTTGCGATTTGTTGGTTAAGTACTTGTTCGATTGTCATTTAACATTCCTCCTAATTTCTTGTCTATATTTATTATAACATATATTACTTTATAATCAATACTTAATTATAATAATTATAATTAAGTATATTATGGGAGTTTTTCTTCATAGAAATCATACCCGCCAACATTTTTGATCCAAAGCTTTGCATTTTCCCCGTTTTGGTCGGCAATCCACAGGTCTCTTTGTAAATCAACTAGGTCAGTGAATCTCAGCCATGTTAATTTTTTCGCTGAGGAGATATAAATCGGATCGTAATCACCGTAGTCCTTAGGGGGATGGGTAATTTGTTTTTGCTTTTGTTCGCCGATTTTGATTAAAAATAATGAAGGGTCTGGCCGCTTCTTGGCGTCATTAGACCATTCGCTTTCTTTTACTCTTGAAACAACTAAAGAATGATCATCCAACCAAGCAAATCCAAGTTCAGCGAACTTTGGTGGAGTAAGGTTAATCGATTTAAATGCGGGAAGTTCGGTTACCTTCATGTCCTTATCTTTAAATCCAAAGACGATTCTGCCCCCGCCGGCAATATAGCCTAAACGATTCTTATGGAATGCCCATTTTACAATAGAGTCCCCATTCATATCATCAATTACTTCGAAGTTCTGACCATCAGACGAAATAACACAGACAAAATCGCTATCCATTGACCACGACGCGGTTGGACTGACAACAAATGAGATCCATTTCCCATCAGAGGAAAATTGGAATTTATTTACATCAATTGCCAAGAGGCTGATATTCCCTTTCTTCAATTCACTTGGAATGGTAAAAAGCTTTTTTACATTCTTGGTAAGACTGGTGATTTTGGATAAATCCTTTTCAAGACCTATTTGGAAAAGAACCGGATTTGTCCAGCCATCAGGTCTTAGTGACGCACTAGAGGCTGTTATGAATGAACGGCCATCGGGGTACCAGTTATAATCACCGACACCTAACGCGATATTATAAAAGTTTTCAAGGTTTGATACATTAAGGACACCCCCGCTTTTAAACGCTAGAATATTCTCAACGGGCGACCATCTAGGGTTGTTCCCATCCAGTGTAATTTGTTTGTGCTGTTTCATTTCCAGATTGTACACCCATATTTCTGTCTGAGCCTCCATGCTCAGATTAAGTTTCTTTTTTGCTTCAACTTGATAAGCAATCCATTTTCCGTCGGGTGACCATTGGGGAGGATAATCGTACTTACCTGGCTCCTTTGTGATTTTTTCTTCCTTGCCATTTATTTTTGTCCAGAGAAAGCCATCTCTCACAAACGCAGCCTTTACACTATTAACATTAACGGGTTCCGCATTTGCTAAGCCAGTAGGCAGTAATAATAGAAAAATCAATAATAAACAAAGCTGTTTTTTCATCCTTTCACCTCATTAGAAGACCTTCAATTATTTTCCTCAAGAAAGTGTTAAATATGAGTAAATGGAGATTTTTTTAAAACAATGTAATCTTTTTGAAAAAATAAGTAACCGGGTATAACAATGGGTACTATAAAACCTAAATAGGTTTTAGGATATAAAGGGGGAAAATTCATGAAACTTACACATGAGCAGGCTATTGAATTACATGGATTTAATAACCTGACGAAGTCGTTAAGCTTTAATATGTATGACATTTGTTTTACAAGAACGCGAGAAGAACGGGAAGCCTATTTAAACTATATTGATGAAGAATACAGTGGGGAAAGACTGCAGAAAATATTGACACATGTTTCTGATATAATTGGTGCCCATGTCTTAAATGTGGCAAGTCAGGATTTTGAACCGGCGGGAGCGAGTGTCACTTTGTTGGTATCAGAGGGGCCGGTTGCCAATGCTCCATCGGAATCCTTTGAAGAATCCCCTGGGCCGCTCCCGGAATCGGTAGTGATGCAGTTAGATAAAAGTCATATCACCGTTCATACATACCCGGAATTTCACCCTGATGAAGGAATTAGTACATTTAGAGCTGATATCGATGTTTCAACGTGCGGAGAAATTTCGCCGCTTAAGGCACTTCATTATTTAATCCGGGCGTTTGAGACCGATGTTATGACAATTGATTATCGTGTTCGCGGTTTTACAAGGGATAAAACTGGCCACAAGTTATTTATTGACCACGAAATCAACTCGATTCAGAATTACATCCCTGAAGATGTCGGCGAATTATTCGATATGATTGACGTCAATGTCTATCAGGAGCATATTTTCCACACAAAATGTAAGCTGCGCGAATTTGATTTAAATAACTATTTGTTCGGCTATACGAAAGAAAAGCTGACACCTGATGAACATATTGAAATTACCGAAAGATTAAAGATTGAGATGGATGAAATCTTTTATGGGAAAAATATTATCACATGAAGAAGAGCGCGGTTTCCGCGCTCTTTTTTCCTAGGTAAGATTATCCTAGCAAATGATGCAGCATTCTATTTTTATCATCAAAAAATTGCTTCATAATCAGATAATGATTCGTTTCTTCAAGTTTGCACTCTCTAATTCCTTCTTCGCTGAATTCGAAGATTTTTGCATCCGGATACGCCATGATGATTGGTGAATGGGTTGCGATGATAAATTGTGAGTTTTCGTTAACCAAGTCATGAATCCTTGTCAGCATCGACATTTGCCGGAGCGGCGACAGGGCAGCTTCTGGTTCATCTAAAATATAGAGTCCATTTCCTCTAAAGCGATGAAGAAACGTGGCAAAGAAGGCTTCGCCGTGCGATTGTTCATGCAAGGAGACACCGCCAAAGGAATCAATGATTGGCCGGCCTCCGACTTGCCTATCTAATTCCTCAATATTAGATGCCACATTATAAAAGCTTTCCGCCCGCAAGAAAAATCCATCCTGCGGTTTTTCAATGCCTTTGATCAATTGGAGATAGTCACTAAGTGGCGAATGGGAGTCATAGGTGGAAAAGTTAAAATTAAATGAACCACCTTCAGGATTGAATCCTAAGGCAACCGCAATCCCCTCAAGTAGAGTGGATTTACCCATTCCATTTTCACCGATGAGAAAAGTTACATTTGGGTGAAAAGCAAGCCCGTCTAATGTCTTCAAGCTGGGAAGGTTAAAAGGATATTTTTTAAAAGAAGGGATTTCATCCCTCTTCAATAGCATACTTCTTATATATTGAGTGGATAACATGAAAACTACCTCACTAATTTTTTCTTATTGTACCATATGGAACTTTTTCCAAAAAGCATCGGGCGGGAAGTTAAATGTAGAAGCATAAATTGATAGCCTTTCCCATACATTGGAAGTGATATGGGATGGGGGGATGTCTATGCAATTTTACTATGGGCCGCAAATGCCGCTAAGAATATTGGATGAAGCAGAATTTTGGAAGCACCAAGAAGAGGAACACACGGTTGTTATTCGGGAGCTGGTGTCAGGGCTAGAGCCAGAATTTGTGGATGCCTTGAAAAAGTGGGAACAAGCTCTTGGGGAAACGCATAAGCAGGTTGTCAGTTTCATTGAATCTGTGATTCGTTCTGGTTCTCAGGTATCGGATCAATTGTATCAGCAAGTGCTCCAGCTGGTTTCCTATTGCTTAGAGCAGAGTGAATCTTTTATTCAACTATGTGAGCAAATCAAAACACATAGCCAAGCGGTTAGCAGCAATCATACCGCTAAAGTAGTTTTAAATCATATCATTCGCGAATCCGAGTACTTTGTCGGGATTGCCCGTGCACTGCTGTCTAGCGGTCAATAATTTTGAATGAAAAATGATATTTTGGGTGACTTTACTTAATGTGCAGAGTCACTTTTTTTTTCGCTTGACATGAAACCAAAAGGTGTTATATTATTTTAAAGGGAAACCAATTGGTTTCGTAATTAATAAAATTTAGAGGAGCAATCATTATGGAAAATCAAACACAAACATTAGAAGATATTCGATACACCCTAGTATACAATGCACCAATTTCGAAGGTATGGAATGCTGTAGCAACCTCAGAAGGGTTAACAGCTTGGTTTATGCCAAATGATATGGAGCCTGTTGAAGGTCATGAATTTCACCTAAATGCCGGTCAATTTGGAATGTCTCCATGTAAGGTAACGAAAGTCGACCCGCCTAACAGCCTATCGTTTAATTGGGGGAAAGATTGGACACTTACATTTGAATTAAAAGAAGTGGATGGCAAAACAGAGTTTACTCTTATTCATGGCGGCTGGGATGCTAATAAAGTTACTGAGTTTGGTGCGCCACATACGCCGATTCGCGATAATATGAACCAGGGATGGGCAGGTCTTGTGAAAAAATTACAATCATATGTTGAGGCGTAAATGGCCGCATCATCAGCTAGTCATGATGTCTTTCAAGCCATCGCTGATCCAACAAGACGAAAACTGTTGAAACTTCTGAGCAAGGAAGAGATGCCTGTAACCGCAATTAGTGGACATTTTCCGATGAGCCGAACTGCTGTGTCCAAGCATTTGCGCGTTTTAGCAGATGCTGGGCTGGTAAAGGAGCGGAAAGTGGGCAGGGAAACAAGGTACAAGCTCGAGCCGGAACCACTTGTTGAATTAAAAGATTGGCTTCAGTATTTTGAACTATTTTGGGAAAATAAGCTGACTGCACTTAGGCTGTTTGTGGAGTCGGATGAGCAAGATGGATAGTTACCAGAGCCAGGCTACTCGCCTGGCTTTTTAGCTGTTTAAAAGGGTGTTCAAGAAGGGTTCACGGGTAAAATAGGGAAAGTGACGAGTAAATCGTGAAAACAAAAAAGGAATTAAAACCAAAATGAAAAAGACCAGCAAATCGCTGGCCTTTTATGCAGGAATCTCTCTAACCCCAGTTTTCTTATTAACAAACGAAAGAATGATAAGAATTCCAATAGTTACAACACAAACAGAGGAACCAATCACATTATTTGGATTTAACAAAAATCCAATAAAGATAATGCTTAACGAAACAATCGCAAAAATGGTCGTAAAAGGGAACCATTTAACTTTAAATGCTGGTTGATTTTTATAAAGCGGTCGCAGCTTTAATTGAGCGGCACAAATGCTGATCCAAATGATCATGACCGTAAAACCTGGGATGGTCATGAGGTAGCTGATGACCTGGCTCGGTGTTAGGTAGGCTAAGTAAACACCTGCTACAATACAGACACTCGTAATCATAATCCCCGTTAACGGAATCCCCTTATTAGACAATTTTGCTAACCCCTTTGGAGCCACACCACTTTGTGCCATCGAAAATAGCGTTCTTGATGTGGCATAAATTCCGGAATTGGCAGCAGAGAGAACCGCTGTCAACAGGACAAAATTCATGATATGTGCTGCTCCAGGCAACCCTGTACTGCTGAACACCTGTACGAAAGGACTGTCTGCCCCTGTCACTTTGTCCCAAGGCATCATGCCGCAGATGATCAGGATTGGAAAAATATAAAAAATGATAACGCGCCAAACGGCACCTTTAATGATTTTCGGCAAAACTCGCTCGGCATCTTTTGTTTCGGTTACAGCAACCCCGATTAATTCAGCGCCGCCATAGGAAAACATTACAACTAAAAACGCGCTAAATGTTCCCCCCAGTCCGTGTGGGAAAAAGCCGCCATGTGCGGTGTAGTTCGAAAATGGATCCTCTATCGTACTAGGGATCATTCCAAAAAGTAGAAAGCAGCCTAATATAATAAAAGCAACCAAGGCAATAATCTTGATTCCCGCAAACCAAAACTCAAGTTCCCCGTAATATTTCACTTGAAATAAATTGATGCCTACGATGACGACGGCACAGAGAAAACTTAGAAGCCATAATGGGATTGAAGGAAACCAGAATTGCAAAAAACTACCTGCTGCTAATAATTCAACAACTGTTACGATAATCCAATTGATCCAGTAAAGCCATCCGACCAGAAAGGATACCTGGAAGCCAAAAGCTTTATTGACGAGATGCTGCACATTCATATTGGGAAAAGCCAAGGCCATTTCCCCTAATGCAGCCATAATAATAAATAACAATAGCCCGCCAATTAAATAGGCTACAATAACACTTGGCCCAGCAATACTTAACGTATCTGAGCTCCCTTTAAAAATTCCCGTTCCTATCATACCCGCTAAAGCAATGAACTGCACATGCCTCGGCAATAGCCCTTTTTTTAAGTCCTGATGATTATTCTCCATGATGTCCCTACCTACTTTTCTATCTCACTTAGACGCTTTTAAGCGCTAAAGTATTTTTATACTAATATATCATATTTTTCGAAACTGTCAATGAGGTTAATTGGTTCTGAACGATGTAAAATATTTTTTTTGCCTGAAGGAAACTTTATTGGGGGTGGGGAATAAACTAGTTTAAAAGAGGAGATGATTTTCATGATCGCAACGCCTCGAATGCAGCGGAGGATTATCATTTATACGTTTGTTTTTAAAAAGCTCGGAATTCTAACCCAACAAGAATATAAGCAAATCACTAACTTTGCTCCCTTACAAGAGAAACGGTAATGTTCAGAAAAATAAAAAGCACGCGCTAAAATAGATCGCGCGTGCTTTTCTATGCTTAAATCACTACTATTTTTGTGTTAAGATGACATCTTCACTTTCTTTTGTGTTGTCGTCCATTTTCCGCGGCTTGGGCTTATGACCAAGTCATTATAGGCTAAGACATTTAAATCTCGTTGTATGGTGCGAGGAGTGATACCAAATTCCTCTACAAGTTCCTGCGTTGTGACTGTGCCGTTATTGCGAATAAACATGTAGATACATTTGATGCGGTTTAACATCCGGTTAGTTGAAGGTTTCAAAGAACCACTCCCTATCCTAAATTCAAACCTATGGCTTAATCCATCTACCGACAGCCTATTTGAAGAATACTCTTCAAGAATATGTAGTTTCTTTTCCGCGCAGCCATCTCCTTTTTTATGGATGGGTTGAAGTGAGCACTTAGATGTCATACATCTAACCTTATTGTACCCATAATATCTGAAAATTTCTACCACAATAGAAAAGTTTACAAAATAATCTTCCAAATTTCTGTGAATTATTCGGATTATGGCCTCCTTTATCATTCTCTTACTATAGGTTATGGCTTTAGGTGTTTGATTTATGATGAATTATTTGAATTTTTAATTAAAATATGAAATACTTCGATATTAACGCAAAATTGCTAAGATAATTTCAGAAATGATATTGTAATGGAAGTACAAACATATAGGAGGTACACGTAATTGACTGAGATTAATTGGATGAGCGAAGTTGAAAAGAGAAAAGCAGACTTAATTAAGGACACGCAAGGATTATTACATATTAAAAGTCTTTTAGATGAGGAACATACCTCCCCTGAGGCACCGCTTGGACAAGGGGTGAAGGAGGCACTAGATTACCTGCTCCACCTCGGTGAAAAGGATGGATTCACTCCGAAAAATGTCGGCAATCTCGCTGGTCACCTCGAGTTTGGTGAAGGAAAAGAACTGCTGGGAATCCTGTGCCATGTGGACGTCGTGCCGGAAGGGGATGGCTGGACAAGTGATCCGTTTGGAGCGGAAATTCGCGATGGAAAAATTTATGCCCGCGGTGCGCTTGATGATAAGGGGCCGACAATGGCCGCATATTATGCAATGAAAATTGTCAAAGAACTTGGTCTGCCGCTTAAAAAACGTGTTCGCATGATTATTGGAACTGATGAAGAAAGCAATTGGCGCTGTGTCAAGCATTATTTTCAGCATGAAGAAATGCCGTCTTTAGGATTTGCTCCAGATGCGGATTTCCCGATTATTAATGCGGAAAAAGGTATTGCTGATTTTGATATGGTGCAGACAGGGCCTATAGAAGCAGGTGAAACTGAGGCAAATGCTAAGATTGTGAGTTTTGTTTCTGGAAAAAGATACAATATGGTTCCGGATCATGCCAAGGCAACCCTGCTTGTAAAGGAACACCAAGATGAAGTGGTACAGCAATTCATCGCTAATATGAAGGAAGTTGATCTGGAATATAATTACCATGTCCAAAACGAAGAACTGATTTTAGAAGTTATCGGGGTTTCTGCACACGGGATGGAGCCAAGAAATGGGAAGAATGCCGGATTATTTTTAGCGGAATTCCTTTCAAAACAAGAGTTGGATACAAAGGCCAAAAATTATTTCCAATTCGTTTCTCGCTACTTTTTTGATGATTCAAGGGGAGTTAATCTGGGGGTTGCCTATTCGGACGAGATTACCGGAGAATTAACGATCAATCCTGGAAAGCTTAGCTTTACACCTGAATCCGGCGGCAGTATTGGTATGACGTGCAGATACCCAGTAACTAACAAAATGGAGGAAACCAAGGCAAAGCTAGATACACTTTTAAAAGACGAGGGTTTTACGATTGAAAACTTTTCCGATTCAAAACCGCATCACGTGGATGAACAGGAATTCCTGATTCAAACCTTGAAAAAGGTATATGAAGAGCAAACAGGAGAAAAGGCAGAGTTGATTGCGATTGGCGGTGGAACGTATGCCCGCTCACTAAAAGCCGGAGTCGCATTTGGCCCATTATTTCCTGGAAGACCAGATATCGCCCATCAAAAAGATGAGTATATGTATATAGAAGATTTACTAAAAGCAACAGCGATTTATGCACAAGCTATATATGAATTGGGAAAAACAGAATAAGAAATATAAAAAAGATGTGTTATTCTGCAACACATCTTTTTTATCATTATACGTTTGCCGATAGATACAATTTGGGGAAAATAGACTAAAATTAACTAAAGGACTGAACCATACAATGGAACAACGAAGTCATTTTTTCTTTGCGGTAAGAATACCTGATGAAACGAAACGAATCATGAAAAATCATATCGAAAAAATGAGGGATTCCCTCCCTTTTAGCCGTTGGGTACATCATCAAGACCTGCATATTACACTGGCTTTTCTAGGTGCTGCTGATCCTGAAAAGTTAGCCGAAGCAGAAAAAATTGTGAAACAGATCTTAAAAGAGGCTAAGGCATTTCCAGTGAAAATGCACAATCTGGGGATTTTTGGTCACGAAGATTCACCACGTATATTTTGGGTGGATACGGAGGAAAGTGCTGAGCTAAAAGCAATTAGAAATAAAGTATTTTCAGCTTGTGAGAAGGCGGGATTTCAACTGGAAACAAGGCCATTTAGGCCCCATATCACATTAGCAAGAAAGTGGAACGGGGCGCAGCCATTTCAAAAGGAGTTATTGGAACTATGGAAGGAGCTGCAGTCTGAAGCCCTAGGCTTTCTTGTAAGTGAAATCATATTATATCAAACACATCTCAAGCAAACACCTAAATATGAAGCAATCATAACATTTCCATTTCAAACATAAGGGTTGGTTTTATGAAACATATTTATTTTATTGTTAATCCAAAAGCAAGGAATGGCTACTGCCTTAAAATATGGGAGAGAATTGAAAATCAACTAAAGACTGAAAACCTATCCTATCTCGCAGTGTTTACTGAATATCCCGGACACGCTAAACACCTTGCCAGCCAAATTGCAGCAAAAAACAAAGAGCCCAAATTGATCATTGCTGTTGGCGGTGATGGAACGATGCACGAGGTGATGAATGGAATCGTCAAGGATAAAAACATCACATTGGGCTTTATTCCTGGTGGCTCCGGAAATGACTTTTCAAGAGGATTTCAAATTCCTGCGGATCCGGTAGAAGCGCTACAAGTAATTCTCCGCTTGATGAAGCGCGAAGCATTACCAATCGATATTGGGAAAGTCACGATGGGAGATGCTAATGAGCATTTCTTTATTAATAATATGGGAGCAGGATTTGATGCCGTCATTTCCTACGAGGTAAACCATTCACGGATAAAGGCGCTTCTCAATAAATTTTCACTAGGCAGGCTGGTTTATGTCTATTTCCTTTTAAAAAAACTATTTACTTACAAAACAACAACAATTGATTTATCAATTGACGGGAATAAGCATATATTTGAACAAACATGGTTTGTTACCGTTTCCAACCAGCCATATTATGGCGGTGGGATGCAGATTGCCCCAAATGCTGTGCCAGATGATGGACTTTTTGATATTACCGTTGTCCATCAATTATCACGACTAAAGCTGCTCCTCGTCTTTATCAGTGTTTTCTGGGGTAAGCATATACATTTTAAAGAGGTAAAAACCTATAAAGGAAGAGTGATTTCGATTCAAGCGGGGACATCCTTATATGTACACGCAGATGGGGAACATATCGGATTTACACCACTCTCCATCCACCTTCAAGCCAAGGTTTTGGAAGTGTTAACAAGAAGACCTAAGAAGGAAGAAATTCAATTAAAGGAGAGGAATTCGAATGATTTCTGCTGACAGGAAGTTTCTTGCCTACTTGGATGAGATGAATATCATTACGATTCTTCTTCCGCTTTCGTATCATCACGGCTTGTCCTCCACTTTTTGGTTGACGGCTGATTCTTCAAAAATACCACTTGAAATCTTAAAAAAGTTGGAAATTGAACATAGTCATAAATATATATGCCGATTTGAAGGTGAATTTTCATTTGGTAAACAATACTGGATTGTTGATCATCATGGCGAGAGAACTGATCTTCAAATCGGTGCCGTAATCAGAACCAACTCCTTTGACGAAAAATTCTATTATGAGGGTCAGGACCTTGGGGTGACCTTTCATGCTAATCAAACCCGTTTTAAGCTGTGGGCACCGACAGCGACTGGGGTAAAATTAAAACTACGTCCTCCAACCGGACATTATTCAGAAATCATTAAGATGAGACGAGAGGATCAGGGCATTTGGTCTGCATGTGTTAACCGAGATGTTGAAGCTTATCAATACAGCTTTTTCGTACTTGTTAATCATGCATGGCATGAGGTGGTTGACCCATATGTGAAGGCGGTAACGGCAAATGGGGAGCAGGGGGTCATTGTGAACCTCGAAAAAACATCCAAGCCTAAACCTGACTTAACACCGATAGAACACCCCGTCGATACGATTATTTATGAAACACATATAAGAGACTTTTCCATTCATCATAATAGTGGCATCCAAAATAAGGGACTGTATCTTGGGGCAGGTGAACTGAACACGAAAGGAAAAGATGGAGAACCCACCGGATTATCCTATTTAAAAGAGCTGGGAATCACCCATATTGAATTTCTTCCCTTCCATGATTTTGCCGGTGTCGATGAATTACATCCAAGCAAAGATTATAACTGGGGCTATAATCCCCTTCATTTTAATGTGCCGGAGGGCAGCTATGCAACGGATCCGCATAATCCGTACTCAAGAATCACCGAGTTGAAGAAATTAATCGATCAAGTTCACAGGATTGGCCTTCGGGTGATCATGGATGTCGTCTATAATCATGTCTATATTCGCGAAAAATCCTCTTTTGAAAAAATAGTCCCTGGTTATTATTTTCGCCACAATGACGTGGGGCTGCCTTCTAACGGAACCGGTGTGGGAAATGATATTGCTTCAGAGCGAAAAATGGTCAGAAAGTATATTGTTGATTCTGTACGCTATTGGATGGAAGAATATCATATCGATGGCTTTCGTTTTGATTTAATGGGGATTTTAGATGTGGAGACAATGACCGAGGTAAAAAAAACGTGCGACAGTATTAAGGAAGGTACGCTTATCATCGGTGAAGGCTGGAACCTGAACACGCCGCTCCCCTTAGATCAAAAGGCGACAATTGGGAATCAGGCAAAAATGCCGCATATTGCTCAGTTTAACGATAAATTTCGAGACATTATAAAAGGGAGCACCTTTAACCTGTTTGATAAAGGTTATGCTTTAGGGAATGATCATCACTTGGATGCTGCCATGGAAGTTCTAACAGGTAGTGTTGGTTTGACAAAGCAAGGCACCCGACTCTTTAATGAACCCTTCCAATCCGTGAATTATGTGGAATGCCATGACAATCATACACTTTGGGATAAGCTTAATGCCTGCTTTCCTGATGCGGATCAGGAAACACGAATGAAATATCATCGTCTTGCAACAGGCATTGTCCTATTATCGCAAGGAATCCCCTTTCTTCACAGTGGTCAGGAATTTTTTCGTACAAAAAATGGAGAGGGAAATAGTTATCGTTCCCCGGATGCGGTCAACCAGTTGGATTGGGAGCGAAAAAGTAAGTTTAAAGAAAATGTAGACTATATCAAGGGGCTTATTCAAATTCGGAAAACATTTTCATGTTTTCGAATAAGGACTTCCAAAGAGATCCACAGCCAAATACATCCATTATCATTCACAGCGCCAGTGTTAGGCTACCTATTCAAAAAGGATCATGAAGAGGTTATAATTATCATTAATCCTTCAAATATGAAACAATTCATTCACCTACCAGATGGGGACTGGTCTGTTTTGGCTAGTCAAAAACATGCGGGAATTTCTTCCATAGCAGTCCTCCAAGGAGGAGCAAACGCGATAGATCCCATTTCGCTAAATGTTTTGTTAAAAAAATAGTTTTTCAAGATGACTTGACGAAAAAAGGCAATTGGAGATAAAATTTAGTAAGATGGCTATTGTGTGCAATGGTTTCAATAGCTTTTTTTTTATTTTTAAAAAAAGCTACTGGTATAATGGTGGTTAACAAAATCCTTCCGGCAGCACAGGTTTTACCTCTGAATCAGGAGGAACAAGCCCAATAGAACGGCATAAATTGAAGGTGAGCAATTTTGGAACATTTATTAGGACAAGAGTGGGAGATTACCCCTGCTGGAGGCAAAACAGGAGAAGCCTTTTATGCAGAATATGAAGATCAGAGGCTTTTTTTAAAGCGGAATTCCTCTCCATTCCTAGCAGTACTATCAGCAGAGGGGATCGTCCCAAAGCTTGTATGGACAAAACGATTGGAAAATGGAGATGTAATTACAGCGCAGCAATGGCTTCCTGGCCGAGAGTTAAAGCCCTCAGAAATGAACCATGAGAATGTTGCAAGATTGCTTAAAAAAATTCATTGCTCTGAGCCAATGCTTGGAATGCTAAGTAGGATCGAAAATTCACCATTAAATCCAGAGCCCATTTTACAATCGGTGGTAAAAGAGTTGGATGATGAAGTACTTTCCTTACCGGAATCGCAAAAAGCGATGAGTTTTTTAAAAAAGGAAGCAATCCACATTTATTGTGATGAAAAAGTGGTTTGTCATGGAGATGTCAACCATAACAACTGGCTGCTATCTGAAGACAACCAGTTGTACTTGATTGATTGGGACGGGGCAATGATTGCTGACCCAGCCATTGACCTTGGATTACTCCTTTACTGGTACATTCCCGAAGCGAACTGGCCGGATTGGCTTAGGCTTTACGGTAAAGAGCTGACAGCGAATCTATTGCTTAGAATGAAATGGTATGTGACGATTCAAACGTTATCTTCCATACAGTGGTATAAAAATAAAAAACGCTTGGAAGAAATGAATAAATGGATTACGTTTTTAAACGACATTCTTTAGTAAATGTCCAACTCCAGGCGTATCCGCTTTTCTTACGAAAATTGACCAATATCACTTACCCACTGAGATAGGTTCTCTTGGTTAGATAAAATATGCTGATCTAAATCAGCTGTTTGTGCGCCGTGCTGGCCGTATTGATAGACCTCCTGCAGAATGGTTTTTACATTCTGATCAACCTGGGCGTTGACCATGAGGGACTTCACTAATCGCTCCAGTTGTTCACATTCTGCTACTGAGCCGCAGCAATCTGATTGATGATTGGTTAAGATATCTTTAAGTAAAGTAACTTGGTGTTCATGACTTAATGGCATAAAAGCACATCCTTTCAAGTGGAAATGAAAAAAGGAATTCACAGTTAGGTTGTGAATTCTTTTTCAGTTTATGCGTGAACCATTTTTCCATTTAGTTTTACTTGAAAGAAAAAAGATAGCATGTTATGTTTTGATCGATAATTTTTATTAGGAGTGTCAGAATGAGACTTAGACATAAGCCGTGGGCAAGGGAGAAAATTGAGCAGCATCCACAATATATTGTAGCCAACCCAGAGCAGTGTAAAGGGAAATGGCATGAGATTTTTGAAAAAGACCAGCCGCTTCATATCGAAGTGGGCACTGGAAAAGGGCAATTTATCACCGAAATGGCAAAAGCTAATCCCGACATTAATTATATGGGAATTGAATTATATGACAGCGTCATCGTGGCGGCATTGGATCGTTTAATTGAAGCTAATCTTCCGAATCTGAAACTTTTAAACGTGAATGCAGCAGATTTAGCTAAATATTTTACGAAAAATGATGTCGACCGAGTTTATTTGAATTTTTCAGATCCTTGGCCAAAGGCTCGTCATGAAAAAAGAAGATTAACCTATAAAGATTTCTTAAAACTTTATGAGGATCTATTGGTGGATGGCGGTGAAATTCATTTTAAAACCGATAACCAAGGTTTATTTGAATACTCGCTGATGAGCTTTTCGGCATATGGATTATTATTAAAATATGTGAGCCTCGATTTTCATAAGAGTGAATATGAAGGAAATATCATGACCGAATACGAGGAAAAGTTTTCCGAACAAGGAAATCGAATTTATCGCTGTGAGGTTAAATATCAAAACTAATTCTAAGGACAGTTCTTATCATGAGCTGTCCTTTTTTCTATCATCACATCGTTAAACAATGTTAAAATATAGAAAATGGGAGGAGGAGTTTTGATGGAGACGTTAAAAGTGGGAAATGTTACCCTAACATGGTTATCTGGCGGGGTAACGAATTTAGATGGCGGTGCCATGTTTGGAGTCGTTCCAAAGGGCTTATGGTCGAGAAAATATCCTGCTAATGAAAAAAATCAAATTGAATTGCCGACAGATCCAATTTTAATTCGGATGGATGGGAAAAATCTATTAGTTGAATCAGGTCTTGGAAAAGGGAAATTATCCGAGAAACAATTAAGAAATTTTGGTGTAGCAAGGGAATCTGAGCTGGAACAATCATTAGAAAAGGTTGGCATACGGCTTGAGAACATTGATTATGTATTAATGACCCATTTGCACTTTGATCATGCGGGCGGCTTAACAAAGCTTGTTGATGGCAACTATGTTTCCACCTTCCCAAATGCGAAAATTATTACCTCACAAGTAGAATGGGATGAAATGCGTAATCCCAATATTCGTTCGAAAAATACATACTGGAAAGAAAACTGGGAAGCGATTGAATCACAGGTGATTCCATTTGAAGAAAAGTGGAGCTTAGGGGCGATCACGATGGTTCATACTGGCGGGCATAGTGATGGGCATTCGATTCTAATCATTGAGGATAGTGGTGAAATATCCATCCACATGGCAGACCTCATGGCCACACATGCCCATCAAAATGTTCTGTGGGTCATGGCCTATGACGATTACCCAATGGCTTCAATTACGGCGAAGGAAAAATGGCTTCCATACGGATTAGAAAAAAACGCTTGGTTCACGTTTTATCATGATGCTTATTATCGAGCGGTTAAATGGAGCCCTAATGGGAAAGAAATAGTGGAAAGCATTAAAAGAGAAAGATAAGCGAAAAAATAGCCGTATTAAAAAATGCGGCTATTTCATTTCTTATAAAATTTTAACTTTGAGAATTGTCCAGCTCCAGCACCCTAGCGGCTATTGTCC